>NZ_JAMYQH010000026.1:0-98740 GCF_040320765.1 Mesorhizobium sp. M0618 | reverse complement strand
AATTTATTAAATATTTTCCTGTTGTTGCTTAATTTTACGGGATAACGTTAATAACGATTTTTCGTTGGGGGAAAGAGGGTGGTTTTTTGTTCTTTTTGTGGAGTGGTGGCGGGCGGTAGATCCTCCGGCCACAATTCGTTCCTGCAGAACCAGGCTACACCTTGAGTCCCCAAGAGCTTTTGCTAGTCTGCCGACCGCGCCGGCCTTCAACAACGACCCGCGAGGAAATGTGGCACAGGACAGCCAAACGCTTCATGGCGACGGCATCTCGGCGACCATCGTCGCGCAGGGTGCCGAACTGATTTCGCTGCAAGACGCGCACGGATTTGAATTCCTGTGGCAGGCGGGGCCAGAATGGCGGCGGCACTCGCCGGTGCTGTTCCCGATCGTGGGGCGGCTGGCGGGCGATCATCTGCGCCATCGCGGCCGGACCTATCCAATGACGCAGCACGGGTTTGGGCGCGACAAGCCGTTTGCCTGGACGCAGAAGGGGGCGAGATCCTGCACGCTGGTGCTCACTGACGACGCCGACACCTGGGCGCGCTATCCGTTCGCCTTTCGGCTTGAAGTGACCTATACGCTGGTCCGCCAGCAGCTTGATGTGACTTTCGACATCACCAACACCGGTGATGAGCTCCTGCCGGCATCGATCGGGGCGCACCCGGCATTCAATTGGCCCTTGCAGCCGGATTTGGCCAAGGCGGATTACCGGCTGATCTTTGCCGATGATGAGCCGGCGCCGATCCGCCGTCTTAAGGACGGACTGCTGCTGAAAACGCCACAGCCGACGCCTGTCGAAGGCAACATACTCCCGCTCTCTGAGCGGTTGTTCGACGAGGACGCGGTGATCATGGACCAGATCGCCAGCTCCAGCGTGCGTTATGCCGCTGAGCGTGGCCCGGCTCTGGAGATGTCCTGGCAAGGGGTTCGGGAGTTGGGCGTCTGGTCAAAGCCGGGCGGCGCGCCATTCCTTTGCATCGAACCTTGGCACGGCCTTGCAAGCCCGGTGGATTTCGATGGTGATTTTGTCGACAAACCAGGCCTGATGCTGGTCGCGCCGGGGGCAAAGCGCGTGATGAGCTATCAGACACGGCTGCTATGACGTTCCTGATCGGCAGATCCAGTCACGCCGGGAGTGCCCTATGAAGCTGTATTTCAGCCGCAATCCCAACCCTCGATTGGCGGTCGCGGCGGCACTCCATCTCGACGCGAAAGTCGAATTTGAATTCGCCTCGCCCTTCGCTCCGGGGCAGGCGGAGAAATATCGGCCGTTAAATCCCAATCTCTCACTGCCCATCCTTGTGGATGATGAGGGAAAGAGCCTCTGGGAGGCAGACGCCATAGCCTGCAGGCTCTCGCGCGACGCGCATTCGGATTTCTGGCGCACCGGCGATGACGAACCCGAGATGATCCGTTGGCTCAGCTGGGGCAAGGAGCACTTCGCACTCGCTTGCGACACGGTGCATTTCGAACGTGGGACCAAACAGCGGTACGGCATCGGCCCGATCGATCAGAAGCGGGTGGAGGAGGGCCTAAACCAATTCCATACGGCCGCGGCAATACTCGACGCCGTGCTTGCCGAGCGGCAGTGGCTGGTCGGGAATTCGGTTTCCTATGCCGATTTTCGAATGGCGACCTTTCTGCCGTTCAACGATGCCGCCAGATTGCCGCTCGACGATTATTCCTCTGTCAGCCGCTGGTACCGTCGGCTTGAAGACATCGACGCCTGGCGTGACCCTTTCAAGGGGATGGATGCACCCGAATTGCTGCCGGTGCCGCAAACGGCTGTCGCGGACCAGCGGTGAGAACGCGCGCGAAGAGCCGCGCAGCAGGCCGAGTCTACCAAGGCAATGATGTGCGGGGGATCGGATGAATATCTATGTCCTGAGTGTGGTCGAAGGACAGGAATGGGTCCTTCCTCGACAGGCGGACGACTACCAGCTGTTTTCGACGCTCTGCGGCCGGAAGCAGACACAATGGCATCCGCCCGGGATGGAGATCCTGTGCGAACACGACGACGGTACGCTCCGGCAATATTCAGATTTTCCATGGCTTGGCGAGCATGCGCTCATCCTGCGGGCGAGGGCGTTGAAGTTGCTTCGGCCAACCCTCGAACCGTACGGTGAATTCCTGCCGCTTCGTGCTGACGAGCCAATATCGCTCTTCAATGTCACCACCGTGATCGATGCGCTGGACGAGGAACGTTCAAAGATGGTTCGCTTTGACGATGGCGGCATAATGGTGATCGAAAGCCTCGTCCTTCGAGCGGACGCAATCGGCGGTGCCGAGATATTCAAGCTGCCCGAGCGTGCCGATGGGGTGCGAATATCCGATATCTATCTGCAGGAGACGATCGTACGCCGGATCGGGGAGCTTGGGCTCAAGGGCATTGCTTTCAACTTGGTCTGGAGCGACGAGCCGGTCGGACAAGGCAGGATCGAATACCCAGGTGTGGAAAAGGGCATTTCAACCGCAAGCTCGCTCACGCGCTTTTGGGCAGGTCTGCGGCGGAGAGCAGGATTTTGACGTCAAACCTGCCGGACGACGGTGCCGACCACATTGACGAGAAGGCGCGCGGCGGTCAGCGCTGACAGGTCGTCAATGTCAGCCGGAGGATAGAACTCGACAAGGTCGAACCCTGCGATCCGGGCCCGTCTGCCGAGGCCGGCGATCAGGTCGATCACCTCCATGTAGGTGAGGCCGCCGGGTGTACGCGCCGCCACGCCCGGCATGATGCTTGGATCAAGGCTGTCGCAGTCGAGGGTGACGACAACCCGCGCGCCTTCCGGAATATGCCGGAGCGCGGCTTCGACGCCCTGAGCGTGAACCTCGCGGGCGGTCACGAAGCGGCTGCCATAGCGCCGTGCCGCTTCGATCTCGGTGATGCGTGCGCTGCCGACGCTGCGCAGGCCGACTTGCACCATGCCTGCGACATGCGGCATCTCGCTCGCCCTGCGCATCGGGCTCGAATAGCCGTAGCGTTCGCCATGCACCTCGTCGCGCCAGTCGATATGGGCGTCAATCTGCAGGACCCAGACCGGCCCGTGCTCCGCAAAGCCGGAGAGGAAGGGAATGGTCATGGAACAGTCGCCGCCGATCAGGATCGGCACGGCCGGCAATACCAGGATTTCGCGCGTCTTTGCCTCGATCCTGACCCTGTTGCCGGCATTGTCATGCATGGTGGTCAAGATATCGCCGACGTCGATGCAAGAGGCCGGCTTGCCGTCGAACAGCGGGCCACCGAGATCGAAATCCCAGTGCTCGACGAGCGCGGCATCGTCCTGGCTCGCAGTTCGGATGGCATCCGCCGCCAAGGCATGGCCGCGGCTGTCCTTGCCGGGATAAGTGCTGCCGTGACCGGCTCCGAAGATCACTGCGCGGGGCATGTGACCATCTGTCAGGCGATCGGGAAAGCCGAGAAAGGGAGGCGAGGGTGTCATGGCTTGATGGATCCTGATGATGGCTTAGCGCACGCCAATCGGTTGCGTCTAAGTCAAGCGCCTCGGCTTCAGCTTTGTGGGCCGATTGGGTAAGCCCAATAAACTCTAAAACAATCGAGATCGATCACCCACCTGGTGTTTCAAATTTGGGCCAATGGGACATTGGCGGTGGCATGGGCCGATCTCGAGGCGACATTGCGCTGCCGACGAGGACGTTGGCGGTTTGGATCGGCAGGCGCGATCCCGAAATTTCCAGTGCGTGACGAGAATGAACCTTGGCTGGTCGCCTGGTAGCGGAACCAGGCGAGGTTCACGTTGTTACCACAGCGGGCGACTACCGGTTGCCGGATTCGGAGTCATCGTTTCATGACCAATGGTCCATTGCCTGAAAACGTTCTGGTCTCGCTTCCCAAGATCGATGCAAAAGCGGCGCCGACGCTCAAAAATGCCGAGGCGGAGGTATTTTACACGGAAGCAATCCGCGAGCTTACCGCCACCGACATACCCTTTCTGGTCGCCGGGACTTACGCGGTAAGCGCTTATACGGGTGTCACCCGCCAGACCAAGGACCTCGATATTTTCTGCAAGGCAGGCGATTACGCGCGGATCCTCGCCCATTTCAAGCAGCTTGGATATGCCGTCGAAATCGAGGATGACCGGTGGCTCGGCAAGGTGTTCAAGGGCACGCATTTCTTCGACGTCATATTCGGCTCGGCCAACGGCACGGTGCCTGTTGGCGACCTGTGGCTGGAACACGCCCGCCAAACAGAGCTGTTGGGCAGCAGGGTGCGGATCATCGGCCCGACCGAACTCATCTGGTCCAAATGCTTTATCCAGGACAGAGGGCGACACGATGGCGCCGATATCGCTCATACGATTCTCAAGGCGGGCGATCAGATCGATTGGCACCGGCTGCTTTCTTATCTGGAGGTTCATTGGGAGGTTCTGTTGATGCAGCTTATCAATTTCAGATGGATCTATCCGAGCGAGCGCGACCATATCCCGGCGTGGCTGCTCGATGAATTGCTCGACCGCCTCGCCAAGCAACGGCAGTTGCCGTCTCCAAGGATGAAGATCTGCCGTGGGCGGCTGCTTTCGCAAACCGATTACGAAATCGACGTCAAGGAATGGGGCTTCGCCGGCGTCGGTGGTGTGGGAGAATTCCGTGATGGCTGATCCCGTCAAGAGCAGCGGGCCCAAGGACGGCGCACGCGCGCTCAAAGTTGCCGCGGTCGGGGATCTCCATGTGCGGGAAGATGCGCAAACCTCGTATCGAAACCTCTTCGGCGAGATTTCGAGCGAAGCGGACATTCTCGTTCTCACGGGAGATCTGACCAATCTCGGCAAGCCTCGTGAAGCGGAGATGCTGGCCGAGGATCTGCGCAACTGCTCGATCCCGGTCGTGGCGGTGCTCGGCAATCATGACTACGAGTCTGGTGCGGTGGAAGACGTCACGAACATCCTGCGCCAGGCGCATGTTCATCTCCTCGACGGGCAGGCAGTCGAAATCGAAGAGGTGGGTTTTGTCGGCGTGAAGGGATTCATAGGCGGCTTCGGGTCACGCATGCTCGGCTCATTCGGTGAACCGGCCATCAAAACGATGGTCGCCGAAAGCGTGAACGAGGCAATGCGACTTGAAAACGCGATGCGCCAGGTGCGGGCGAAGCGCACGCTGGTGATCCTCCACTATGCGCCGATTGCCGACACAGTCGCGGGAGAACCGCCGGAGATATTTCCATTTTTGGGCTCTTCACGCCTGGCGGAGACGATCGATCGATTCCAGGTTAGTGCTGTCGTGCACGGTCATGCACATCGCGGTTCTTACGAAGGTCAAACGCCTGGCGGAGCCAAGGTCTACAACGTCGCCATGCATGTGACCAAGCCAAGCGGCCGCCCCTACGCCTTGCTCGAAATCTGACGCCAGCGGCATGCGCCGTGGTGCCCATTGGCCTGAACTCAATTGGTGGCGTTGATCGACTTCGCCAACTCTTCCAGCTTCCGGGGATCGTTGCCGTGACGGCGCACCAGTTCGCGAGCCTGCCTGGACGGCAAATCGGTCGTGGCCGCCAGTTGTCGCACCTGCTGATCGTCGATGGCGACCTGCGGCAATGTATGGTCGATATTTCCTTGCTTGTCCTTCATCGCGCTTCTCCTTGATCCCTGTCGATGACAACGGCTCGAAAATCCGACCGGTTCCGAACGATCTGCAAACTTTTGGGCCGGCACCTGGGCGGACCAACATGCGCGTGCCCTGAGGGCGTAACGATCTCGATGGCTGGATTCTGCCAGGAACCATGCCACGGCGCACGAGTTGTTCCGACTGAACGGAGATAGTTAGATGCCACAGCCAAGACAGCCAGACCCAAATCGCGATGTGCCCGTGCCGCCTCCAACATGGAAGCCCCAGCCGATCGAGGAACCCGAACCGGAAAGGCTCCCGGACGAGACCCCGCTGCCCAATCCCGACGAGAATGAAGAGCCTCCCGTCCACGCATAGACGAAGGGGAGCTTCTTTATCGCGGGGCAAGTGCGCAACCTCGAGACAGAAAGCCCATCGCCTGCAGAGCGGCAAAGTTGAATGGTTGCTTCGGCGCCTCAAGTCGTCGTCTGGATGATCAGGGTCAGCGTGCCATCGCCATCTATGTTTGCAGCGACAACCTGCGAGGAATTGAGCCCATTCGCCCTCAAAGCCGATGTCGCCTGAGGCGAAGCATCGACTGAGTTTTGCAGGCGAAGCAAATCTTCGGCGCTGGTTTGATTGATCACGGCATCCGCCTGCGCCTTGATTTCGTCAGGCAAATCCTCGACGGCGATAATGGCAACGCCGGTGAAATTCAAATCAGCAGAGCCTGGATCTGGCAGCGCCAGCTCCGGTTGCACTTCGCCCTGCGGTGGCGTCACCTGGGGAGGCTGCGGTCCAACAGTTTGGGCGTAGACGGGCTGAATGATGACCGCCCCGGAAAGTGCGAGAGCTATCGTCAACATGCGCATGGTCGCTCCTTGCATCCTCGAGGAGATTTTGAAGAAACCCCCATGCTGAGCGATGGTTCCCGCGGGGCTAGTCCCGCCGGGCGATTTCGTCCCAACTCACCCCAGAGAGACGCCGAAAACCTTGGCCAGGGCGTCCGTCACACGGCTGTCTCCCAACCGGTTGGGCGGTTTCGTACGGAATCGTACCATCGATTGATCTGCACCTTGGACAGGATCAAAATCAAGCAGAGGTGACCATGGGAGGGAGCCGCATGAGCATCGCCAGATGGGCAATAAGACCTGTCGGTACCGCCAAGGCGTTTCTGGCAGAGGAGCTTCGAAGTGCGCGATACGGCGACATTGTTTCGGTCAAAGCGGCGATAGAGGCCGCTCGCAGGGACGCGCCTTATTTGCAGGACACAGACGATGAGTTGATGGAGACGATCGTCGAGCTGGCACGGGAACTGGGGCTGGCCGTCCTTTTTGACTCTCGCGATTGACCGATGAGCCATGGCTGGAGGACTCACCGGCGGTTGAAGCGATTTGGTACGAAATCGACAATTGGCTCATGGCCGAAAATGCGCAATCATTGGGAAATGGGACGACGGTTGGACGACAAACTCGATTGCAAGGCTTGTGGGACTATCCAAATGGACATTCCCGACAACGCGGAGGAATCGACGCCAATTCATTGCAGCAATTGCGGCGCCTTTCTCGGCGAGTGGGGCGAATTGCAGGACGATTTCTACCGTCAGGCTCGCGGTACCGAAGCATTCGACTTGCGCAACGGAACCATTATCAAGAAGTAGCGCGCAACAACGCGGCCTCCGAATAACATCGGTAAATCCACAGGGGTTGGCAGATCTAGCCGACGTCGATGACGACCATCAACCCGCCGCCGCCCTTCTCCTCGACATTGTTGTTCGTCGTGTGATGCGGGATGTGGCAGTGAATGAGCCACTTGCCGGGACGCAGCGCCTTCCACACGACGTCATAGCGCTGTCCCGGTCCGACATTGATGGTATCGGCCAGGAAGCGTGCCGAGGGAGAAAGCGTCTCACCGTCACGGGCGACGATCTCGAAGGGTCCGCCATGGATATGCATTGGATGGACGAAGCCGTTGTTGGTGCCGATGAAACGCACCTTCAGCGTCTCGCCCACCTTCATAGGAATGGTGTCGGTTGCGGGATAGGCCTTACCGTTGATGGTGAAGAAGTTCGGCATGCCGCCTTCCATTGGCATTGAGGGGTAGGTCAGCCCATCACGCACCAGCCATTCCTGAAGTTCGATGACATAGTCGTGGTCAGCCGGAACCTCGTCGGCAGGATTGGCGGGATCGATGATCAGCGCCCCATAAAGCCCCAGCGCCTGGGTGCGGTCCGGCTTGGCATGCGGATGATAGAAATAGGTCCCGTGCTGGGTCGCGGTGAATGCATAGGAATAGGATTGTCCAGGTTCGATCGGCGGCTGGGTGATCTCGGCAGGCCCATCCATCTGGTTCGGCAGAATCATGCCGTGCCAATGCACCGTGGTTTCTTCGGGCAG
Source organism: Mesorhizobium sp. M0618 (assembly GCF_040320765.1). Classification (NCBI taxonomy): domain Bacteria; kingdom Pseudomonadati; phylum Pseudomonadota; class Alphaproteobacteria; order Hyphomicrobiales; family Phyllobacteriaceae; genus Mesorhizobium; species Mesorhizobium sp. M0618. Next base: position 90,785 of record NZ_JAMYQH010000026.1, on the reverse strand, counting down.
GTCGTTGGTGACGTCGATGCGAACCTTATCGCCCTGGCGAATGTGGATGCGCGGACCGGGAATCTGGCCATTGTAGGCATAGGCGTCGACCGCGACGTTGGGCAGGATCTGCCAGCGGACCACCGATGGTCTGAGCTCGAACACCTTGACGCCGTTCTCCAGGCGGAATGGCAGTTCCTGGTCGCCCTTGGCGGCAAGAGCATAGGACGAGGTAACGCGACGCGGATCGGTTGCAGCCATGTCACGCATGGCCTCCGCCGGCGTGTCGCGACCCATGATCATGCCTTGCGGCATGATCGCGCCGCCGACGTCACGCGCCGAAAGCGTCAGGTTCAGCCAGTTGGCCGGCGCGGCCATGCCGATCGCCAGCGCCAACACCGACACAATACCGAGGGCCGCAATCTGCGGCGTGGTAGCGTCCGTCTCCATCTGGTGGCCGCTGCGTTTGGACTTATGGGAGGTGTTGCGGCTTCGTCGGCCGTCGCCGGCGTTGGGGTGATGCATAGCATGCTGTTGGTGGGCGGTCGGCTCTCCACTGCTCGTTTCGTTCGCCTGCGGGCGCTGCGTCATCAATCCGTGCTTCAGCCCGCGCGCGACCAGCCAGACATTGGCCGGATAGGCGAGCGTGAAGCCAGCGATGACGCCGATCGACATCACGCCCCAGAACAAAAGCTCGTTCGGCTCCATGGCGCGCATGTCGCGCCCCATCATCAGAAAGCTCATGACGGGTGCCATGCCGGCCATCATGAAATTCATCGAGATGAACTCGGGCAGGAAGCTCTTGCGCACGTTCTCCCAGTAGGTGCCGCCCATCATCGATTTCATGAACAGCGATTGGAAGATGAACAGGCCGAAGGCAAAGCCCGCCAGATATTCGACGATGAGGTCGAGCCACATCGGCAAGCCAAGCGTTGCCGTGATGACTGCGGCGAGAATGATGCCGGTCGCATCGCCGGCAACGCAGTGGATGGTCGAACCGACCCCCTGTTTCCACAGCGGCCTGGTAAAGTCTTCATGCTCGCCCGGCCGTGGCTCCTTGTCTGCAAGCACATAAAGCAGCAGCCCCAATGGACCCATATAGAGGGTCACCAGGATGAAACCCCATTTCATCACCACCGGTTCGGGATTGTTGCGGTATTGATCGAAGCCGACATAAAGCGTCGAGGCGGCGGCAAGAGCGAACCAGACGGCAAGGAAATAGTCGATTGGCTGGATGAACATGGATGCATCCCGTCGCGGATCAGTGGCTTGTCACAAGCAGCCCCGTCGATGAACGCAGCCGGCGTGTTTATGATCCCGCCGGCCCAATCCGGTTGTGTCGAATTCTCCAGCCTGGCGCTCTTGTCGAAGCATTAACGCGCGGTAATTCCCTTGAAGGCGTGGGCGCTTCGCTGCCTCAACAGGAGCTGGCCATGAAACATCAAACACTCGACCAACTGCATGCCGTCGCCAAGATTGAATCGTCGGCTGCCTATTCCGCAATGACACGAAATCAGCGCGTAGAGCGCTGGGCTGAACTGCTGGAGCGTAATCCCGAGCGATGCCTTGGGGCCTTTGCAGGCACTGAACATTTGCACCCTGAAGCACGTGCGATGATGCGGGGCGAGGGTACGGCAATTTCGGTTGCCTTCGAAGATCCAGTGCTGCGCGCATCGGGTTTGAAAGACGACACATATGGTGAGGCAAAGCGCTTTTTCGAGTTGAACGACTGGCAGTTGCACGACATCGTCTGCGATTGCCACGTCGGCTCAACCATGAAAGCGCGCTGGGCTGCGACGCGGGTCCGCTCAGCCATCAGCGGCAGGTTCTTTGCGTGGTTGCGGCAAAGGATAATGCGCTGACCGTAGTTGGGGATCGTCGTCGCTTCGGTGCGGCATACGATCCCCTGTCTTGCCGATTGGATGTCTTGCCGATTGGATGTCTTGCCAATCGGAGGTCTCGCCGATGCGGATCAACGCTTGTCCTGGTATAGCCGGTCGGTCGCTCGGTCGCTCTCCCTTCGTTCGGCGGGTCCACGCCGACGGCGTGCGATAACGGCATAGGCCATCAGCACGATCAGCAGCAATGGGCCGCCGGCAACGACGACCAACCACATGATATCTCCAAACATGGCGCCATCTCCTTTCCCAGACAACCGGCGAGGAGGAGAACCGTTCCGCGCAGCAGGCCACCTCGGTCGCCCCTGGTCATTAACTTACGAATTGCGCTCGTAGGTTCCGATGAGTTCAGCCTGCTCAAGCGAATGTTTCTGCGCCTCCCGCCAGATGCGCTCGATGCCCACGCTGGCTGGAATGGCAAGGCTCGGGGTGTCGAGCGCGGCCAGCCGGAAATGGTAATGGTGAACGCCATGTCCGACCGGCGGCTCAGGGCCGTCGTAATAGGCGTTGCCAAAATCGTTCGTTGCTTGCCTGAGGGCGCCCGGACCCGGCTTGCCGCTTTCGGCCTCGGGAAGTTCCCTTGTGTCCGGGGAGATGTTGAACACCGCCCAATGACCAAACGTTCCGCTCGGCGCGTCAGGATCCTGAACGACGAGAACGAGGCTCTTTGCTTCATCTGGCACTCCAGACCATTTCAGCGGCGGCGATACGTTTTTGCCGTCTCGTGTGTATCTTTCGGGAATTTGTCCGCCTTCGGCAAAGGCGGCACTGCTAAGGGCAAGTGGCATGGTTCACTCCTTCCGGCGAAGTTGATCCCAGCGACGCGCAGGGCAGCTATTTGTTGGTCCGCATCTTTTGTCTTGGATCGATCCCGCCAGCGGCGGTCGTGTCGTTTTCGACGTCACCTTCGACCGTGTTCTCGCCTTCAAGCTCGAACTCTTCGCCTTCCTTGATCGTTCCCTTGGAAGTCCCGATACCAGGATTATTCGCCAAGTCGGCATCGCTTGGTTTTTTCCATTTCGGATGTTTGGTTCCGGTCATGAGAAAACTCCTTCGACGGGGATTGCAGTTTTGAAATCGCAGAGCGGATAATTCGTTCCGGTTCCACGCCTCGGCTTCTTCATTGGTTCGCCGCGCGCCGGCTAAAGCCCGAATGGATAGGTGTCGGGAACGCCGGTTCTTGCATGCTCCGGGCCAAGCGGCGTCACTGCCGCGGTTTTGTCGAACCATACGAACGCGTCGAACTGCCGGGGCAGGGAAGCGTCCGCATAGTGGCTGCCCAGCTCGGTTTCCGGCCGGTAGATCACGCCGATAAATCGCTCCAGCCTTCGTTCCAGCAACCGCTCACGCAGCGTTGTGTCGCGCCCGAGGTCGAGCAGGAACCGCGACACAAGGGAATCGTGGCAAAGCCGTTCGTAGCTGTCGGCGTGCGACGCGCGAATTTGCTTCACCTCCATTTTGCCATCCCAGTTGCTGGCGGCCGCTACAGTGCCGGAATGCGTGCCCATACCGATCAGCGCTGCCTCATCCCCGAAACGCTGCCGGCAGAGTTGGCCGATGTTCAGTTCGTCCCTGACGACGCCCATCTCGGTAAAGCGGGCATCGCCGATATGGGAATTGTGCGCCCACACCACGGCCTTGGCGTTGGGGCCGCCGGCATGCAGCAAATGTTCCAACGTTTCGAACATGTGCGTGTCGCGCAGGTTCCAGGACTCCGCACCGCCATAGTACATGATCCGGTAATAGTGTTCGGCGGACGCGATCAGCCGGGCATTCTGACTGGCGTCGAGAAAGTCGGTGCCGTCCCTTTTCGCATATTCGAGCTGTTTGGCGAGCAAGTCCCGGCATTGTTCCAGCACCGCTTTTTCGCATTTTTGATAGCCGGCGGTGAGCACCGCGCGGCCGTAGGTGGACGGTTCGTGTTGCCAGGGCGTCAGACAGCCATAGCGTTCGCGCGCGATCTTGGCTGCCTGGGGATCGACCCGGTCGAGATAGTCGAGGACCGCGCCGATGGAACCGCTCATATTGTAGATGTCGAGGCCGTAGAACCCTGCTTGCTCCGAAGGCTCTAGCTTCTCGTTGTGACGGCGCATCCAGTCGGTGAAGGCCGCGACATCGGTGTTGCGCCACATCCACGTCGGAAATCGCTGGAATGGCGCACCAGTGCCGGTTCGGGGCCGACGATGGCGAACGTAGCGGTCGATCGCCGCCGCGTCGGGCCAGTCCGCCTCGACCGCGACGATGGTGAAGCCGTGGCGTTCGATGAGCCTGCGGGTGATTGCCGCGCGCGCCCTGTAGAATTCGGACGTGCCATGGCTTGCCTCGCCAAGCAGAACAATGCGCCGGTCGGCGAACCGATCGAACAATGCGCCGAAGGCCGGATCGTCGAAATCGGGCAGGGGTTCGGCCGCGGCCGCGATCATATCAGGCAGGCTGATCGGATGGGGATGTCGAAGCGGACGACCGACGTCGGTGACTGTGCCGTTTTCCGACCAACCCTGCTCGCCGATCAGAGGGACGAAGCGCACACCGCCGAAATCCTCCTCGCTATAGGTTGCGGCGCCTGTCCGGGTGACTTTGAGCAGACGTTGCAAATCCGGGTCGTCGCCGACCGGAATGACGAGCCTGCCGCCGACATCGAGTTGTTCCTGAAGGGCGAGCGGTGCGCCGGGACCGCTGGCTGTCACCACGATGGCATCGAACGGCGCCGCCTGCGGCCAGCCCTTGGTGCCATCGCCTGTCCGAACCTCGATGTTTTGGTAGCCGAGTTTTTCAAACCGCCGCTTCGCGGTTTCGGCCAAACCGGGATGACGCTCTATCGTGTAGACCTGTTCGACGATCCGGCTCATCACCGCGGCCGCGTACCCCGAGCCGGTGCCAATTTCGAGCACATGGTCACCCGGTTTGACATCCGCCATCTCGATCATGAACGCGACAATGTAGGGTTGCGATATGGTCTGGCCGTCGGCGATCGGCAGCGGCGTGTCTTCATAAGCAAATTCCTCGAAGCCGGGTTCGACGAAGGCCTCGCGTGGAACTTCGCGCATAGCCTGCAGAATCTCACGGTCATGGATGCCGCGCCGGCCGACATGGATTTTGACCATTCGATCACGGGCACGAGGAAGATCGAGCATCTTTTAGCTCCCCTTTGGTGCAACGCTTCGAGGCGATCCTTCGCGGTACCTGCCTTGAGCCTGCCTTCGCGATTCCAGTTTCTAACCGCCAGAAGACTTCAAGGTTCCCGACTATCTGCGGACAGAGCCGTGTGCCCGCCGGGATAGCGTCCGGTCTCTTGGCTGCGCGGGTCGCGACGCCGCCCCGGACGGCGGCAGTCGGGGGTTGCTCAAGCGCAAAAATGCCCCAGTTATCACCAGCGAACCGAAGCTGGAGATGTCGATGAACGACAAGGCAGCCGCGACGCCGCAGGCTATCGGCCACGAACGGATCGACCTTTTGGACCGTTACTGGCGCGCCGCGAATTATATCTCGGTCGGCCAGATCTACCTGCTCGACAATCCGCTGTTGCGCGAACCGTTGAAGGCCGAACATGTCAAGCCGCGGCTGCTTGGACATTGGGGCACGACGCCGGGGCTGAATTTTCTCTACCTGCATATGAACCGCGTTATCCGCGAAAGCGACCTTGATGTTCTGTTTATCTGCGGCCCGGGCCATGGCGGTCCCGCAATGGTTGCCAACACCTGGCTCGAGGGCACCTATAGCGAGATCTATCCCGATATCGGGCAGGGCGAAGACGGCCTCAGGAAACTGTTCCGGCAGTTTTCCTTCCCCGGCGGCGTGCCAAGCCATGCCGCGCCCGAGACGCCCGGCTCAATCCATGAGGGCGGTGAACTGGGATATGCCTTGGTCCATGCCTTCGGTGCGGCCTTCGACAATCCGGACCTGGTGGTTGCCTGCGTCGTTGGTGACGGCGAAGCCGAGACCGGTCCGCTCGCGGCGGCATGGCATTCCAACAAGTTCCTGAACCCGATGTCGGACGGCGCCGTCCTGCCGATCCTGCATCTCAACGGCTACAAGATCGCCAGCCCAACGATCCTCGGCCGCATGGACGACCAGGAATTGCGAAAGCTTTTCGCCGGCTATGGCTACGAACCGTTCTTCGTCGAAGGCCACGAGCCGCTTTCCATGCACCAGTCGATGGCCGCGACGCTCGACACGGTGCTCGATCGCATCCGGTCCATTCAGGAGCAGGCACGGGCTCCGGGATGGCATGGTCAACGCCCGCAATGGCCGATGATCGTGCTGCGCAGCCCCAAGGGGTGGACAGGTCCCAAGGAGGTCGATGGCGAGAAGGTTGAGGGTTTCTGGCGCTCGCATCAAGTGCCGGTGTCGAACGCACGCGGAAATGAGGACCACCGCGCAATCCTCGAAAACTGGATGCGAAGCTACAAACCGGAAGAGCTGTTCGATGAAAGCGGACACCTGTTGCCAGAGCTAGCGGCACTTGCCCCAACAGGGACAAAGCGCATGGGTGCAAGCCCGTACGCGAATGGCGGACTGCTGAAGCGCGATCTTGTGCTTCCAGACTGGAAAAGCCTGGGGCTGGAAGTGCCGCGTCCAGGTGGCGTCATCGCTGAAGCGACGCGGATTTGCGGAAGCTATCTTCGCGAGGTGTTCCGCCTCAATGCCGAGGCGCGGAATTTTCGCCTGATGGGGCCGGACGAGACGTCATCCAACCGCCTCGATGAGGTGTTCGAAGTTACCGATCGGATCTGGATGCAGCGCATCGAACCCTACGACGTCCATCTTTCCCGTGACGGACGTGTCATGGAAGTGCTCAGTGAGCATCTTTGCCAAGGGTGGCTCGAAGGCTATCTGCTCACCGGCCGGCACGGCCTGTTCTCCTGCTATGAAGCCTTCATCCACATTGTCGATTCGATGGTCAACCAGCATGCCAAATGGCTGAAGACCGCCGGCGAGCTTGCCTGGCGCAAGCCGATCGCCTCGCTCAATTACCTTTTGACCTCCCATGTCTGGCGGCAGGACCACAATGGTTTCAGCCATCAGGATCCGGGCTTTGCCGATCTGGTCGCCAACAAGAAGGCCGATACGGTAAGGCTCTATTTTCCGCCGGATGCCAACACTCTGCTGTGGATCACCGATCATTGCCTGAGAACCTATAATCGCATCAATGTCATTACCGCCGGCAAGCAGCCGGCACCGCAATGGCTGTCCATTGAAGAAGCCGAAGCGCATTGCAAGGCGGGGGCGGGCATCTGGGAATGGGCCGGTACGGTTGCTCAGGGCGAAGAGCCCGACGTGGTCATGGCCTGCGCCGGCGACGTGCCGACCCTGGAAACGTTGGCCGCGACCGACATTCTGCGCTCTGCGATCCCCGACCTGAAAATACGTGTCGTCAATGTTGTCGACCTGATGACGCTGCAGTCGAACACCGAGCACCCGCACGGCCTCGCCGATGGAGACTTCGACGCGTTGTTCACGAAGACACGGCCTGTCATCTTCGCCTATCACGGCTATCCCTATCTCATTCATCGCCTGACCTACCGTCGCGCCAACCATGACAACATGCATGTGCATGGCTTCCGCGAGGAGGGCACCACGACGACGCCGTTCGACATGGTGGTGCTCAATGAACTCGATCGCCACCACCTCGCGCTCGCCGCCATCGAACGCGTGCCGGGACTGGCCGAAAGGGCCGAAGGGCTTGCGGGCGAACTCCACGACCGGCTGGTGAAGCACAGGGCCTATGTCCGCGAGCACGGCGAAGACATGCCCGAAATCCAGGAATGGAGCTGGCCCGGCAAAAGCGCGGCAAAGGCGCGCCGATGATCCGCCGGTCGATCCTGGCGCTGAATGCCGGTTCGTCCAGCATAAAGTTCGCGCTTTACGATGTTGCCTCGTCGCAGGATCTGCAGCTCGTTTCACGCGGCACGTTGGACTTGGGCGACACACCCACACTCCGCGCAAAAGCGGCCGACGGAACGGTGCAGTGCGAGCGGCAGCTCGCCGCCGACAAGCCGCGTGATGCGGCCATAGGCGAGATGCTGAATTGGGTGCAGAGCGAAATTGGCGAAAGAAACCTGCTCTGCGCCGGCCATCGCGTCGTGCATGGCGGAAGCGAATTCATCGAACCTGTCCGTCTGACCCCAGACATCATCGACGCCATCGACAGGTTGGCGCCGCTTGCTCCGCTGCATCAGCCTCGCAGTCTCGCGCCGGTCCGCGCGATAGCTGCCTTGCAACCGGACTTGCCACAGGTTGGCTGTTTCGACACCGCTTTCCACCAGACGATCGATCCGCTCGTGCGGCGCTTCGCCCTTCCGCGCCAGTATGAAGGGCAAGGCTTGCGCCGCTACGGGTTTCACGGTCTCTCCTATGAATACATCGCCGGGCGACTCAGCGGGATATCGCCAACTCTTGCGACGAAACGCACCATCGTCGCCCATCTCGGCAATGGTGCCAGCCTTTGCGCTTTGCAGCAGGGCAAGAGCATCGATACGACGATGGGGTTTTCGGCGCTGGATGGCCTCGTCATGGGCACGCGGTGCGGCGCCATCGATCCCGGCGTGCTGTTGTACTTCCTGCTGGAAAGAGGCATCGCGGCTGAGGAACTGCAGACAATCCTCTACGAGAAGTCGGGACTGCTCGGCGTATCCGGTATTTCGGGCGACATGAGGACGCTGGAAGCGAGCAATGATCCTCGCGCTCATGAGGCGATGGCGCTTTTCGCCTTTCGCGCCGCGAGAGAGGCCGCGGCGCTTGCAAACACGATGGGTGGTCTTGAATGCCTCGTGTTCACCGCCGGCATCGGCGAACGGTCCGCGTCTATCCGCAACGCCATATGCGAAAAATTGACCTGGCTTGGCGTGGTGCTTGAAGAACACGCCAACGACACCCACGCCGAAATCATCAGTCGGTCGGAGAGCAAGGTGGAGGTGCGCGTGATTGCGACCGATGAGGAAAGTGTCGTTGCACGTCACAGCCGCAAGGTGATGCAAGCCTGAAGGCTCGCCATCGGCATCTGAAGTCGGCTGTCGGTTCGGCCCGACGAAAGCGCGGGCAAGGGTATTCCCTGTACGAAAATTACCAAGCGAGCGGTCGGGGGAACCAACTGCCCATGGAAATATTGTGCGAGCAATCCCGGCTAACCCCGAGACCGTCGGCACGATGATCAGGCCGACAGCCTTACTTCAGGCTTTGGCTGAGGAATCCATGTTTACGGACGACGTTGCGGTGAGGCGCCTGAAAATCCTGGTCGAGCAATATGTCGAGACACGCAAGAAGCGCCACGATGTGATCTCTACAGCCAACGCCGGAACCGCAATCCGAGAGGTGATGCCAAGTTGCCCGCTTTCGGGAAAGGCCTTCGATGATCTGATTGCGGCCTGCGCCATAGAGCATGGCCTCGCCGTGCTCTTCGACAATCCGGGTATATCAGGCACTGAAATCTGAGGCTGGCGCTTCCGAGGCCACCATCGCGATGAGCAGGAGTTCAGTCGGCATGTCCAGATACTTTTTCGACCTTCGAGATGAGAGCGGAAGCTTGCAGGAGGATCCGGAGGGCCAGGAATTTCCTGATCTCGCGAGCGCCGAGGAAAACGCGATGGCGTCGGCGAAGGAAATCCTCGCCGAAGAGCTGCTGCATGGCAAGCCGCTGCGTACCGGATTGGCCTTCGAGATTTTTGACGAGAACCGCAACCTGGTGCTGCGCTTCCCTTTTGCGCTCGCGGCCGAAAAGGCCGGGGCACCCCCTTAATACCGAATTGCCTGGCGGTCGATCGCTTGCAGGGTCATACGGGTCGGGCTTCAATGCGGATCCTATCCTTCCGCCTTGAAGTTTCTGGCTTCTTTCTCGACCTTGGGGCTGTCCTTGCCATGCTTTCGCATGAGCTCCTTGGCCTGCTTGGGTGAGACGTCGGTGGTCTCTGCCAAGCGCAGCGCCTTCTTGTCCTTGCTTTCGGTCTTCTGCTTCTTGGCCGTCATGGCTCTTGAACTCCCTTGAAGCCCTGTTCCGATCGATCTTTGCCGGTGCCAACGCCCGACCATATCCAGATGAACTGTCGTTGCCTGGTTTGCTTCGACGAGACGTCAACGAGACGATGCCGGTCAGGTTCCGTGCATCGCCTGCTCATGTCCGAACTTGTTACGCCACGCGGCGGTACCGATGGCGATCTCGGATGAATTCATTGAAGAAGCGGCCTTTTGAGGAGGCTTTGGTGAAAGCGGCATAAGTTGCCGGCGCAACACCCTCATAATCGTAACGTCTGCCGCTCGGCACAAACCAGACCGAGAGGATCTTGGTAGCGGGATCGTATTGTGTGTTTTGGATCACGGTCGATGGCATAGTGGCACCCGACGGGTCTGCCCGAATAACCCGCTAGCGGTAGTCAGGTTCCGCCGATGCCCTCGCGCACCGCGACTACCGGTCGCGCGGGTTGCCGAACGTCGGGTCGCGCTTCCTCGAATATCGGTCGATGCGTGGCAGGCTGTCATCAAACTCGATGCACGGTAGCCTCAGGTCCCAATAGGCATGGGCTTGCGGCCGAAAACCTTCAGGTTTGTCGAGGAAGCCGATGGTCACATAGAACTCGTCCGGCAGACCTTCGTCGCTATAGCCTATCGAGCTTCCACAGTCTGGGCAGAACGTGCGGGTGACGCCTGGCGTTTTGGAAAAGACCTTCGGTGTTCCCCTAAGAAGCTGAAATTGCTTCGGCCGGTAACCGACCCAGATCGTCAGCGGACTTCCGATGGCCCGGCGGCAATCGTCGTCGTGATCGTAGCATATCCAGAAAGGCTCTCCATCCATGGCTGCCGCGATCCGTCCGCAGAAGCAGGCTCCGGTCTCGCGCCGCATCGTCTGTCCATCCTGTCGCGCCCAAGGGGCGTTCAGAGAGCGGCCGAACGGCCGCTCCCATTCAAGGTGAAGTCGTTGAAATCATGCATCGTGATGCTCGGGCATGCTCTTGAGCTGATCCTTGGTCCAGTTCGTCACCGCGTGAACGTCGCCGTCTTCATCGCGCATGAATTCCAACTGGCTCGCGGGAACGGCCACTGGCTTGGCGCCTATGCCGAGGAAGCCGCCGACATCGATGACGACCTGACTGGCGGCTCCAGAGCCGTGGACATGCGAAACGCTGCCGACCTTGTTGTCGTCCGCGTCGTAAATCGTGGCGTCTTCGAGAAGGTCGGGCGTCAGTTCGGTGCTTGTGAGGCGTACGTGGTTGGTGTGGTCCATCGTTCGAGACTCCTGTTAGGTGGAATATCTGAACCTCTCAGCCGAGCAATCGTTCCGAACAATTTCGGGGCCGACGGACGGACGACGCAAGGATGCAAGAACCCCCAAAATCAGCCTCGGCCCGAATTGACTCGCAAAGCTCCGTACGGAAGCGTACAAAGGAAAATCGTCAGCAGCACAGTTGGGCGCTGACGCTTGGGAGTGACCATCGCTCTTGCCCATCACGAGGCATGGCGTTGCATGGCGAAGGAGCCCGAGCACCACGTGCTGCCAGTAGACGCGATAACCGCGCTTGCGCGGGATACAGGCGCCACTGAACAGCAGATACGTGAAATCATATCGCTCCTCGGGTTCGATCGCGCCTCTATCCTGCGGGAGGCTCGTTTGCTGGCGAAAGATGGTCAGCCAACAAGGCCTTCGAGTCTTCAGCAGTAACTGTCGGTTTCATACCAACACGCCAGCCCGTCTAGTGCTGCGCGAGACGAAGTCTATGGTTCGTTACCGTCCGCTCGTTCGACGGGCGCGGCCGGCTAAGAGATCCCAGTACTCTTGCCCAAGGGAAAAGAGTCTCGTGGATTACCAGATCCTGCAAGCCAAGAGCGAATTGCTTCGCCGCATGAGCGCGGACGATTTCGCGCGGCTAAAGCCGCATCTGGCGAGCGTTTTTCTTGAGTTGCGTGCGCCGATGGAGACTGCGGGGCAGAAGATCGAGGCCGTCTATTTTCTGGAAAGCGGACTGGCCTCGGTGGTGGCCAGGACTTCGGAGGCGACCGAGGCTGAAGTCGGAATCATCGGGTTCGAAGGAATGACCGGGTCGGCCCTGGTCATGGGGGACGACCAGGCGAACTTTGATTGTTACGTCCAGTCGACATGCGAGGCCCTCCGGGTGGAGGCTGCCCCATTCGTCGAAGCCTTGGAGGACAGTCCTACATTGCGGCCGTTCCTGTTGCGCTATGTCCAATATTTCCATGTTCAGACAAGCTACACGGCATCGATCAACGCACGGCAGAGCCTGGAAGTCCGGCTGGCGAGATGGCTTTTGATGTGCAGCGACCGCACTGTCGGAGACAGGCTTATGATAACCCATGAATTTCTGTCCATCATGCTTGGTGTCAGGCGTCCGGGGGTTACCGTTGGCCTCCAGATGATCGAGAGTTATGGTTATATCCGAGCGCGCCGCGGAGAGATCACGATCCGCGATCGAGACGGTCTCGTGAAGTTGGCGCGAGGCTCTTACGGTCCACCTGAAACCCAGTACCGCCGGCTGATCGGAGATTTGGGCTCGAAGCATCCTGCGAGGCAGGAGCGGCCTCTCGCTTGAGCGCCGGGGTCAACAGAGGCTTCTCCGCCACTGAACCGCCAGGAAGACATTTCGAGTGGCCGACGCGATGATGCCGGTGAGACACCGTTGCCTAAGCCGCGCCGGCCACCGCGGCATTTTTTGGGGATGCCGCGGTGCCAATCTAGTTGCTGACAAGCAACTGGCAACGAAGGCTCACGGTTTGGTAAGAACCGTACGTACATGCACGCAACCTCCCTCGGTCGCATTCAAGGCATGCTCGCGAATCCTGAGTTGAATACAGCACCCGATAAACTCCGGATTGGCAGGCGTTGTCAGATGCGGTGATGTCGCTGGGTGGGGTGCAGATTTGCTGGCCAGGTTCCGATATTGCCAGGCGGGCTGGCCTTCACCATCTAGCTGGGATGGCGACACCCACATCGAAAACACTCGACTCATCCAGGCTCCAGCACGATCTCTTTGGTGCTGCCGACGACCTGCCGGAAGGTTTCCTCTACCAGCCCGAGCTGATCGCGGCGCAAGAAGAAACCGAACTCGCCCGGCATCTCGAAGACCTGCGCTTCGAGGCGTTCGATTTCCATGGCCATCTGGCAAACCGGCGCGTCGTTGGCTTTGGCCTGCGTTACGACTATGACAGGCGTCAGGTCGTCGAGGCGCCGCCGATCCCTGACTTCCTGTTGACCCTGCGGGACAAGATCGCGGCGTTGGCAGGCAAGCCCGCCGACGCCTTCGCGCAAGTGTTGATCAATGAATACCGGCCTGGCGCCGGCATTGGCTGGCATCGAGACAAGCCTCATTTCGAAGACGTTGCGGGTGTTTCGTTGCTGGCGCCTTGCAGTTTTCGGCTCCGGCGGAAGAATGGCACCAAGTGGGATCGCCGCACCATCGTTGTCGAACCAAGGTCGGCGTATCTCATGACCGGACCATCGCGCACGGAATGGGAGCATAGCATTCCGCCAGTTGACCTGCATCGATACTCGATCACCTTGCGGACATTGCGCGCCAACTCCGCATGAGCATCGCGCGCCGAGCCGTTCTGAGGCATCGCCAGCGCCATCACGAGTTCTTGAACGCAAACGGTTCCGGGAACCTCCCAACCACAAGTTGGTTTGGAGGACAGGTACAGCTTCAAAGGTGGAGAATGCCCATGGCCCGTGCCCGATCCGTGTTGGTGGCCGCCAGGCGTCCGTTCCATAAAACGCCGATGGCAGTCGCAAATGCATGTTTCGTCGGCACATTGCTGACCGACGTTGCCTATTGGCGAAGCGCTGAAATGATGTGGGCCGATTTTTCCGCCTGGCTGCTGCTTGCCGGCCTGGTTGTGGGCGTGCTCGCGGTTCTTGCAGCACTGGTCGATTTGTTTACCGGCCGGCTTTCCGGTGAAGCCGGGCGTGTATGGCCATATCTCCTCGGCAGCCTCGTCGTGCTCGTCGTGTCTTCAACGCACTGGTGCACAGCCGGGATGCTTGGACCTCGGTCGTGCCGACGGGGCTCATCCTGTCCGCCGTCGCCGTGATCGTTATTCTCTTGGTGGGCCTGCTGGGATGGAGTTCCGGCCGCACTCAGGTGGAGGTGGTCGAATGAATGTCTCGGCCAGGCATATCAGGCGTATCGCGAGCCTCGGTCTGCTGTGTGGATCGATTTTGGCGCTGCCCGCATGCAGCGATAGCGAACCGGATCCCACCGATCAGGTCGGAGCGAACCCGACGCTGCCTGAACCGATCCAGTATCTGGTGCCGCCGATGCATGTCGCGTCGGTCATCGGTTGGAAACAAGACGAGAAGCCGACGGTCGCCAAGGGTTTGCAAATCCAGGCCTTCGCCAAGGGCTTAAAGCATCCGCGCTCGCTTTACACATTGCCGAATGGTGACGTTCTGGTGGTCGAGTCCGTGGCGCCGCCCGGTGCGGCGATCAAGCGGCCGAAAGACCTGGTCATGGGCTGGATCGAGTCCATGGCGACGTCAGGCGGCGGCACCGAAGGAAGCAACCGTATCACCCTGCTGCGCGATACCAACGGCGATGGTGTGCCCGATGTCCAGGAGGTCTTCCTCGATCATCTCAATTCGCCCTTTGGCGTGGCCCTGGTCGGCAACGATCTCTACGTCGCCAACACCGACGCTATCGTGCGTTACCCCTACATGTCGGGCGACACCAAGATCACCGCCCCGAACACAGTGCTGACGCCGTTGCCCGGCGGGCCTATCGATCATCACTGGACAAAGTCTCTCGTGGCCAGCCCCGACGGGTCTCTGCTTTATGTCGGCATCGGATCCAACAGCAACATCACCGAGAACGGCATCCAGGCAGAAAAGGACCGGGCCGCCATATGGGAAGTCGACAGGGCCACTGGCCGATATCGTATTTTCGCGAGCGGCCTGCGCAATCCCAACGGGCTGAGCTGGGAACCGCAGAGCGGCGCGCTGTGGGCTGTGATCAACGAGCGCGACGAGCTCGGGCCTAACCTGGTTCCCGACTATATGACCTCGGTCAAGGACGGCGCGTTCTATGGTTGGCCGTACAGCTACTATGGTCAGCATATCGACCCGCGCGTGATGCCGCAGCGGCCGGACCTTGTCGCCAAGGCGATCCCTCCCGACTATGCCTTGAGTTCCCACGTCGCACCGCTGGGCTTAGCGTTCTACACTGGAACCAACCTGCCGGACCCGTATCGCAATGGCGCCTTTGTTGGCGAGCATGGCAGCTGGAACCGCAAGACCTTCAACGGTTACAAGGTCGTGTTCGTGCCGTTCAAGGACGGTCATCCAGATGGCAAGCCGCAGGATGTCGTCACCGGTTTCCTCGATAAGGACAACAAGGCACACGGGCGGCCCGTCGGCGTTGCCGTCGACAAATCGGGCGCGTTGCTGATCGCCGACGATGTCGGAAACACGGTCTGGCGCGTAACTTCCGCGAGTCAGTAGGCACCTGCATAAACGCGGATCGCTTCACCTATCTCGGTGCAAATTCCACCAGCGCCTTGACGAATTCTGCCGGTGCCTCGATCGGCAGGAATTCGCCGCAGTTGACGATCACGCGACCTTGCAGGTCCTTTGCTCCAGACAGCCTCAAACCTTCGAGGTAGTCGTCGATCGATCCGAAATCCGCGTCGCCGCGGATATAGAGGATCGGAACTTCGATGCGCGCCGGTACTGCATTGACCTTGGCATCCTCCTTGAACGCGCGATACCAATCAAAGCCGGCCTTAAGTGCCTCCGGCCTCGAATAGGCCTCCGCAAAAGTCTCCCGCATTTCATTGGTCAATGCATCGGGATGTCCGGCGAGCAGATCGAAGAAGAAATCGAAGTAGGCGCGCTGGTGGCCTGTCACCAGCAACTCCGGCAGTTCGGGCACCGCATGGAACGCAAAATGCCAGATGTCCGGGTTTGCCACTATCTTCGTCCAGGGATGAAGGCCGGGGATAACCGTATTCATCGGCACCGCACCAACGATGCGATCGCCATGATGGCGAGCAGCGGCGAAGGCAATCATGCCGCCCACATCAAAGCCTGCAACGACGATGGATTTGGCCCCAAGCGTCTCGGCGGCTGAAATCACGATATCGGCAAGAACCTTCTTTTCCGCCGACGGCGGCGTGCCACGCGATTCACCGATCTCCGGAAGATCGAAAGCCAGCGTAAAGTATCGTGCGCCGAGTTCATCGATCACACCCTCATAGATTTTCCGGGAATGGGGCCAGCCGTGCAGAAGGATCAAGGCCGGTCGGCCCGGATCGCCGGCCATGGATACGGCCAGCCGCATATTGCCTGCTTCGAGGGTCCGGACGAGCATCGTCTATCCATTCTCGGGAACTCAGGAGAAAACGATGAGCGAACGAATAGGTTGCTCGACCGGGTTCCGCCGGCATCGCTCACCGCTGCCTGTTCTCCGGCGGTGGTCGGTGCTCAAGAACCCAGCCCGCTGTGAGCCGGCTGGACCGTCACCAAGTGGGAGGAGGGGCCATCTCGCCACCGGCATGCCGGTCCGCCTGCGGAACAAGCATTCAACCCTGGCGTTGAAATGCGGGCGAACCCGCAACGGGCGAATGGGCTGGCGCAATGTCGTCGCGGCGGCGATTTGCAATTAGGACAATGCAGGGAGATCCAGATGCCGCTTACGGCCTTCGCACTCAATTGCTCGCTCAAAGCATCGAACGACAGGGAAAAATCCTCCACCGATCGGTTGCTCGCCGATGTCCTGGCGGCGCTGATGCAATACGAGGTGAAGGGCGAGATCGTGCGTGCGCTCAGCCACGATATCAAGCCCGGCGTGCTCTCCGACATGGGCGAGGGCGACGATTGGCCGAAACTCAGGAAGAAAATACTGGCGGCCGACATTTTCGTGCTCGGGCTCCCGATCTGGCTTGGCCAGCCCTCGAGTGTGGCCAAGCGCGTCCTGGAGCGGATGGATGCGTTTCTCGATGAGACCGATGACAGAGGGCGCATGCCGGCAGCAGGAAAGGTGGCCTTGGTAGCCATCGTCGGCAATGAGGACGGTGCGCATCACTGCCACGCGGAATGCTTTCAGTCACTGAACGATGTTGGCTTCACCATCCCGGCCAATGGCGGGGTCTATTGGGTTGGCGAGGCCATGCAGGAGGTCAACTACGTCGACCTGCCGGCAACTCCGGAAAAAGTCTCGGGTGCGATCGAAATGGCAGCCTCAAACGCCGCCCATCTCGCTGGATTGCTGAAAGAGCGGGACTACTCGGGCGTCTCGGGGTGACCTTTGTTCGCCTAAACACTACCTTAGCAGCGTCGATGAGGTCTCAATCGGGAACAGGAAGGCTTGTAGCGAGTTCATATTCTCATCAGCCGGCGATCGCCGCTCCGTCTATACGGCGCGAAGCCGCAAACAGGAGAGCAAGTCATGGGTCTCGGCACGATTCTTATCATTATTCTGGTCATTGCATTGCTTGGCGGTTTTAGTGGTCTTGGCGGCGGGCCTTTCTACGGCACCGGTTACTATGGCGGCGGCGGTCTCGGTCTGCTGCTGCTTGTAGTCATTATCTTAGTCGTGCTCGGGCGTCTCTAGCCGAGTCCGCGATGCGGGTGGCAGAATGTATCACCTGCCGCTTGCGGTCCTTCTGGGTTGCTTTGAATCCATAGCAGTCCAGCAATGACGGTCCGCCCTCTAGAGGGCGGACCACTCGTTGGAGATGTTAGGTCAAAATCAGGACGATCTTGAACGTATCCGGATCAACGATGACGATCCGGCCGTCCGCAAGCACGAAATACTCGTAACTTTCGTAAGCGGGAACGATCTTGACGATACGAGCCGGCAAACGATGCAGCCTGACCTTCTGCCGTGGGACTTCGACGCCGACGGTGATGTCAAAATCGACATTGGACACAGGCTCGACCTTCGTCTCCCGGATGATCTGAGTGACCTGGGTTTTCTGCTCCACCGTCACGTTGTTGATGGAACCGGTCGACGTCGTATCCTGTGTCGAGGCCTTGCCCTGAGCCTGCTCGTCGGTCTGCATCTTGGTCTTGTCCCGAGCCTGCTGGTCGGTGGTGGTGCCAGCCTTGCCCTGAGCCTGCTCGTCGGTCTGCATCTTGGTCTTGTCCTGAGCCTGCTGGTCGGTGGTGGTGCCGGCCTTGCCCTGCGCCTGCTCGTCGGTCTTCAGCTTGGTCTTGTCCTGAGCCTGCTGGTCGGTGGTGCCGGCTTTGCCCTGCGCCTGCTTGGTCTTGTCCTGAGCCTGTTGGTCGGTGGAGTTGCCGGCCTTGCCCTGCGCCTGCTCGTCGGTCTTCAGTTTGGCCTTGCCCTGCGCCTGTTGGTCGGTGGAGGTGCCGGCCTTGCCCTGAGCCTGCTCGTCGGTCTTCAGCTTGGCTTTGCCTTGGGCCTGCTCGCCCATCTTGGAACCGCCCTGGCAGTCGGCCTGCCCGGAAGCGCAATTGGCGTCTGCGCCAGATTGGCTTTCGGGTTGTTGTGTCTGAGCCATTGCCGTTCCACAGCCGAGCCCGATCGCCAGCATGCTGGTAATGAGAACATGTTTCATGGGGAAATCTCCCTTGGTAAGGTTCGTCCCTTCAGTGCGTAGAACCAGAACCCAAAAAAAATGTTCCGAGATAGTTGAGTGAGGTCTAAAAAAACGACCTCACTCGGGACCATATGATCGCGGGCGGAAGCCGTCGTTAAAATGACCTTTTCAACCTTGCCGATTGCCCTAGCTCTCTCCTGAGAGGAGGCCGGATATGGCAATTTATAGTCTGAGGGTGGTCAGCTTCATTTTCGTGGCACTGGCTTTCGTTCCGGCCGCCGCGCATCTCTTCGCGATGTTCAACAAGATGAAGCTCGACGGGCCAAACTATCTGGCTGCGCAGCGCGCCTATGATGGATGGAGCCTGTTCGGAATCGTGGTGCTGGGAGCATTGCTCTCTACGGCCGCCCTGGCGATCCTGCTCTACCGAGCGAGTGCATCTTTCGGCTTGGTTGTCGTCGCCTTTCTCAGCATCGGCGCCACGCAATTTGCCTTCTGGACGCTGACCTACCCAATCAATCAGGCGACCCGGAACTGGACTGTCCTGCCTGAAAACTGGGAGCTGCTGCGGCGCCAATGGGAGTATTCACATGCCATCGCCGCCGGCCTCAATGCCTTGGCGTTGCTTGTGCTTTTCCTATCGGCGCTTCGCGCTGCGGTGCGTTGAACGACCACGTCTTCACCAGCACGGCCGCCGAGCGGGCAGGAACCCCAATGAAGCGAAATCACTGACCCGCCCGATGTTTCCAGCGTGGCCCGAAAATGAAGCGGTACTATTTCGATCTTCAAAACGGTGACGGCGCGGTACCCGACGATGACGGGCAGCTGTTCGAATCCCGGGAACAAGCCAGAGCGGAAGCAATTCGTATTTGCAGGATGTTGCCCAAGACGAAATGCCCGACTGCGATTTCGTCAAGGTAACCGTCAAAGTACGCGATGAGATCGGTGCGCAGATGTTTGAGGCATCGCTTGTTCTGACCTCCGGATGGAGCGTGTGATGCCGCAGTGCTAGCGGCGATACCGCACCGGGATTTGCACGACGTTCTCCGATCCAGGCAGATCAAAGGCCATGGCCAGTTGACGTACGGAGGCCATCTCCACGATCAGTTCTTCGATCGAAAAATCCGGCAGGCCGGTCTTCACCCTCTGCCTCACCCTGGCCGCAAGTTCATGAACCCGCACCGGGACGAAAAGCGGGCTGTCGTCCAGCAGCTTGCTGATTTCGATGACCACATCGGCGTCGATGTCTTTCGGCAATTCCCGCATGGGCGTCACCTCCTCTCGAAGCAACAGCCCGTCATGTCGATGCGACGGGCGATCAGGCGTTGAGCGCCGGGCAAGGGGTCGGAGAGGGACGTGCTCGGCGCTGGCCGATAGCCAGATTCATAAAGCTGCGGGCATCGGTGTGTCACGAAAAAATATCGGTACGAAAATTACCAAGCGGCTCATCCCACGCAATCCAAAAGCGCCTTCCCCGAAATCGCGACTCCGGCAGCGCTGTTCCCGACAGAGGAGGAACAAAAATATGGGGAGGAACAAAAAATATGGCCCGGAATTGAGACTGACGAATTGGAGGATTTAGCCATGGACAGCAAGGAAGAAAAGATCAAACGGCGAGCCCATGAAATCTGGGAGCAAGAGGGCCGGCCGGCTGGCCGCGAGCAGCAGCACTGGGACCAGGCCGTGCAGGAGATCGAGGCTGAGGGTTCGGAGTCTGAACGTGGCCCGGTTTCGCCTGATCCGACAGTTGCAGCCGATTCCAATAGCTCGAAGCGTTGATCGTCAAATCCATGGCGTCTTGAGAGTACGATCAGGCAACCAAATTGGTGGAACCTCGTTTGCCGGACAGCAACCAGAGGAGGTTTCGATGAAGAGGTTCTTTTTACTCCTGGTCCTGGCCGCCGTCCTTGCGCTCGGCGCCTGCGACAACAATATCGAGCCGATGAAAGCCAACACCGGCACCATCAACAAGAACCCACAGATTGACCAGGCCGCCAGACCAGAGTCCACGACTGGTGGTGATCAGCCAGCCACTGTGCCTCAGGGCAAATGAACTCGGTCTCACATTGCGACACACCTCTGCTGCGCGTCGCCTATCTCGATGGTGGACCGCGAGACGGCGCCCCGGTTATCCTGCTGCATGGCTGGCCCGACGACGCGACGACATACGCTCGCATTTCGCCAGCCCTTCATGAAGCTGGCTTTCGGACGTTTTCGCCTTGGCTGCGAGGCTTTGGGCCGACATCGTTCCTGTCAGAAGAAACCATGCGCTCGGGCGAGATTGCCGCGATGGCGCAGGATGTGCTGGATTTTGCCGATGCGCTTGGCCTCAGCCGCTTTGCGGTTGTCGGACACGATTGGGGCGCTCGGATATCCTATCTGCTCGCGTCGGTTTTCCCGGACCGCATCAAGTGCTGTGCTGCGCTGTCGCTCGGCTGGCAACCAGGCAAACCAGCAACGCCGGCGCCCGGACAAGCGAAAGCATTTTGGTATCAATGGTTCATGGCGACGGCCCGGGGCGCTGAGTTCGTACGAAACAATGGCAAGAAATTCGCCAGATACCAGTGGGATAGCTGGGGCCCATTAGGCTGGTTCGACGACGCTATTTTCGATGGTGTCGCGAGTTCGTTCGAAAATCCTGACTGGGCGGATGTGACGTTGCATTCCTATCGGGTCAGATGGGAAGAGGCCGAGCCCGATCCACGCTATGCCGAACTCGCCCGCCGGCAAGCAGCGGTCAAGATCATCACGGTGCCAATCCTGACGCTTCATGGTGGCGACGACCGCGTTGTGTTTGCCCAGTCCTCAGAGGGGCTCGAAAAGCATTTCACCGCGTTCTACAGGCGGGTGGTGCTGGATGGCATCGGACACTTCCCGACGCGTGAGGCTTCTGATCAGGTTTCGCGATTGTTGGCTGCGTTTCTCGATAGCCATGGCAAGCGCTGAAGTGGGGTCGTCATTCGACCTCATAGTACAGGCCGGAACCTGACGCATCGCCGTGCATTTCGTCTCCATGCATGACGAACCGAAATGCGGTCTCGCAATCAATCGGCAGCCAGGGAGAATTTGAATGCAAGCTTCAGGCGCAATCTCAACACACCATGCTGGCCAACTGGCCATAGAACCGTTTGCCGGCACGGTGACGGTACGATTTTCCGACGCCATAGTCGCTGCCACGGAACGGGCGAAAGTGCTTCAGGAAGAAGGACATGAGCCCGTGTTCTACATCCCTTTCGAAGACATCTATTTCGACCTTTTCGAAAAGACGAACACCACCAGCCGCTCCCCTTTGAAAGGCACCGCGAGCTACTGGCGCGTCCATGCGGTGGGCAGCTCGGCTGACGATGTCATGTGGGCATACGAGACGCCTGAAACCGCGGCGCGGCCCATTGCACGTCATGGTGCATTCGATCCGGAAAAGGCGCGCATCGATGCCGAGCCCGCGGAGGACAGACGGCACACGCCCCACGTCCCGGAGTAGATTGCCCGTTCGCAGCGGGGCGATCTGAATTCAAGGCTGGTGCTGACGGCGCGGAAACTCGTCATCAAGGATGCATAGTGCCTCCTCATATTTGACAGTCGATGCCCCGACCTGTCGTGCCTGCCAGATATTGTCCGCCAGATCCGCGCGCTTCACCGGCAGCGCCAATGGATTCGATGCCGCTCGTCGCACAAACGCGAAGTAATCCTCACCGGACCTGCGCGACATGGCGTCGACGGCCGAAGCGATCGTCGGGCCAAAACCGGCCTCTTCCAACTTGGTCCGGTCCCAGCCTTCGCCCTTTTCGAGGACGTCATGGAGATAGGCGACGACCTTCTGGTCCTTGGTTTTGACCGCGTCAACGATACGGCGGCAGTGCTCGATATACGGTCGCCCGGTCTTGTCGCGCTGTGCTGCGTGGACCTCTTCGGCAATCTTGGCCGCCCGGTAAAACATGCTCATCTGGCTTGTCCTTCAGACATGGTTTCACCATCGCTCCTCAGTATCGTGGTGCGGCAGGTCTATTCCGCAGCAAACCCAGCCAAGTCGCTGCCTCGATCCATAATTGTAGCGCGGTTCCAGCCGAGCCGGATCGTCGAACGTTCCGATATGCAGCGCGATCTCTCCGGGCGATGCGTCATAGGCAAGGCTGAGCGGCGATCCGCAGGCGGAGCAGAACCCCCTACGGGCAATCGGCGAAGACCTGCGATAGGTCGGCGTCGCATTGGTCCAGGTCACGCTTTGGGAAGGCACCCAGGCCAGAACCGCGAACGCACTGCCGGTCGCCCGCCGGCACATATCACAATGGCAGTAATGCACTCTCGGTTCGCTTCCAACGCGGAAGCGGATCGTGCCGCAGAGACATCCTCCGCTCAGTTCCATTTTGGCGCCCCGGCTGACTTGCCGCTCCAACGCCTCTCGCGCGGTCTCATGCGAGCACCTCCATTCATCTCAGCGGAAACGCCAGCCATTTACGTCGGTTCCTGTGGCTATCTCAGGAACCAGTGCTTGCGCGCGGCGTTGCGTGTCTTTGCCGACAACGGGAGGAACCAGGGAAAATGCATCGCCGGTTGGAGAAGCGCTGATGTCGATGCCGGGGCTGGCATACGGTCCTCTCGGCGATCGATGCATGCATATCTGCGTGGATATGCAGCGGCTGTTTGCAGAGCCGTCCGAATGGGCAACACCCTGGATCACCCGGGTTCTCCCGCAGATCGAGAGGCTGGTCGAAAGACGCGCGCCACAGACGGTCTTTACACGCTTCCTGCCCGCCGGGAAGCCGGGGCAGGGCGTCGGCACATGGAAGCGCTATTATGAGCGCTGGGCTTCCCTGACGATCGAGACGATCGGGCCCGAAATGACCGAACTGTTGCCGTCTTTAGCCGGCTACTGCCCGCCAGCGGCGATCGTCGACAAGCACATCTACTCGCCCTGGTTCGAAGGGCGTCTCAGAGCGCTCCTGGTGG
The DNA here is from genome assembly GCF_040320765.1 of Mesorhizobium sp. M0618. Taxonomy (NCBI): domain Bacteria; kingdom Pseudomonadati; phylum Pseudomonadota; class Alphaproteobacteria; order Hyphomicrobiales; family Phyllobacteriaceae; genus Mesorhizobium; species Mesorhizobium sp. M0618. The sequence continues at coordinate 67,467 of NZ_JAMYQH010000026.1, read as the reverse complement.
AGCGCGGCATCGATACGCTGGTCATCACCGGCGGCGAAACGGATGTTTGCGTTCTGGCCACGGTGCTCGGGGCCATCGATTTCGGCTATCGCGTGGTTCTCGTCACGGACGCGCTGTGCAGTTCTTCCGACGCAACCCATGACGCACTGCTGACCGTTTACCACCAACGTTTCGCGCAGCAGGTCGAGACGGTTGAGATGGAAACGGTTCTCTCGAACTGGACTTGACGTCCGCTAACCCGGCCCGGGTGGGAAGTGTCCATGCTTCCTTGCGCGGTTGGGCTGCCTATCTGTTAAGAGAATGACGGACACCAGAACAGGTAGCAGGACGTGACTCAACGATCGGGAAGTGCTGATCTTCCACTCCATGGCGGGCGCGTGCCAAAATGGCTCGGCGACCGCATGACGCGTCTTGGCGCTGTGATGTGCGAGGCGATCATTCATCACTATGGTCGAGACGAGTTGCTGCGGCGGCTGGCGCATCCATTCTGGTTCCAGTCCTTTGGTGCTGTCATGGGCATGGATTGGCACTCGTCAGGAATCACGACCAGCGTCGTGGGCGCTTTGAAGCGTGGCCTCACGCCGCTTTCCGGCGAGCTCGGCATTCATGTCTGCGGTGGCCGCGGCGCGCATTCGCGCAAAACCCCGCATGAGCTGGAAGCCATCGGCCAACGCGTCGGCTTCGACGGAGCGGGCCTGGCAACCGCCAGCCGGCTGGTCGCCAAGGTCGACAGCGCCGCCGTCCAGGACGGTTTCGATCTCTATCTGCATGGCTTTATCGTCGCCGATGACGGTCACTGGGTTGTGGTGCAGCAAGGTATGAACGGCGACAGCAAGGTGGCGCGCCGCTACCATTGGATTTCCGAAGGCCTGAAGAGTTTTGTCGACCAGCCGCATGTCGCCATCGAAGGGGCCAATCAAGGCGAGATCGTCAACCTGACCGACCGGCGTGCCGAGGCGTCCCGCCAAGGGCAACTTGACCTTTTGCAGGATCTCGGACCGGATCGCATCCTGGGCGAGCTGGCGGCATTGGAGCGTGGCGCGGAGCCGACGCGCCGGCAGGAACCGGAACAACCGCTGCTGCCGCATTTGGTCATGCCGGCCCACCATGACGTTCGCGAAAGCGATGTCGTCATGCATCGCCTACACGGCAATATCGCAGCCGCCGCGGACCGCGGTCCCACCGATTTCGCCGAGCTCCTTCTGGTCCCCGGCGTCGGCGCACGCACAGTGCGCGCGCTGGCCCTCGTTGCCGAGGTGGTGCATGGCGCTCCTTGCCGTTTTTCCGATCCCGGCCGCTTCTCGCTGGCGCATGGCGGCAAGGACAGGCATCCATTTCCGGTACCGCTGAAGGTCTATGACGAGACGATCGGGGTTCTGAAGTCGGCCGTGCAGAAGGCAAAGCTCGGTCGCGATGAAGAAATCGGCGCCTTGAGGCGGCTCGACGATCAGTCGCGGCAAGTCGAGCGATACGTGACCGGCCCCAGCCTGAAGGAAATTGTCGCGGGAGAATTCGACCAATCGCATCTGCTTGGCGGGCGCAGCGTGTTCGGGTGGGAAGCTGCGCCGGACACAGCGCCTGCTGAGCGGAGCAAAAAAGCGTGAGAACGAGACAGAGGGCTGTAGATCAGTCGGCCAGATCGATCAGCGCGACACCGAGGTCCGGACGCTTGCTGCGGCGCAGATGACCGGGCGCTTCCACCAGGGTGATTTCGAGCGTTGGTCGAACGATGCCGTCAAGCAGATGTCCACCCCGGGTGGTGCCGTCGCTCAATCCAAGCACCGCATGGACGTGCAGGCTGGGCTTGTCATCATCACCCAGTGCAACATCGCCGATCGCGCTCAGAACCTCGCACTGTTCGCCGATGGGGATTTTGCGGTAGGTCTTCGCGGTCGGATCAAACCAGCCCACGGTGGCTTTTTCGAAAGCCCCTATGGCGGTCAAGGACGCACTGCCGATCTCCTGGTCGACCGCGAAGGCGGTCAGTGCCGCGAACGCTTCTTCGCCTGGGTCGAGCACCACGACGAATGTCCGTTGTCCGCCGATCTCATTGACGAGCTGAGATTTCATCCCTGTGCTTCCATCGTTCGGCCCGAGGCCGTCGCCAAGATCAATGGGCGCGGTGTTCCGCATTGCGCTTGCGGGTCGCTGCAGCTTTCTTTGCCGATTCGGATCGGCTTGCGGCAGACCGTGATGCCGATGCCTTGCCGCCGCTTTTACCGCCTTTGTGCGCCGCGAGATGGCCCGTGTGTTTGCCGCGGCCCGAACCGCCTTCCTTCTTGCCACCGCCATCGTCCTTGTTGACGGTAGCCCATGCACGCCGCTCTGCTTCCTTGTCCGAAACCCCGCGCTTCTCGTAGCCTTCGGCAATGTGGTCGGCCTTACGCTCCTGCTTGTCAGTGTATTTCGATTTGTCGCCTCGTGGCATGGCCTGCTCCTATTGAATAAGGGCTGAACGTCGATTTGACGCGCTGGTTCCAACAGAAGTTCGCGTAGCCAATGCCATCGCCCGGCATGGCCAAACACCGCCGCGCGCAGGCTAACGCTTTTCGGGCCGGGGAGAGCGCAGCAGCAGGCGAGGGGAATTGGTTCAGCCGATTGCCAACCTCACGACGAGGGCCAGGATCACGACACCGACCAAGCCGGCTATGAAGATGACCCGACGGGTGCGCGTTCGCAGGATGATCTCGCCTTGTCTCCCCTGCTCCGCAGAGAATACAGGTCCATTGTCGCCGTCCTTGCCATGCCGACCATCGCTCATGATCGCCTCCTTCCGGCTCTTGGCACACAACCATCGCTTGACCGGGGAGGTTCCGATTGCATCGATCCGGCCAGCAGAAAAAGGATCACAGGCTCGTGAGGAGGGAACTTTGCCCTCCGCGAGTGGTTTGGGCCGCTTGAGACCCAGCCAGCCCGGAGCCAGCCATGTCCGATGCCAAAATTTCCAGCGGCTTGAGCAGACGCATGTTCATGACGGCCTCTGTTTCGGCGGCGGCGGTGATGCCGCTTGTGAATTCCCCAACGAGAGCTGCCCAGCCCGCGTCCGCAAAACCGGCCGAACCGCGCGATTTGTCGGCGGTTTCGATGCGTATCAACAAGCAGACCTACAACCTCGCGCTCGACAATCGAACCAGCCTGCTTGACGCGCTGCGCGACCATGTCGGCCTGACCGGCACCAAGAAAGGTTGCGATCACGGTCAGTGTGGTGCCTGCACGGTGCTGATCGACGGAAAGCGGGTACTGTCGTGCTTGAGCTTTGCCGTCATGAACCAGGGCCGGGAGATCACAACGGTGGAAGGCCTGGCTTCGGCGGACGGGGACCTGCATCCGGTCCAGCAGGCCTTCGTCGACCACGATGCCTTTCAATGCGGCTATTGCACACCGGGTCAGATCATGTCCGCCATCGGTTGCATCAACGAAGGCCATGCTGGATCGGAAGATGATATTCGCGAATATATGAGCGGCAATCTATGTCGCTGCGCGGCCTATCCCAACATCGTTGCGGCGATCGTTCAGGCACGCGACGAGACCAGGAGGGCTTAGGATGCGCCCGTTCGTATATGAAAGACCAACCAGCGTCTCCACGGCAATCGCCATGGCGTCCCGTCCCGATGCCGTGCATGTTCCGCCAACCGGCGCCGACACGCAGTTCATCGTCGGCGGCACCAATCTGGCCGACTACATGAAGCTCGGTGTCGCGCGGCCGGAGCGACTGCTCGACCTCAACACTCTTGCCGAGCCGGCCTTGCGGCAGATCAGGATAGACGATGATAAGATCCGGTTTGGTGCGCTGGTCCGTATGGGTGAAGCAGCCGACAACAATGATGTCAGGCGCCGTTGCCCGGTCCTCGCCGACAGCTTGAAATTCGCTGCCAGCGGTCAGCTTCGCAACATGGCGAGCCTGGGCGGCAATGTGCTGCAACGTACGCGCTGCGAGTATTTTCGAGAGATATCTTGGCCGTGCAACAAGCGCGAACCGGGCTCCGGCTGCGCTGCGATGGAAGGGTCCAATCGCCAGCATGCCGTGCTGGGTACGAGCGATGCCTGTATTGCCACGTATCACGGCGATTTCGCGCAGGCGCTGGTTGCGCTGGACGCCACCGTCGATGTCGAAGGTCCGCGGGGAAGGCGCACGCTCACTTTTGCCAAGCTGCATAAACGGCCGGGCGAAACGCCCGACATCGAGACGGATCTGGCCGCCGACGAGCTCATTACCGCCATCGAAGTGCCGCTGGCACAGTGGAGCAGCCGGTCGCGCTATCTGAAGATACGCGATCGCGAATCCTACGCGTTTGCGCTGGCGTCCGCGGCTGTCGCGCTCGACATGGATGGCGAGACGGTAAGGAGTGCGCGCATTGCGCTTGGCGGAGTGGCGACGGTGCCGTGGCGTGCGCGCGAAGCAGAGGACGCGCTACAGGGCAAAGTGCTTGACGAAGCCACGGCGCAGGAGGCCGCCGAGGCTGCTTTCGCCGATGCCAGACCGCGCGAGCATAACGCATTCAAGATACCGCTCGGCAAGCGCACGCTGGTGCGGGCGCTGCTCGAAACCCGGGATATGAAGGGCTGAGCCATGAACCAAGCTGCACCCGCTCCAAGGGAAAACCAGGGCGATCCCGTTGTTCGCATTGACGCCCGGCTAAAAGTTACCGGACAAGCCGGCTATCCCGCCGACATCGTTACGGCCAACGTCGCCTACGGTGCCCTTGCCACCAGCAGCATTGCCCGGGGCAAGGTTTCCGAACTTCACACGAAAGACGCCAATGCCGTACCCGGTGTGCTGGACATCGTCACCTATGGCGATCTGGACAAGACCGACATGCCGAAATTCGGCAACACCGGTGCAAGTTCGATTGGGCCCTTGCACGACAAGACGGTTTTTCACGATGGTCAGATCATCGCTCTGGTGGTCGCTGAAACCTTCGAGGCGGCGGAGGAGGCAGCGATGTTGGTCCGCGCCGACTATGAGGACGAACGGCCCAGCGCCAGCTTTGATTCCAAGGGCGTGAAGATGGAACCGGCTGCCGGCAAAAGCCCGATGTTCAAGGAGGATGCGAAGGCCGGTGACTTCGACGCCGCTTGGGCGGATGCGACGGTGAAGATCGACGAAAAATATTCGACGCCGACCCAGCATCATAATCCGATCGAGCTGTTTTCGACCACCGCCATATGGCAGGGCGACCAGTTGACGATACACGAACCCAGTCAAAACGTTACGGGCTGGAAGGTGGAACTGGCACGCCAACTGAAGCTCGATCCGGCCAATGTGCGGATCGTCAGTCCCTATATCGGCGGCGCCTTCGGCTCCAAGGGGCCGATGACGGCACGCACTGCTATCGTTGCCGTCGCGGCGCGGCGCATCGGCCGGCCGGTTCGCTGCGTCGTCAATCGCATGCAAGCCTTCGGTACGCAGACCTATCGCGCCGAAACGCGGCATCGGATCCGCATGGGCGCCGGCAAGGACGGCCGCATCACGGCGTTCGGACATGAGGCCTGGGAGGTGACGTCACGCCCGGACCCTTATGTCGTCGGCGGCACGTCCGCCACCGCGCGCATGTACGATTACGGCTCCGTTCTGACGCATGTTTCGCTGGTTCATGCCGACCGCAACACGCCTGGCTACATGCGATCGCCGCCGGAGACGCCTTATGTCTACGCGCTGGAAAACGCCATGGACGAAATGGCCGTGGCCCTCGGTATGGATCCTGTCGAGTTTCGTCGCATCAATGAACCGGAGAAGGAGCCGATCGGAGGCAAGCCATTTTCCAGCCGCTCACTCATCAAGTGCTACGACCAGGCGTCCGAGGCCTTTGGCTGGTCGAAGCGCGATCCCAGGGTCGGCTCGATGCGCGACGGCGATTGGCTGGTCGGAATGGGCTGTGCGACGGCAATCTATCCGACTGCCGCCGCACCTTGCGCGGCCCGGGTTCGTCTCACCGCGGATGGCGAGGTTCGGGTCCAGTGCGGCTCCCATGAAATTGGCACCGGCGTTCGCACCATCGCCGGCCAAATGGCGGCCGAAAGGCTGGGGGTCGGCATGGACAAGATCAGCGTGGAGATGGGCGACAGTGCCTTGCCGCCGGCTCCCGTGTCGGGCGGATCGATCTCGACCGCCAGCGTCTGCTCCGCGGTCATGAAAGCCTGCGACGCGATACGCGAAAAACTGTTTGCCGCCGCTGCGGGCAAGGGGGCTCCGCTGGCAGGTTCGGCCAATGCGAAGCTGGATTTGAAGGACGAAGAGGTCGTCACCGAGACCGGCAAGTCCGCCAAGCTGGCCGATGTCTTCAAGGCCATGCAAGTCGGCGCCATCGAAGAATATGCCGAGTTTGCGCCGAAGGGTTCTTCGCCTGAAGCCCTGAGGAAACTCTATGCCGGACAATCGGAGTTTCATGGTGGAGAGAACGACGAAGATTCGGTCAAATATGCGTTTGGCGCCGAGTTCGTCGAAGTGCGCATCAACAGCTATACACGCGAAATCCGGGTGCCGCGCATGGTCGGAGCCTTCGCTGCCGGGCGCATCATGAACACGCGCACCGCGCGCAGCCAGCTGATAGGTGGCATGATCTGGGGCATTGGCCAAGCGTTGCACGAGGCCACGGAAATTGATCAGCGACACGCGCGCTACGTGAATCGCGACCTGCAGGACTATCTCGTGCCGGTCAACGCCGACATCAAACAGGTCGACGTTATCCTGGTCCCCGAAATCGACCACCAGGTCAATCCTGCCGGCGTCAAGGGCTTGGGCGAACTCGGCAATGTCGGAACGGCTGCTGCCGTGGCGAGTGCCGTCTATCATGCCACCGGCAAGCGCATTCGCGATCTGCCGATCAGAATAGATAATTTGATAGGCTGACGATCAAGAGCTCTGGACGGAGCATGGAACTCGTAACCCATAGGAAATTCAAAAACGGCAGGTTGATGCCGTGGGGAAAAGGCACGGTCGTCACCGGAGCAAAGGGATTTGTCTACCTCTGCGGAAATACCGCAACCGCCGAGAATTACGATCCTGCCGGAAAGAGAGGAGGGGGCTTCCCTGGCGATGCGGCGGCACAGTGGCGCGCAATTTTGGCGAACATCAAATCAGATCTGGAAGAACTCGGCAGCGCGCTCGACTATCTCATCCGGCTGACCTTCTTCATCAAGGGGCCATTTCCCGATGGCGGCGTTCTAAGTTCACCCAATTTTCGTCTCGACGTACGGGACGAGTTCTTTGCCGAGCATTGCCCGAAGCACTGCAGCTATAACAACCCGCCGCCCTCCGAGGTGATCGGGATTGCAGCGCTTGCGCAAGCCGACATCGATTGTCGCGGTGGCGGCGTTGCCTGACTGAAAAAGTTTTCGCGTGCAGCGATAGCTTAGTTGCCTTGGCTCTCGAGTGTCACTCCGGGGCTGTGGCCGGAGCCGTGTAACGTCGGCGCACAGCGTCAAGCACCCGCTTGCGGCTCTCCTGCGCCGACAGGGTCTTGTCCTCTTCCGCCTCGGCGGTTTCGCGCGCCAGGTCCTTGTCCCTGATCTGATGGCGAAACCATTTGGAATAGTCGCCGGTGCGCAAGTGAAACTCCCAAGTCTTGTCGTCTATGCCCTCGGCGATCTGAGCGAAGATCATCAGATTGTGAGCCCTGAGGTTCATCGCATTGTCAGGGCCATGGAAATAGAAGCTGCCGGCTTCGTCGAGCTGGCCTTCGGCATATTTCCGGCTGTGCCGCTTGAGTGACTGACGTGGTTCCACCACCTTGACCGTCTTGACTTTCTTGCCCGCCTGCGGCCGCCAGAACAGCACGCGCGCGCCCTTGGGGCTGGGGATGTCCTTTGGCGGCTCAATGCCAGTCTCCTTGCAGAAGACCTTCACCACGTCCTTCGCCTTGGGGCCAAGCGCAATGATGGCTGTCACAAGGCGCAAGGCGTCTGTCGAGATCGCCTCGGGGTGAACGGTGATCAAGATTGTGCCCGGCAATTCCAATGAAAGGACCGCCCGCGTATCGTCGCGCCGCTTGGGCAGAAGATGGTGCGCTTCATCGATGACGAGCCAGTGCGGTCTCGCGGTGCGCCGGCGGAAACTGCTCAGGCCAGGCAGCAGGTCGGCAAAGAAATCCGGCCTCTCGTCGACGCGCAGGGCCAATCCGTTGACGACAATGTTGCTGTCGGCCTTGGCGATCAGATCCAGCACCTGCGCCTTTGTCGGCGCGCTTGAGCCGTCTCCCAGGCGAACGGCGCCTTCGAGGCCGTCATAGTCGCCTTCGGGATCGAAGACGCAGAACTGAAAACCACTTTCGACGAAGCGTTCCGTCAGCGCGGTGGCCAAGGTGGATTTACCAATGCCGGAACTCCCGGCAATGAGGATCGTGTCGCTCGGCGACAGGTAGACATCATCGCCGCCAGACGACCCAAGAACGATGCCGTCATGGCGCTTCGGCACTATCGCGTGATCACGCTTTATCAGCTTTGCGATCAATTGCTCCACGCCCTTGCCGCGGGCGCCACGCATGACCAGGTTGGCTGTATCCTTGACCGCCGGAATTGCATTGTCGACGGCGGCGCTGCAGCCACAGGCTTGCAGGAACGCGTGGTCGTTCTCGGCGTCGCCGACGCCGACGACGTTGTGCGGCGAAAGTCGAAGGTCCTGAAGGGCCGCAGCGAGCCCGGTGGCTTTGTTGATGCCGCTCGGCAGGATCATCACCGCGCCCTTGTTGAAGATGATTTCCAGTTCGAGACCCATCTTCTTGATGATATCGAGCACGGTCGCCTGATGGGGTTCCCAGGTCGCGACGATCGATCGCCCGACCGAAAGCGGCTTGACGCCCTGCCGCTTCAATCTGGCGACGAATTTGGGCTCGGGCGATGGGGCGATCACCCGCTCTTCCTCGCTGGCCGGCGTGTAGATCATCGCGCCATTCTCAGCGACGACCTTGTCGAAGAGGCTAAGCTCGGGAAAGACGCGCTTGAGATCGGGCAGTTCACGCCCGGTGACGAGAACCAGCTTGCGGCCGCTTTTCTTGAACCGCTCAAGCGCGGCGAGCGTCTTCTTGGCGACGATCCCATCATGAGCCAGCGTGCCGTCATAGTCTGCCGCCAATGCAATGAAATACATTCCGCCGACCCTTCTCGTTCCGGTTGCCCTGTGGCTAGAACGTGTGATCGAGACAAAGGCTCCCCACCGACCGGATCGTAGGTGGAGGAGGGGCGGTTCGCCCTCGGAAATCAGGAACTCCTTCGGTGCCGGTACGTTGACCAGACAAGCCGGGAACCGTCCCGGTCTTTGCTGGCGGCGTGCAAACCCCGTCGCCGAAATCCACACCAAGCGCAATGAAAGGTAAGGCCATGGGCTTCTTTTCGAAGGACATCAAGACACTCGACGATCTCTTCGTGCACACGCTGCGCGACATCTATTACGCCGAAAAGCAGATCGAGAAGGCGCTGCCGAAGATGATCGACAAGGCAACCGACCCGCAATTGAAAGCCGGATTTGAAAAACACCTCGACCAGACGAGAGGCCATATCGAGCGCGTCGAACAGGTGTTTGAGTTGCATGGCGTCAAGGCCAAGGAGGTCAACTGTCCGGCAATCGACGGTATTCTCGAGGAGGCCGACGATGTGAGCGGTGACGTCGATGACAAGGAGGTTCTCGACGCGGCGCTGATTGCTTCGGCGCAGGCCGTCGAACACTATGAGATGACCCGCTACGGGACGCTCATCGCCTGGGCCAAGCAACTCGGCCGCACCGACTGCGCCAATGTGCTGGCCAAGAACCTGAGGGAAGAACAGGCGACAGATCGCAAGCTCACCGAAATGGCGGAAAGCAAGATCAACCTGCAGGCAGCCGAATAGGGCTGCAATCCGGCCGGCTGGTAACTCGGCCGGCCGGATTGCTGGCAGGTTTCCACTCCGTCAGCGAGACGGGTCGACGCCCAAGGCCGTTGATTGCTTGCGCAGCGCCTCATCGTCATCCTGCGGCGCATGCCGAGCAGATCCTGCGATTTCCGTGTAGATGCGGTACGCTACACAAGTGAGCGCCACCATGAAAAGCAGACGGCCCATCCATCCTACTCCTTGCTCATGGATTTCATTCCGGCCATCCTCAGTACCCTCCCCATCCTCAGTACCCTCCGACGACCGGCAAGATTTCGCCGGTGATGTAGCTCGAGCAATGCGGCGAAGCGAGGAACACATAGGCCGGCGCGAGTTCTTCCGGTTGCGCGGGTCGTTTCATTGGCGTGTCCGCGCCGAATTTCGAGACGTCGTCGGCTTCCTTGTCCGACGGATTGAGCGGCGTCCACACCGGACCCGGTGCGACCGCATTCACCCTTATGCCCTTGCCGATGAGATTGCCCGACAGGGCCCGCGTGAAGGCATGGATGCCGCCCTTGGTCATCGAATAGTCGACCAGTTGTTTTGAACCGTCGATACCGGTTACCGAACCGGTGTTGATGATCGCCGAACCTGGCTTCATGTGCGGCACCGCTTCCTGCGCCATATGAAAATAGCCGTAAAGATTGGTCTTCAGCGTCGTGTCGAAATGTTCTTCGGTCAGCTCGCCGAAATCGCTGGAATGGATCTGGAACGCAGCGTTGTTGACCAGCACGTCGATGCGACCGAATTTTTCAACGGTCTCCATGACCGCCTTGTGGCAGTGGCTGCGTTCGCTGACATCGGCCTTGACCAGGATGCAGCGTCGTCCCTCCTTTTCCACCGCTGATTTGGTCTCTTCAGCATCCTTGTCCTCGGCCAGATAGACGATCGCGACGTCGGCGCCCTCGCGGGCGAACAACACCGCCACCGAGCGGCCGATGCCGGAATCGCCGCCCGTGATGAGTGCTACCTTTTGGTCGAGTTTTTTCGATCCGAGATAGTACGGCGCATCGTACAGCGGCTCCGGCTCTAGCGCCCATTCGTGCCCCGGTTTGGGCTGATGTTGCTCGGGGAAGGGGGGCTCGGGATATTCACGGGCGCCAGCCTGCATGGCGCCTTGCTGCTTCCCACCGCCTTTCGATTTGTCCTTGGCATCGACGCCACGTTGGATATGGCGCTGCTTGGCCGCTTCACCGGCTATTTCTGACTTCATCTGCATGATCGTCTCCTTGGCTTGGAGAGGAAACAACGCATGTCAGGCAAAAAGGTTTGCGCAAAAGATCGACTTGCCGAGAGGATTCCGGCCAGCGTTTGGCAACGCGTAACGACGACATCGCCAGCTGCACCAATTCAGCTGCAATGCAGCCGCGCCAGCCACCGCCGCGATGGGATCGAGCACCGGGGCTTGCCCGCTGCCTGCGCCGCCTTGGCGGCGAGCCAAACGTGATGATGTGGATTGGGAAGCTATTGCGTCAAACTGGCAAAGCAGCGCCATCCGGTCTACTCCGGGCGTAGCCGCCGGAATTCTATCTTGGCGACAGCCCATCGAGCAGGAAGTCGAGGCCTTTTCGGAAGGCGCCATCCCAATCGTTGTCCAACAGCAGACGAGAGCGTTCGATTGTCGGGTAGTGTTCGCTGAGGTGTGTAAGACGCTGCTGTGCGGCTGCCCTGTCTTCTTCCGAGAGGTCGAAGCTTGCCCGGGTGAGGGTGGCGCCCATCACATAATTCCAGAGCGACCATATCGCGGCGTTCAGATTCGCGTCGGCAACACCGGCTCTGGACAAGGTCTTGCTCAACATTTCCAGGCGGCTGAGAATGTTCGGGCCGAGCGCCCGGCGCGGCAACAGCGATGCCGACCAAGGATGGCGCAACATTCTGGCGCGCCAGTCTTCGAGCATATGAACGACGTCTCCACGCCAGTCCGGAGACTCACCTGTTTCAGGCGATCTGCGATGTTCGAGCACCGAATCGAGTGCTAGATCAAAGACATCCTCCTTGTTGTCAACGTGCCAATACAGGCTCATCACACCCGAGCCGAGGCGATCGGCCAGCCGACGCATTGTCAATCCGTCTATGCCCTGGGCGTCCAGCAGTTCCACGGCGATCGCCACGATACGCTCTCGAGACAGCGGCGGCTCGCTGCTCGCCTCCTGGATGGGTTGAAGCTTTGTCCGTTGCGATCGTTTGGTGGCACTGCGGGGTTTGGCTGCCATCTGTCTTCCTTGCTGGCCGAACGTCGATTTTGGCAGGCACCGTCAGGAATGTCGACGCTGATCGCTTGACTAGTACGATGTACCATACGACAACTCGTACATCGCACGATTCATCGTATGAGCGATCTGGTTTAAAGTTCATGCCGGCGGCGAGTGCGTTATTCGCAGTCAGCAGAGCCAGGAGAAATCATGTCACGCGCAATCAAGCATCTGCTTATCGGAGGGCTAATCATCATGACCATTGCAGTTCCCACTGCGTCGCCGGCGAACGAGTTCAAGCTGACCATCATCAATCCACAGACGCTCTACGACCCGTCGCCGAATGGCTACAGCACCGCCGTGATCGCACCGCGCGGAGCTCGGATTGCCTACATTTCCGGGCAGGGCGGCCAAGACAGCACAGGAGCCTTGTCACCCGATTTCGCCGTCCAGGTTAAGCAGGCCTACGCAAATTTGCATGCGGCGCTCGGGGGCATCGGCGCCAAGCCGGATCAGGTGGCGAAGCTCACGGTCTTCGTGGTCGACCACGACATGTCCAAGCTCGATGTGTTAACCAGGAACGTCAAGGACATGTTCGGCGAGGCGTTGCCGGCGCAGACACTGGTTCCCGTTCCCAAGCTTGCAATCGACCCCATGCTTTTCGAGGTGGAAGCCACCGTTATTCTGGAATAGGGAGCCTGATCGCCCCAACTGACATGGGGTCGAGCACGCCGCCGACAGCCGCGCGTTGGAACCACCAATTCATTTTGGCTCCCACGAAGCAAAGCCGTCACGACGCATACACTCTATTGCTATTGCCGCCGCATCCAAAAGTCGCATAAGATAGATTATGGAACTAACGCATCGGTCAAGAACTGGAAATTGCCGCTGATTCTCATAGGCTTGAGCCGATTGTCCGGATTCCGAGCCCGCCAGCGGTTGCGGTTGCTTCGGTCGAACGCGTGCAGACAGCCGAACGGGCGGCGGCGCAGTTGGGAAAGATCATCCGCAGACAGCCGATCCCGGATCATTTGCTCGGCGACAGCGCGCCGTTGCGCCAGTATGTGGCAGTCGATGGCGCCGATATCGTTGGGCGCGTGCGCAGCTTGGATGCCGTGGAAGCCACGTGGTGTTCGAGCATGTATGTCGAGCCTTCGCACCGGCGTCGCGGCATTGGCCAGGCTTTGATGTCGAAAATGTTGCACGACGATCGGGCGCGTGGGTCGAGGTGCTCGGTGCTGGCTGCAACCCACGCCGGGGCTCTGCTTTATCCCCGGATGGGCTACGAACGGATCGGAACGCTGCTGATATTCGCACCAATGAACCGAAAGCCTGTATGAAAGTCTATTCGCATCACGCTGATTCGTAAGGGATTTCAATCGCCATCCCATCATAGGCCGGCTCGACGTTGGCGGGTGTCTCGGCCATCACCGTGGCGTAGTCGAGCGGCACGTGCATATGTGTCAACACCGCATGTATCGGCGCCAGCCGCTCGATCCATTCAAGCGCTTCGCCAAGGGACAGGTGACTGGGATGCGTCCGGTACTGCAGCGCGTCGATGATCAGCACGTCGAGGTCGCGCAGCCGTTCGGCGGTGGGTTCCGGAAAGTCGCTGATGTCGGGACAATAGGCGAGACCGCCAATGCGGAAACCGAGCGATACGATGTCGCCGTGGATCTGCGGCAGCGGCTCAAGGGTGAGGGTACCCCCCTCTCCTTCGATGACCACCGGCCTGGTGTGGTCGATGAGATGCGGCCTGACGATCGGCGGATAGGAACTGCCTTGCGGCGTCTCGAAACAGTATCCGAACGCTTCCCGCAACCGAAGCATCGTCGCCCTGTCGGCATGGACGTCGATCAGTTGGCGCTGATCGAGAACGAAACCGCGCAGATCGTCGATGCCATGGATGTGGTCGGCATGCGGGTGGGTATAGACGACCGCATCGACACGTTTAACGCCGGCCAGCAGCATCTGCTGCCGAAAATCCGGCCCCGTGTCGATGACGACAGTTGTGCGGCTGCCGTTCGCCGCGATCCGCTCGACGAGTGCGGCGGCACGCGTGCGCCGGTTCTTGGGGTTGTCGGGGTCGCAATTGCCCCAGTCGCCGGTGATGCGCGGCGTACCTGGGGACGAGCCGCAGCCGAGAATGGTGAGGCGCAGCCGGTCGGTCATCGTTCAGGCACTTTGCTCTACAGGCCGCGGCATCTTGCCGAACAGCCGGAAGAAATTATCCGTCGTCAGATCAGCGATTTCAGCTTCGCTGACGCCGATGGTTTCGGCCAGCACCTTGGCCGTGTGCGCGACATAGGCGGGCTCGTTGCGTTTGCCGCGAAACGGCACGGGCGCCAGATAGGGCGCGTCGGTTTCGACCAGCAGCCGGTCATGCGGCACATCGGCGGCAATGGCGCGCAACTCAGCTGAATTCTTGAAGGTGAGGATACCCGAGAACGACACGTAGCCGCCGAGAGCGACGCCAATTTCGGCGAGCCGATGTCCGGAAGAAAAGCAATGCAGGATGAAGGGGAAGGCGCCCTTCCCCGTTTCGGCCTTGAGGATCGCTGCCATGTCGTCGTCGGCGTCGCGCGAATGGATGACCAGCGGTAGGCCGGTCTCGCGCGCGGCTGATATGTGGGTGCGAAAGCCTTGCGCCTGCGCATCGCGGGGCGCTTTGTCGTAGAAGTAGTCCAGCCCGGCCTCGCCGATGGCCACCACTTTCGGGTGCGCGGATAGCCGCACAAGCTCCTCGACCGTGATATCCAGCTCTTCGGCCGCATTGTGCGGATGAGTGCCGACAGAGCAATAGACTTCGTCGAAAGTTTCAGCGATCTCAAGTACTTGCGGAAACCGCCTCACGCGTGTCGAGATCGTCACCATACGGTCGATTCCGGCGGCTAACGCGCGGGCGACGATGGCCGCCCGCTCCTCGGCGAAGTCGGGAAAGTCGAGATGGCAGTGACTGTCGACGAGCATCAGACGTTCGCGTCCGGCTGTTCGACATAACGTGGAAACACCCCTTCCGGTACGGGCAACGCAGTGCCGGGCACCAGCGCATGGTCAGCATGGACATGCGCGAAAGCGCGGCTCTCCGCCGGCACCGCCAACAGGTCGAGCAGTTTCGCGGCCGATCCCGGAGTGAAGGGTTGACACAGTACCGCCACGCGGCGCACGACTTCGGCGGTCGTCCACAGCACCGTTTCCATGCGCGCAGGGTTGGTCTTTTTCAACGCCCATGGTGCCTCGCCGGCAAAGTAGCGATCGGCTTCCGCCACCACGCCGAAGATCGCCGCCAGCGCCAGATGGATGCCCTGCTCGGCCATCGCCTTGCGCGCGATGTCGAGAGCGGCGACGGCCTGATCCAGGATTGCTCTGTCTGCATCCGTCAGGTCGCCGCGCTGCGGCACCACGCCGCCGCAGTTCTTGGCGATCATCGACAGCGAGCGTTGCGCAAGGTTGCCGAGGCCGTTGGCAAGATCGGCATTGGTGCGGTTGACGATCGCGTCATGGCTGTAGCTGCCGTCGTTGCCGAAGGGCACCTCGCGCAGGAAGAAGTAGCGCACCTGGTCGAGGCCGTAGTGCTCGACCATCGCGAATGGATCCACGACGTTGCCAACCGATTTCGACATCTTCTCGCCGCGGTTGAACAGGAAGCCATGCGCGAAAACGCGGCTCGGCAACTCAATGCCCGCCGACATCAGAAATGCCGGCCAATAGACCGCATGGAAGCGGACAATGTCCTTGCCGATGATGTGCGTGGCCGGCCAATAGCGCCATTGCTCGGCCTTTGTGTCGGGATAGCCGGCGGCGGTGATGTAGTTGGTCAACGCGTCGACCCAGACATACATCACATGTTTGTCGTCGCCGGGCACCGGCACGCCCCATTTGAAGGTGGTGCGCGAGATCGACAGATCCTTCAGCCCGGACTTGACGAAGCTGAGCACCTCGTTGCGGCGCTCGGTGGGACCGATAAAGTCTGGCTGGCTCTCATAAAGGGCCAGCAATTTTTCCTGATAGGCGGAAAGCCGAAAGAAATAGCTTTCTTCCTCGTTCCATTCGACGGGCGAGCCGAGCGGTTCGCGACGCACGCCATCCTCGCCGAGCGTCGTCTCGCTCTCGTCGAAATAGGCTTCCTGGCGCACCGAATACCAACCGCTATAACGGTCGAGATAGATGTCGCCATTGGCGGCCATCGCCTTCCAGATCGCCTGACAGGATTCGTAGTGGCGCGGTTCCGTCGTGCGGATGTAGTCGTCGTTCGAGCCACCCATCGCCTCGGTCATCGCGCGGAAAATCGCCGAATTGCGGTCGGCCAGCGCCAGCGGCGTTATGCCTTCCTTCTCGGCCGTTTGCTGCATCTTCAGGCCGTGTTCGTCGGTACCGGTCAGGAAGAAGACGTCCTTGCCGTCCAGGCGCTGGAAGCGTGCCAGGGCGTCGGTTGCAATGACCGTATAGGCGTGGCCGATATGCGGCTTGCCGTTCGGATAAAAGATCGGGGTGGTGATGTAGAACTTGTCGCGTGACATGAAGGAACCGTCATGAATGTCTGAATGGAAAGGCGTGGCGGTGGATATCGTATCGAGGCAGCATTTGCCATCCCGATCCAGGAAACCCAGTCACATTCGCATTGCAGAATTCAGGCGGTCGATCATGATCAGGGCGTGCTGCTTCTTGTCGAGATTGTAGGTATCGGTCTCAGATATAGCGTCCAGCGCCTCATGCCAAGTGTCGGACAACGTTTTGGCCCGTGCGAGATCGCCCGCCAGTGCTGCCTGACTTGCCGCGTCCGACAACAGGTCCAGCGCCCGGCGGTTGAAGATATCGAACTGGATCGCCTGATCGCGGCCAGCCACGGCTTCGGCGAGGCGAAACGCGCCGCCGACATCGCTCTTTCTGCCGGTGACCAGAGCGTCGAGCGTGGAGGCGATCTCCAGCCCGCCATACTGCGTCAACAGGATCGCGTTCCGGGCGCTGCCCCCTGCCCGCCCGACCAGTGCCGCGCGAGCCGCCGGATCGTCAGGCGGCGCGGGCTCGGTCGTTTCCAGCACCGTCATCAGGTCGTCGGCGTCGAGCGGGTTCAATCGCACCACCTGACAGCGCGACCGGATCGTCGGCAGCAGGCTGCCCGGCGCGTGGACAATCAGGATGAACAGAGTCCGTGCCGGCGGCTCTTCAAGATTTTTCAGCAACGCATTGGCCGCATTGGTGTTCATGTCATCGGCGGGGTCGACGATGACGACCCGATAGCTGCCGTCGTGCGAGGTCAGCGACAGGAAGCGGCTGACCTTGCGTATCTCATCGACGGTGACGACTGTCTTGAAACTCTTGGTCTTGTCGTTCAGCGGCCGGGTCAGATGCAGCACGGAAGGATGCGCCCCGGTGGCGATCTGGCGAAACAGCGACGAAGCCGGATCGGCAGTGGCAAGGCTTTCCGGCGCCTGCGCAAAATCCGGGTGCTTCAGCAGATGATGCGCAAGGTGGAAGGCGAGCGTCGCCTTGCCGATGCCGACTGGCCCGGAGAAGATCAGCGCATGCGGCAGCTTGCCCGCACGATAAGCGGCGGTGAGCACGCCTGCAGCTTGGCTATGCCCGACCAGAACGGGCGTTTCGGAGGGCTCCGGCACGCCGTCGAGCGTGTCGTGCTGCTCGGGTGCGATGCGTTCGAAGATCATGCCGGCGTTGCCTGCCTGTCGCGTGCCGGCGTTCTCGCCGCCAGTGCCGCGAACACCGCCGCGGTGACGACGTTCTCGACCGCGTCGGGCTCGGCGGCTGCGTCGACGACGATGCAGCGCTCCGGCTCGGCCTTGGCGATCGCCAGAAACGCCTCGCGGCGGGCCTGATGGATCGCCAGCGTCTCCTTTTCGAAGCGGTCGGCGACTGCCTCGGTGCCGCGCCGCAGCGTTGCGCGCCTCAGGCCTTCCGCCGGATCGATGTCGAAGATCAGCGTCATGTCCGGCATCATGCCGTTGATGGCGACCTGCTCCAGCGCATCCATGAACGCCGAATCGATGCCGCCGGTGACGCCCTGGTAGACGCGCGAGGAATCGAGGAAGCGGTCGCAAAGCACGATGGAACCACGCTCGACCGCCGGCCGGATGAGCTGCTCGACATGATCGGATCGCGCGGCGGCGAAAAGCAGCGCTTCCATCTTCGGTCCGAACGGTTCGGCCGCGCCCGAAAGCAGCACATGCCTGACGGCTTCGGCGCCCGGCGAGCCGCCGGGTTCGCGGGTAAGCAGCACATCGTATTTCTTGGCGCGCATCTTCCTGGCCAGCCGCTCGATCTGCGTCGACTTGCCTGCCCCCTCGCCGCCTTCGAAGGTGATGAAAAAACCGCGTGCCAACCGAGAGGCCTTCTTGTCCATGGCTGAATGGGATTGTAGCGCTCTAGATAGTCCGCGTTCGGCCAAACGTCCATGCCGTCAATTTTTGCCCTTGTGCAGTCGCCCCCAAAACCATGGCTGGTTTTGAGTGATATGCGTTATCGCAGCCAGCCGACCGCCAGTTCCTTGACGGCATCGAGTGCGCGCTGCGGCAGCGTGCCGACGCCGATCGATTCGGCGGCGAAAAGCGGTGTCTCCTGGCTGAGCGTATCGCCGATCCAGACGCGCAGCGCACCCACCGGCTGCCCCTCCTCCACCGGTGCAGCAACCGGGCCGTTGTAGACGATCCTGGCCGTCAGCTTGTCGCGGTTGGTGATCGGCAGGAAAATGTCGATCGGACCCTTGGCCTTCAGCGTCACCCCGGATTTCGCTCCGCCGAAAACCTGGGCTTCTCCAACCACCTCGTCCTTGGCGAAAATTTCAGTCTTCTCGAACGAGCGGACACCCCAGTCGAGCAGCTTTCGCGCTTCCTCGGCGCGCTCCTTGTCCGAGGCCAGCCCGCTCATCGCCGCGATCACGCGGGTACCATTGTGGCTGAGCGAACCGACGATGCCGAAACCGGCTGCCTCGCTCGCACCGACCGCCAGGCCGTCGGCGCCGATGTCCATCGCCAGCAGCGGATTGCGGTTCCTCTGTGAGATCTTGTTCCAGGTGAAATCCTTCTGGCTGTAATAGCGATAGAGATCCGGATAATCGCGCCACAGGTGCAGGGCGAGCTGCGCCAGCTCGCGCATGGTCGTCTGTTGGCCATCCGCCGGCAGGCCGGTCGAATTGACGAAAGTCGACGTCTTGAGGCCGATCTGGCGGGCCCGTTCGGTCATCTGCGCGGCAAAATTGTCCTCGGATCCCGACATGCCTTCGGCGATGACGATGCAGCCGTCATTGGCCGCCTGCACGGTCACGCCCTGAATCAGGTCTTCGAGCCGGATCGACGACTTGAGCTTGGCGAACATTGTCGATGTTCCCGAAGGCGCGCCACCCTTGCGCCAGGCGTTTTCGCTGACAACGAACGTATCGTCGAGCTTCAGGCGACCGGACTTGATGGCGTTGAAAACCACTTCCATGGTCATCAGCTTGGCCATCGAGGCCGGCGGTATCGGCTTGTCGGCATCCTTGGAAAACAGCACCGTCCCGGTCTCGGCGTCGATCATGAAGGCCTGTGCGGCCTTGGTCTCGAACAGCTGCGCACCGGCCGGAGCCTGGAAAAACAGCAGCAGGCCAAAAACCAGAAGCCCGGCGAGCGGGAGCAAGCGCAATTGCATGATGTTCGACCCGTTGGCCGGCACCGCCGGCAAGCCCGCAAAAAGTATCGGGCTTTTTGCACGGCGGATCAACCGCGTAGCGGAAATCCAGCCTGGCTTGTGCTCAGTTGCGCACAGCCAGCGCATCGGGAGCGCCATGCGACCAGGCAGCCTGCAGCAAATCATCCAGGTTGTGATGGCCATCGGGATAGAGATTGACCGAATACCAATCCTCGCCGTCGAGTTCCGAACGCTGGATCTCGATCTTGCCGAAGGCGGCAAGCTGAGCGGCAATACGCTTGGCTTCTCCGGCATCCTCGAACGAACCGGCAGCAACGTAGTCGGTGGACGGACCGGCCGGTGGCGGCTGCCGCTTCCACGATTGGAGCACGTCGGCCGGCGACATGCCGTCGCCACCCATTGCGGCGAAGGCATTTGAGGCGCGTTCGACCCGCTCGTCGGCATAGGACAGCGAGGCCACGGCAAACGGTGATTGCGGCGGCAGATTGATCTGCGGGCGCTCCGGCACGATCGGGCCGAAATCCGGAAGCGCCAGATCGCCATAGGCCGAGGACTGCGTCGACATGACCGGCTGGACAGCGCCGGAATCGGTCAACTGGCCCGGAAACGGCACGGCGGCGGCGCCCGCAGGCAGGCTTGGCGACGGCCCGTTCATGGCGACCATGACGCCGGTCGGCAGTCCATCCGACGGGTCTGGCGCCCTGTTGCCGGGATGGTAGGAAGCCATCAGATACTGGTCGTCATCGCCGTCGAGCGGCGCGCGGCCGACATATTCGACCTTCACCTGAGCGGTGCCGGTGTTGGCATAGTCAAGCATCTGGGCAGCGCGCTCCGAGACATCGATGATGCGGCCTTCGTGATATGGGCCGCGATCGTTGACGCGAACGATGACCGAACTGCCGGTCTTGAGATTGGTGACGCGGGCATAGCTCGGCAGCGGCATGGTCGGGTGCGCCGCCGTTAGATGGGTCATGTCGTAGACTTCGCCATTGGCGGTAAGCCGGCCATGGAAGGCGTCGCCATACCAGGAGGCCAGGCCGACCTTGGCGTAGCGCTTGTCTTCCCGGGGGTAATACCACTTGCCGCGGACCTGATAGGGTTTGCCGAGCTGATCCCTGCCGCCGCCACGTTGGATGCGCCCATTCTGGGAGATCACACGCGGGCTTGCCTTCACGCCATATTCGGATTCGGCGAAATATTCTTTGGAGCGGGTCTTCTTGTAGACCATCGCTTTCGGCTCGTGCTGCGACGCACAAGCCGCCAGCAAGGCGGCCGACATGGCGAACAACGCGACTGCAGCAGCGCGACGAAGACGCGGTTGCGTCACAGCCTGCATTTTCCTGATGTCCCCTTCAGTCTTGACCTAGACGTCGTGTCCAACCGTCGAAGAAGCCGAAACACTCACCCGACCAATACAACGACGCCTTTGAACCCCGATCCTTTGTGCGCAGGAATTGCTTATCACGGTATTAACCGATTGTGGCTGCAACCGGGCAAGATTGTGGCGTCTCCACCGTGAAAGCCTTCTGAAAAGTAACGGTTTTCGTGCTTCCACGCGAGAGATGTGATGCCCTCTGCCACAGAGAGCCTGGCTTCGCTCCTGCCGCCCATGCCTGCCGTTGACCAAGCTTTGACGGGCAGCGGACCGACCGTCGGAACAAAGAAATGCGCCGCTAGTTTCTTCCGCAGGGCACTCGAACAGAAGGACGAGCATGATGAAAATGGCTTCATTGACAATCGCGATCGCAATGTCACTTTCTGCCGGGTCTGCGATCGCCGCATGCCCGGACAAGTCGGCTTCCAACGCAGGGACGGATTCCGAACAGACCGCCGGTATTTCGAAAGATGGAACTCATGCGCCTTTAGAGACCCCGAAAGCGTCGGATAGCGCGGGCAAGCCAGCCGCCAAGGATGGCGCCACGATGCCGTTGGCGGGCGCCGAAGGCGGCGGCGACAAGAATCTTGCAACCTCGCAGCAGGACATTGAGGCGCAGCAGCATGGTGATAAGGCCGCGGCGGCAAAGGCGGACGAAAGCTGCAAAGACTGAGGAACACGCAGGCCGGAGCCGATTTGCAGCTTCGGCCTTCCTCACGAGCAGCTGTTCCCTTGGCGAACTGAATTTTTTGGGGAAATGCCGCAGCTCTCCCAAGAGGTTGACCTATAGGGATTAACCCGCCCCGCCCGGTTGCAAGGATGGTTCTGGCGATAGCTGGACTGCGCCCTTGCCTGGGGCGCTGCATGGAAGCACTGCAGCGCCTCACAATCTCGGGCAACGCCCGCGGCGGGCTTCTTCTTCATGCACCATTGGACCGCGATGGTCCCGGTGCTCGATCCCGACAAGCTCAGAGTCTGCCCAGGACAGCAGGAAGCGACGCAGCGGTGGTTGACGCAGCCCTCAATGCCGCTTTACAGGAATGAGGCGTGAACCAGCCGGGAGCGCCTTCGGTGCCAATCCGGTGCCAACAGGCCAAACGGGTTGGCCCCCGCGCTACCCAAGTGGTTGAAAAATCACGATGGAGGAATGGCCGAGCGGTTTAAGGCACCGGTCTTGAAAACCGGCGTGGGTGCAAGCTCACCGTGGGTTCGAATCCCACTTCCTCCGCCAACTGGCGCCCCTGCAACCCACCTTTTTAGCATTTTGAACCTCCTATTGACCTTGCTCGCGCAACATGCCCCTTATTATGTGTAACAATCTGTGTAACGCCAGGGGATGGAATGGCGCGGAAAGATCCGCCAAAGGCGCATAAGCGCGACGGCACCTGGTACCTCGTTCGCCGTGTTCCGAAGGAATTCGCCGAGCTCGATCGCCGCGTCCTGGTCCGCATCAGCACCGACATTCCGATCGTAAACGATTCCCGTGGCATTCGTGCCAAGGAAGTAGTGCAGCGCCTCCACGTCGAGCTCGATGCGTATTGGGGAGGGCTTCGCGACGGTCAATCTGGCGAAGCGCTTGCGTTTCGAGGCGGCCCAGCAGCGGGCGAAAGCCCTGAGGCTGGTCTATCAGACGAATGCCGAGCTCGCTGAAGGCGCGCGCGATGATATTGTCGACCGCATTAGACTGCTCCTCGACAGGAACGTCATTGAGGACGAGCGGGAGGTGGCGGCCGCCCTGGGTGGTGAGGAGCGGCCGGCGATCCGCCTCACGGGGCTGGTTGCAGAATTCGAGAAGATCGAGGCCCAAAGCCTCAATGCCATGTCCCCGAACCAGCTCCGAAAGTGGCGCAATCCGAAAAAGCGCGCCGTTGGCAACCTTATCGAGGTTGTGGGCGACATGAACATAGCCGCCCTCACCCGGAGCCACGCCATACAATTTCGCGAGTGGTGGCAGAAACGCATACGCCTGGAAAGTCTCGACATCGGCACCGCAAACAAGGACATCGGCCACGTGTCGAAGATGCTGACCACTGTCGACATGGCACATCAGCTGAATTTGCCGCCGGTGTTCAAGAAATTGCGGCTCTCGGGACAGGTCGCGGTCCAACGAGCGGCTTTCGAAGCGGCTTTCGTCCAAGACAAGATCCTTGCCGACCGCGCGCTGGCGGAACTCAACGAGGAGGCCCGTCACCTTGTGCTGCTGATAGCGGACACCGGCATGCGTTTGTCGGAGGCGGCGAACCTTCTGCCGCACCGCATCTTGCTAGATCACGCGGTGCCACATGTGCAGGTGAGGCCCGATGGACGCGTGTTGAAGACAGACCACTCCCTGCGCGACATTCCGCTCGTGGGTTGCGCGCTCGCCGTAATGAAGCTCCACCCCAAAGGGTTTCCGCGCTATCTCGACAAGGCCGACTCGCTCTCTGCCTTGGTCAACAAGTTTCTTGACAATGCGAATCTCCTGCCGACTGATGACCACTCTCTCTACAGCCTGCGGCACACATACGAGGATCGGCTGACGGCCGTGGAGGCGCCCGAAAAGGTCGTGGCCATGCTGATGGGCCACAAATGGCATCGGCCAAAATACGGTTCTGGCCCGACGCTCGAGCAAAAGCAGTTCTGGCTGAAGAAGATCGCGTTCAAACCGCCGGCGCATCTTTGACCTCCCGCGCATCATTGCGGTGAGGACCGCCGCGTTATCATCGTGGCGCGCTTGAGCTCGACGGCGCGCTCCAGATGCTCGAACAACGGCACGTATGCGCTCTCAGGGGTACAGTCACGCTTGTATATGCGGTGCTCTCCGATTAATGGCCGTGAGCCGAGAACAAATCCGAGAGGCCGAAGGATGTATGGCGATGTCGTTAGGGAAGAACTCAATCTCCAGCCTTCGGCCCTCATCCGCTCCGAAGCTGAGTACATCCTCGACTTCCGTGATGCTGACGCCCTCTGAGCTCGACTTGCTTCGGCAACAGTCGAAAGAGACGGGCGACTTCGCGCGAAAAGCCTTCGAGGGTCTACGCCCCAAGGCAGCGAAATCGGCCTATGCGGCTGGGGTGCCGTCGACGGTGACACCGAGCAGACGCGCCTGAGTTTGGAGCGACCGGACGGACACCGCCGGCGGCTACTACACGCCTAGAGACGCAATCGTACCGCGCTGGACAGCGGCCGGCCCAATGCGGCCTACCACGAGGCGTTCCACCGCCTGCAGGCGCTGTTTCTCACCGATGCCGAGCCTCGGCTAAGATTTCTACGACGCTGGACGGGATCGAAGCGGCCCGTGCTTTTGCCAGCTCTGGAGAGCCACCATTTTTACGTTTACCTGCTTACGTCTCCGTACCAGACCAGTGGGGGCTGCTGTCAGCTCCCCGATGCTCATGCCATTGCAGAGAGCCGCCTAAATGAAAAACAGCTGTCATTGGCTCGAACTGTCCTTATCGAAGATCGTTTTGTCATCTACGATCCAAAGACTGAAGAATATTTCATTATCGACTGGTTCAAAGATAACCCGCCGATGGGTGAAAAACATCGGCTTGGCGTGATAATGCAAATCGACAAGATTGTAAGCAAGCGAGTTCGTGGAGCGGCGCTATCCGAGCTTGAGCGGCTTTGCCCAGTAAAGCTAAAAGATGAATCAGAGGTACTCCCATTCAAATCGGGTATTCATAATACCGCAATCGTCCGAAATGCTGGGTCTTTGAAACGCTCTCAGTGAGCCATCCTATCGAGACCCTGTCGCTGCCCTACCCTATCGATACCTTATCCATACCCCATCGATACCCTATCGATACCCTATCGACACAGAGACAGAGATAGAGACCATACAAGACGGAAATCCAACGAAACAAAAAATCTTACCTAAACCATTTTGAAAAATGTTTGCCGCGAGCGGCGAAGCTACCCTGTTCCGCGTTGGAGCGAAGGATCGAACATGGAGGACAGAACCAGTTGGCCCAAGACTACACCGAGACATGCGAAGCTAAAACTAGGAGGGGGACGGAATGCAGAAACGCAGCTGTGCCTGGAAAGCTCAGATGTCGGTTTCATGGTGGGCTGAGTACAGGCCCCACATCCCAAGGAGGAAAGGATAGGATAGCCGAAGCGCAGCGGTATCGTTGGGAGAGGTGGAGAGCTGCGGCTGATTCCTAGCAAATTGGCTTGGCAATCGTCGGCGCTCAACGAATGACTTGACTCCTCAACGGACATATTCGGACGGGTTTGAATGGGTCAACAATCCGCTTGAATGAATCAAGATGCAAACGGTGCCACTCCATGGGGTGTTACGATTATGTTGACTTTTGTTGACCTGAAAATCGTTTCGGTGAACGGGTTTCCAGGCACATGCTGAAGCGCACGTAGTGGCCAGGGGGCATTGAGGCGCGTGAGGCTTGCCCGGCGCAGCCAGAGCAAACCAGGCTCACGGACGTTTTGCACGGCAGACCAGGTCTCAATCATCTGCTGCTTTCGCGCGCTATGCCTTTGAATTGACCAACGATGGGGTTGGGGGTCAAAGCGAGATGGATCCCAAGCGCGGCCTTAGGGCCTCATAGAACTATCACCCTCATCTTTGTCGGGGTTTTGGCCAACTAGCGAAGATCGGGCTAGGTCGAAGACGGCCGATCTAGGTTGACTCGCACGACCGCGTAGGCGTCAAGCGAGATGAATTGGTCATCCAGCGGTCTTGCGGAAATTTCCATGAAGTTGGGATCGGTTGCCGCCTGCTCGAACTGCTCGGCGCCGAGAAGAGCAATACGGGCGCTGCTCGGCGCATCCGAAAGCCGCACAGATTGCGTCTTGGCGGTGAGGTTAGCGACCCACAGGGTCACGCCCCGATCGTTTTCAGCTGCGATCGTCACAACGCCGTCAGCGCCGAAAGTTCCTACGGACAGCAAGGTGGCTCCGCCGAGCTTTGAGAGACCAGCCAAGACATGGAAAGCGGGATAGACCGTTCGGGAATCCTGCTGGTCAAACCATGGCTGCACGAAATCAGCCTTCCTATGGATTTGGCCAAATGGACCGGTGAAGTCACCGAAGACGACGGCCTCGATGCCCTCGCGAGCGCATGCGGCGAAATAGCCGACGATCCAGGCCGCATTGAACAGCCCGCGCTGACGAGGATCGATGCGCGATAGGCAGACGCGACCATTCGCTTCGTTCTGCGCCGTGGAGGCACCGTAAGGGTTCTCGCGGCAGCCGAGCTGACTGGGACCCACACGCAGCGGCAATTCGCCCATGAAGGAACGGGCAGAGCGGATCAGGTGGGGAATGGCCTCAAGCGTCTCCATCACTGACACATCGTCGGCAGCGTGCACGCTTGGACAGGTGGTAAAGGTCGCGTAGTCGAGCGCCTCGCTTGGCGGGCGCTTGCGATTGAGCTCGGTGAAGTAGGCGGCCATGCCGCCGCCGACCGGTACACCCGGGAAAGCCCGGCGCGCTGCCGAGTAGCTTTCCTGGAAGCTCGGCATGGCCGGCCATGCTGCTCCCGGCTGTACCGATTTCATGTCCTGCGCCGGAAAGACGCAGATAGCTTCTAGATTGAGGCCGAGGCGACGGACAACATCCGCGACCGGCTTCAACTCGCCGAAGGGATCCAGCGTTCCCCTGGTTATGATCTCCAGCACGACGCTTGCACCAATCAACCGGGTCAGCGCTGCGTACCGTTCAAGTTCATCGTGGCCGTGCCCGAGACGGAGATCGACCTGGCAGGCTATCCACTGCGGAGCCAATTGCCGAATTAGATCGGAGTTTCCAAGGGCGTGCCTGGCCTCGTCGGCGGCGACGCCGACGCCAATGCGAGGCACTCGGCCGGCCGGTCCGCCAATCGTCACTTTGATCGGCGGGTCAGGATTTTCAGACATCGGCGCAAGAAGCGTCCCCGACATATGCAGCCGGACGGCCTGGGTGAATTTCTGGCCCTTGGGCAGTCTGTAGGGCCACGGGCGACGCAAGGGACGAACATAGGTTTTATAGGATGCGTCAGACCAATTGCGTTGATCCTCCATCTCAAAGGCATCACCATCCATGGTGCAGGTGGCCCAGATCCCAGGCGCGATCTCATGTGACAACGCGCGCACGTCGGTGAACGGACATTCCGGATCAATAAAGTCCGGAAAATGCGAAAGCCTTTCGAGACCATCTTGATGCAGGACCCGCACCGGCTTGCCGGCCAAATCTGCTATGGGATGCAGCACGACGAAGCCGGTCCGGTTGGTCAAAAGGTCGGTCTCAGGCTCTGCTTGTGTCACAAACGACAGCGCACCATCGCTACTGCCCGAGACGCGTGCCCGGTAAACCAGGCGGCCGGATGTTGCGGCACATGTTGCACGGTATTCAATGGCGAACGCATCCGGCCTCTCGTCGATCCGCAGATCATCGAGAACGGGGGTACATGTTCCCCAGTTTTCGTCCCGTACAAGAAACGAGATTCCGCGCAAGATCTCGATCGTCCCGATGCGGATGTAGCGCAACGCCCCATTGTCGAACGCGACCGACAAGGATCCGGCGCGCAGTGTGCGCAGCGGTGCCTCGGGCTGTTCGGTGCCACATAAGCGGACTGCCAGGGAAGCTGTCGAGGTCAAATTGCCCGCTCCGTCGTGGCGTCGAAGATCGAGGCCCGGTTCATGTTGATGTCGATCGCAAGCTTCTCGCCCGGACGGCTGACGTCGTGCGCCTGCAGCTCAGCCATCACCGGCGCGCCAGCCAGTCGGAATGTCGCGTAGCTGCGCGAGCCGGTCGGCTGCAGCAGGTCGATCGTTGCCTCATAGCGAAACGTGCCCTGCTCCGGTGTGGCAGTGTGCGCCCGAGTGAGATGTTCTGGCCTCAACCCGAGCAGCACCTGCTGTCCGTCTGCGACGCCCTTCAGCCCCCTGCCCGGCGCTAAGGGCAGCAGCGCGTCCGCGAGCTGGATGGCGGCGGCGCTTCCGTCCAAGGCAAGGTTGCCTGGCAGGAAGCTCATCCGCGGCGAACCCAGAAACCCAGCGACGAAGGTTGAGGCCGGGTGCTCGAACAACTCGAGTGGCGCGCCCTGCTGCTCTATCAACCCGTCGCGCATCAGCACGATGCGGTCAGCCAACGTCATCGCTTCGATCTGGTCATGGGTGACGTAGATCATCGTTGTGGCAATGTCCTGGTGAAGGCGTTTGATTTCGCCGCGCATTTCGTCGCGAAGCTGTGCGTCGAGATTGGACAGTGGCTCGTCGAACAAAAAGATGAGGGGGTTGCGGACTATGGCGCGGCCGATGGCGACGCGCTGACGCTGGCCACCGGACAGCTGACGCGGA
Organism: Mesorhizobium sp. M0618; assembly: GCF_040320765.1. NCBI lineage: Bacteria > Pseudomonadati > Pseudomonadota > Alphaproteobacteria > Hyphomicrobiales > Phyllobacteriaceae > Mesorhizobium > Mesorhizobium sp. M0618. Next base: position 39,142 of record NZ_JAMYQH010000026.1, on the reverse strand, counting down.
AAACGCCCCAGCAAGGGAGTGATGCCAAGCATGCGTGCCGCCTCGGCCACGCGCACCTCGACCTCTGGCTTCGGCATCTTGCGAGCCTTGAGGCCGAAGCCAATGTTCTTGGCCACGCTCATATGCGGATAGAGCGCATAATCTTGAAACACCATTGCCACGTCGCGATCGCGCGGCCGGAAATCATTGACCACTTCGCCGCCAATCTCGATCGTGCCTTGTGAGCTCTCCTCCAGTCCTGCGATGGTCCTCAGCAGAGTGCTCTTGCCGCATCCGGAGGGTCCAACCAGGACAGTGAACTCGCCGTCGGGGATGTGGAGGTCAATGCCGCGCACCGCATGGAAGGCGCCGTAGCGCTTGTGCAAGCCGGTGATTCTGACTTCGGCCATGCCTTCCCTTCCTATCCGCGAACGGCGCCGAGCGTCAGCCCGCGCACGAGATGTCGTTGAGCAAGCACTCCAAGGGCGATCGATGGCACAAGGGAGACAATGGCAAGGGCTGCGGCTTCACCATATTGTGCGCCCTGGAAGCCGATGAAGGCTCGGAAGACCGTTGGCAGCGTAAAGGCAGTTCGGCTGGTCAAAATCAGAGCGAAGAAGAACTCCGTCCAGCAGGCAATGAAGGCGAAGACAGCCGCCGCGACGATGCCTGGTGCTGCGAGCGGCACGGCAACGCGCCAGAACGCCTCCCATCTCGTGCAGCCATCGACGAGGGCCGCCTCCTCCATCGACTTCGGCATGCCGCGGAAATAGGCAAACATCATCCAAACCGACACCGGTAGCGTGAAGACCGTGTAAGCTAGGATCAGCCCGATATGGGTGTCGTACAGCCCGACGCCACGATAGATAAGGAATACCGGCAGGACGATGCCTATCGGTGGCAGGAAGCGCTGCGACAGGACCCAGAAGGACAGATGCCGGCCGCCCGTGTTGTAGCGCGCCAGACTATAAGCCATCAGCGTGCCGATCAGTGCCGAAAGCACCGTCGCCGAAAGCGAAATAATCAGGCTGTTGATAAGCCCGTCGAGACCGCGATAGGTGAACAGCGCAGCTTCGTAGTGGACAAGCGTCGGTGCGGCAGGGAACCAGACAGGCGGTACGGTGAGGTAGTCGTCGCTGGGCTTGATGGAGGTGTTGAACATCCAGTAGAGCGGCCACAGCACAAACACCAGGAAGAACCCCAGCAGCAGAATTCGGCCGATCGGCAACGACCGGCGTTTCCTGCGGCGGGCGGGCGCGACGGCGGCCATTAGACCGGTTCTACCTTCAAGAGCCGACGCACCAGCAACGTCACGATGAGCGCCGTAAAGATCAGGAACAGCCAACTTCCTGCTGTTGCTTGCGATAGATGAAACTGCGTGAAGCCGACGGTATAGAGATAATAGGAGGCCGTGTAAGTTTGTGTTCCCGGGCCACCGCCTGTCATGATGAAAATGGTATCGAACATACGGATTGCGTCGAGCAGACGGAAGGTCAGGGCCAGCAGCATCATCGGCCCGAGATGCGGGAGCGTGATCGCCCAAAAAGCCTGCCAGGCGTTGACGCCGTCAAGTTCTGCCGCCTCATAGAGATTGGGTGGGATTGCGGTCAGCCCAGCGAGCAGGATGACGAACATGAACGGCGTCCACTGCCAGACATCGGCGATGATCAGCGAGATATAGAGCCACGGGCGCTCCGTCATCCAGCCGATCGTAACCTCCTGCCCCAATAGTTGCGTCAGGATATAGTTGGTCGGTCCGAAAGGCCGCTGTAAAAGCAGCGTCCAGGCCTGGCCGACGATGACCGGGCTGATGAACAGCGGCACGATCAGGATAGACATGATCACACCGCGGCCCGGAAAGCTGCGCACCATTGTCAGCGCCACCAGGAGACCGAGCACGAATTCGATAGCGACGCTGATGCCCGACAGCCATGCTGTCAGCAACAGCGACCAACGCGCTACTGGATCGAACACGACTCGCTCGAAGTTCTTCAATCCGACAAAGGCGTGGCCCGGCACCTGGAAGTCGTAGTTGATGAAAGATACCACCAGCGAGAACAGAAGGGGATAAATCGAGAGCGCCAAAATCAGCAGCACCGCAGGCGCCACCAGCAGCCACTTAAAGTGACGGTCTGCCCATTGGGCAAAGGCAGACAGCCGGGGCGGTGCGCCGGCGGCCTTCAAGCGACGGATCGTGGCGGTGGGCTGCATAGGCGTATCCAAAAATCGCCGCTTAGCGGGGAGGTGTTGCGAGCCAAGCGCCCGCAACACCAATTGCTCCAGAGCATGCCTCCCCTCAGAGGGTGACGGCCATGCCAAGTTTTTCCACCGTGTTGTCGGCAGTGGCGCCAGGCAGTTTCAAGAACTCGGTGTAGAAGCCTTTCTGCGAATCCACACCCAGTCGGTCGGTCGTCTCGTTCCACTCGGCGGCCGCCGTTTCAAGCGACGCCTTCGCATCCGCCCCAGCCCACACCGCGGTGCACATGCGGTCGATGCTCAAGAAGTAGTCCTGCGCGCCCGGCATGATCGGATCGAGCAGACCGACATTTGCCGAGTTGTTGAGGTTGGCAAGGTACTCCTTGGCACTGGGGAAGAGCGCGCCGTAGAGCTCGGACTTGAAGTGCGAGATGCGGTATGGGTCGCGTAGCGCATAGGGCAGCATGCAACGTGCCAGCGAGACGGGTGGCGAGCATACCCATTGCATGAACAGATACGCCGCCTCTGGGTTGGGTGAATCCGCCGACAGTGCCTTGTTGTAGCCGGTCGCATGTTCCGGATTTCCCGGAACGACGGCATAGCCGACCTTGCCAGCGATCTGCGACTGCGGAATGAAGTTGATTGCCGTGGCGGACTGCGAATAGTTCGCCGCCATACGGCCGCTAGGAGGCCAGGAATAGATCATCGCGACTTTGCCGGTCAGGAAAGCCGCCCACAAGGAAACGGCGTCGAGCTCGTTGTTACCGGGGATCGAGGCCTTGTTTGCGGCGAGCATGTTTGTCAGCGTCTTGACGCCGGCATCCGACACCAAGCCGGCCTTCATGTCGTCTCCGAACAGTTTTCCGCCGTTGGCGCGGTACTGCTGCAGAAAGTCGAACTGATTGCCAGGGCTGCCCGCCTTGCGGAAATGTCCCGCGCCATAAACCTTTGGCGCCATCTGGTCGGTAATGAACTGGGCGATCTGGGCATATTCTTCCCAGGTCTTCGGCGGTCCAAGCTTGGCGTTGAACTTCGCCTGGTAAGCCTCCACCATTTTCGGATCCTCGAAGATGTCCTTGCGGTAGTAGAGAGCGAACATGTCGCCGTCGTCGAAGAACCCCCAGATCTTGCCCTTGTAGGTCGGCAGCGCCTTGTACAGGGGATGATAGTCCTCGAGGTCTGCCGGGTTCATGTATTTGGCGATGTAGTCGTCTAGAGGGGCAATGACGCCGCCATCGGCAAGCGACGGTGTCCAGGCCGGTGAGATGTCGAGAACGTCATAGGCACCCGAGCCGGCGATGTGCTCGGCGACTGCCTTGGAGTACTGGTCAGGGTTCGACAGTTCGACGACATTCGACTTCATCCCGGTAAGCTGCTCCCACATCGGCCCACTGAAATTGCGCGGATCGAGTGCCTGCAGGCCAGCCTCGTAGGTCATGTTGAGGGTGACGCCCGAATGCGCCTTGGCGGCCTCCACCGCGCGAAAGGCGGAACCGTCCGCCGGGCCTTCCTTCGATGCTTTCAGGGCTGCGGCCTGCGCTTGGCCGAGCGGCGAGGTGGCGTCCGCCAGTTCCAGCGTCTGCTGCGCCACCGCCCAATCGGTCATCATCCCCAGCATCGGGCCAGACGCAGCCAACATGCCGGTCATCTGACCGAAGCGGGTTATGAAAGTTCGGCGGGTGGTTTCGCCGCGCATGAAGGCGTCGACCTCTGCTTCGAGACCTGCCTGAAAGTCACGTTTGTCACGATCGTTCATAGTGCTTGGTCCTCCCGTTTCCATTTGCCTCACTCGTCCGCGGGCGCGGCGGTCGAGCATTCCTCCCGTAAAGTCGCCGCAAGGGGGCCGCGGCGGCGCACCAAAAATCAGCGTCCTCCTAGGTTCCGAAGCGGGCCGCGAGCCCCGACAGCCTGGTCTTCCACAGCTCGCTCGAAAGCACCTCGCGATTGACCACGCCGTGCGGATCGCGACCGTGTTGCACCTCGATCACCGCCTTGACGTCGGCGGCACCGTTGCCGGCAAAGCACTGGTCGGTCCAGCAAAGCGCGTGCGGCGCCAGGATGACATTGTCGAGTTTGAGGATCGCATCGTCTGCATCGGGAGGCTCCGGCTCGAGCACGTCGAGACCGGCCCCCGCGATGCGGCGCGCCTGCAGCGCTTGTGTCAGCGCTTTCTGGTCGACGATCGGGCCGCGCGCGGTGTTGATCAGGTAAGCTGTCGGCTTCATCAGGGCAATCCGCTCAGCGTTGACGATGTGGTGGGTCTGCGGCGACAGCGGGCAACTCACCGACAGCACGTCGGCGCGGCGAAACAGGTCCTCCAGCCCGACCAGTTCGACGCCCAGGTCGGCAGCAATCCTCTTGTCAGCGAACGGGTCATGGGCAATGAATTGCATGTCAAAGGGCCTCGCCAAGCGGAAGACCTCGGCGCCGATGTTGCCGATGCCCAGCGACCCAAGCGTACGCCCGACGAGCCCGACGCCCATATGTTCCGAGCGCTCCTGGAAGCCATGAGGTCCCTTGCGGGTGAGCGCGTCCTTTGTCAGCAGTTTGCCGGTCAGTGCCAGCATGAAGGTGATGACGGATACGGCGACGGGCCGTCGCACGCCATCGGGCGTGATGACCAAGGCAATGCCGGCTGCGGTGCAGGCCTCAACGTCGACAGTGTCGTAGCCGACCCCGAAGCGGGCAACGACGGCCAGGCGTCCGCTCCTGGGGACGCTCGTGGCATCGAAGCGATGGGCGAGGAGGATCAGCGCGTCGAAATCCTCAAGTTGGTCGGCGCGAAGCGGACTGTTTGACTCCAGGAACACCATCTCGACGCCCGTCGCATTGCGCAGTGGCACCAGATCGAAATCTGGGTAGGTCGGCGAGCCGTCCGGCTTGCGGAAATCACCGGAAAGCGCCACCCTGAATTTTACGCTGTCCATCGTCTCCTCCGCTCCTATTCGCACCCGGCGCGGATCTTGGAAACCGCGTCGGCGATCGCGTCGTGCAGAATCCAAACGTCGCCTGAATAACAAATAAAATCGAAGCCTTGTGCGTAGAAGTCGTGTCCCTGCGCGACGTTGGGAACCAAGCGTCCAAGCGATTTGTTGTGCTTCTTGGCGGCGGCAACGATTTTGGCCATTGCAGCAGAGAAAGTGGGGTGGGCGAAGTCGCCAGGAATGCCGAGCGAGACGGACAGGTCGAAATGTCCGACCCACAGACAATCGACCCCGTCCAGTCCCGCGATGCCGTCAATGTTCTTGACGCCGTCGGCGGTCTCGATCAGGCAGATGAATGTCGAGCGCTTGTTGGCGGCTGAGAATTTATCAGCGACCGAGCCCGGACGGTAGCGGTCATGAGCGATCTGCAGCGCCACGCCGCGGACGCCGGCAGGGTGATATTTCATGGAATTGATGATGTGCTGCGCCTGCTCGACGGTACTCACCATCGGGGCGATCAGGCCTTCGGCCCCCATGTCCATGGCGCGGGCAAGGAAATGGTAGTCCTGCGATGGCACACGCACCATAACCGGCAGGTCGGCCGCTTCGAAATAGCGGATCGCACTCTTCACCGTTTCCAGGCTGAAGCCCGAATGCTCCATATCGAAAAAGACGAAGTCACAGCCAGCGGACTTCAGGATGTGACCTATACCCGGCGTCGCGAACTCGGCGACGAGCGTACCAAGTTTGACCCGCCTGTGAGAAGTTAACGCCCTGAGACTTGGCTCTGACATGCACTTCCTCCCGTTCGCCCAAAAGGGCCAATCCGCCTAGTTCTCGTCAATGCGTGGCCTCAAGAACGAGGTCGCAGGTCATCACCAACTTGGTCACGACGAGCGGCGCGCTCTGCGTATTGAATTCGTCGAAGTGAGCGGTGCGGCAGTGCTCCTCGAATGCGGCCTCGCTATCGTAAATCTCATAGAGCAGGACCCGGTCCGGTTCGCCGCGCGCCTCCGTCACGTCAAAGCGGCGGCAGCCGGCCTCGCTGCGCATCGACGCGGTTGCATTGGCGTCCACAAGTTCGCGGAATCTGCCCCGGGCACCCGGCTTGAGGCGGAAATCGACCCAGACCACGAAGCCCCTCATCACTTGGCACCTGCAATTTCCAGATAGCGCCTGGACACATATTCCAGATGCCTGCGCATAGCCGCTTCGGAGGCGTCTGGATCGCGCGCGGCGACGGCATCAAAGATTTCGCGATGAGCCTCATAGGCCTTGCGGTCTTCACCTTTGGCCAAAGTCGTGCGCCGCTGTTCGAGCAGCCATTCGGCCAACGCCGCGTGGATAGCTGTGAAGATTCGATTGCGGGTGATCACCGCCAGCACGTAGTGGAAGTCCACGTCGGTGCGCTCGAAGCGCGTCAGGTCCCCGATCGACTGTCGGTTGATTTCAAGCGCCTCTTTGAGACTTTCAATATCTTCTGGGGTGGCATTGATGGCGGCGTTGCGGGCAAGACCGACTTCGAAAAACAAACGCGCGCTCTGGAAGTCATGAACCCCGCCGGGGGCCGAAATCATGTGACGCGCCGGCCCCGAGAGGGCGTCGATCACGAATTGGGGCGTTGGCCGAGTGACGCGGGCGCGCTCGCCGGATTTCACCTCGACAAGGCCCATCTTGCTCAGATGCAGCAGGGCTTCGCGGATTGAAGGGCGCCCGACCCCAAACTGCCGCATGAGTTCCCGTTCGGATGGGAGCCGGTCGGCTTCGGCCAGCTCTCCCTCGCGGATCATCCGCTCAAGGTGCGCTGCAACCTCGTCCGAAAGCTTCCGCGGCTTGATCAGAACTCCGATCATTGGCATACCTGTTATACCAATACGCTATGGCCCCAGAGCGCCTCTGTCAACGATCCTTCTACCAACAGACGCTCGTGACCAAGTGAGAACGGTCATTGTTCTTCCTGTCAAACGAGTATCTATCGGCGTTCGCCCAACTGAGACGCCGCACAAAGTTGGAACGAATCTGGCGTAAAATTGGCTGGGCGCATCGACGCCGGCATCGAGGAGGCGCTCGCCCGCTTTGGCATCGATACTCGTGGCGCAGCAGACGGCTGGGGAGCGACACTCGACAGCGTATATGACGGAGCGATTGAGGCGCTGACCTCCCTTGATGCTAGCTTTGCAAAGGCACTAGCGATCATCGCCGAGGGCTGAGCATGGCAGACATCGATGCTACACAGCGCGTCGTCGAACATCTTTTGACGCATTTCGCCTGACCAAAAGCGGGCGCAAGCAGTCCGGCGGCAACGGGCTGTAACCGACTGTCAGGTCTCGGCAGGCATTTGAGATAGCTGCCGTTCTCCATACGATCCCCAGTTGGACGATAAGACCAAGCGTCCCAACAGCCAGAAGCGGACATCGTCAACGAGTTTAATTTACGCAGCCAGGATCGACCTCGCAGTTCGGGCCGATGCGACACCCATCCGGAACGCCATAGCTCAAAACCCCTCAAGCGCTTCAGCGCAGCGTTGCAAAAGGTCAAGCTGCGTTGCGGACCTCGGGTCTGCCGTTCGTTCTCCTCCGTCACGGCTGGTATACGGAGAACCACACGCCTTCCGTGATCCCTGACCTCTCTGGGCAGCATGATCCCGACCGCTTCCTGCAACGGAGGGGCGATCATTTCCACTAAATCCAATGCTTTATGAGGAAAGCCGGGGTACCGTTGGCTGGGATCAGTTCGCCCATCAACCAACTGTTTTTGTCACGTTTTTCCTTCCTGCGGGGTGTTGTTTGTATCACAATATGTATCACAGCAGGCAGCACAATCTCGCCGCGGATATTCCGCCGGCGACACGGACAGACGGCAACTTGCATCGGCGTACGAGGGGCTACGCAATTTTTTGCAGAAGCAGGAACATAGCTGCATCGCCCAAGTTTAAATACCGACGGCATTGGATCACGGATTCATTCTCGTATTTCCAGTCTGCCAGAGTGCTCCGGGATTCTTTGATGCTCGAACGAATGGGCAGGACAATGTATCGCTGTCAGCTTTTGCTATCAGCCTTTGGTCTGGTGTTGTTGACGGGTGGCCTGTTCCCACAGGGCCAAGCCATGGCACAGGCGCCCTGCCCGGCCGACCACGATAGGCTGCTCGCTGTCCTCAAGGCCAATGTGAAAGCAAGCGGCGGACCTGCCAACGGTGGCTTTGAGACCAACGAATGGGCCGCTATCGTCGCCCGCGACGGCGCCGTATGCGTGATCGCTTTCAGCGGTCCCGCCGCCGATTCGCAATGGCCAGGCAGTCGCCTCGTCGCGGCAGAGAAGGCCAATACGGCCAATGGACTCAGCCTGGCGCAGATGGCCCTGTCGACGGCCAATCTCTACGCGGGGGCGCAGCCGGGCGGGCCGCTTTTCGGCTTGCAGGAGACCAATCCGGTCAACCAGGCCACGGCCTATGCGGGCGATCCCAAAACGTTCGGAAGCGCCAGCGATCCCCTCGTCGGCAAGCCGATTGGAGGCGTCGTTGTGTTTGGCGGCGGACTTGCCCTCTATGACGGCAAGAGCATCGTCGGAGGGATCGGGGTTTCCGGAGATTCCTCATGCGCCGATCACAATGTCGCCTGGCGTGTTCGCGCGGCGCTCGGCCTCGACAAGGTTCCCGCCGGGGTCAATCCCAATCGCAAGGACGCCATCGTCTACGATCTCGATCCCGGCGGCAAAAGCGCCTCGGGCTGGGGTCATCCGCTTTGTGCCGGCACCGAGGCTGACATCGCGGCGGAGCTCGGCGCCGGCGTGGGAGGCTCGATCCACAAATGAAAGGCATGCTGCACCCGGCACCGGCGCGCGTTGACGCAGGACAAGGCGCCCGCGCATTGGCGACCTGGAATTCTTTTCGCACCTGCATACTCCCGGTGATGCTGCTGGCATGCGGCCCATTCCTGAGCGGTGCCTCGGAGCCCCCATCGGCGGCGGCTATTGCGCCGCCCGCCGCCCCCGCGCCACCCGATGACGGGCAATGGACAATGCCGGCCAAGAACTACGCGTCGACCCGCTTCAGCGACCTGACCGAGATCAACGAAGGCAACGTCAAGAACCTGCAGGTCGCCTTCACCTTCTCGACCGGCGTGAACAAGGGCCAGGAAGCAGCGCCGCTGGTTGTCGGCAGCAGCATGTACATCGTCACGCCCTTTCCCAACATCGTCTACGCACTTGACCTCTCCAGGCCAGGCGCGCCGATGAAATGGAAGTACGAGCCCAACCCCGAGCCGGCGGCACAAGGGGTGGCCTGCTGCGATGTCGTCAACCGCGGCGCGGCCTTCGCCGACGGGCGCATCTTCTTCAACACGCTGGACGGCCACACGATCGCGCTCGATGCCGATACGGGCAAGCCGATCTGGAACGCTCATATCGGCAACATCAACATCGGCGAGACAATCACCATGGCGCCGCTGGTGGTGAAGGGAAAAGTTCTGGTCGGCAATTCCGGCGGCGAAATGGGCGTCCGCGGCTGGGTGAAGGCGCTGGATGCCGGAAACGGGCATGTTGTCTGGACGGCTTATGGCACTGGACCCGACAAGGATGTGCTGATCGGCCCGGACTTCAAGCCCCACTATGACATGGACAAGGGCACAGACCTTGGCGTGACGACATGGCCGCCCGAAGCCTGGAAGATCGGCGGCGGCAATATGTGGGGCTGGATCTCCTACGATCCGGACTTGAACTTGATCTTCCACGGCACAGGCAATCCAGGACCGTGGAATCCGGATTTGCGGCCAGGCGACAACAAATGGACGTCCGGTATTTTCGCGCGTGATCCCGATACCGGAGCGGCGAAGTGGTTCTATCAGTGGAGCCCGCATGACCTCCATGACTATGACGGCATCAACGAGCAGATCCTTCTGGACATGACCTGGCAAGGCAAGCCGCGCAAGGTCCTAGTCCGACCGGAACGCAACGGCTACCTCTATATCCTCGATCGAACCACTGGCGAGGTGCTGTCGGCCACAGCCTATGGCCCGGTCAATTCCAGCAAGGGCGTCGACCTGAAGACCGGCCGGCTGATTGCAAACCCCGACAAGAGAACCGGCACCGGCAAGGTGGTGCGAGACATTTGCCCGACAGCGTCCGGCCTCAAGGACTGGCAGCCATCGGCCTTTTCGCCGAAGACCGGCCTGCTCTACATCCCCCACAACAATCTCTGCATGGATGAAGAAGGCGTCGAGGTAAACTACATCGCAGGCACGCCCTATGTCGGCATGAACGTACGCATGATCCCCGGGCCGGGCGGCAATCGTGGTGCCTTCACCGCCTGGGATGTTGCCGCCGCCAAGCCGGCCTGGGTCCTGAAGGAGAACTTTCCGGTGTGGAGCGGCACCGTCGTCACTGCCGGCGATGTCGTCTTTTACGGCACCATGGAAGGCTGGTTCAAGGCGGTCAGCGCCAGGACTGGCGACCTCCTTTGGCAATTCAAGACATCGTCCGGCATCATCGGCCAGCCGATAACCTATCGCGGCCCCGATGGGCACCAATATGTCGCAACTCTGTCAGGCGTCGGTGGCTGGGCCGGTGCCATCGTTTCCGGCGACCTCGACCCACGCGATGCCACCGCGGCACTTGGCTTCGTCAACGCGATGAAGGATCTGAAGAACGCTACCACGGCGGGAGGCACGCTTTATGTGTTCCGGCTTCCTTGATGGATTGGACTTGACCGTCCGTCCGACGCGCAAGGCGTTCCAACGGGTGGCGATCGGCATGGCCGGGCTCGCCTTGTTGCTCTTGCCGGCTATTGCCAATGCACGTGAGTTGAGAGTGTGCGCCGACCCGAACAACATGCCGTTTTCCAACGCGGCCGGTCAAGGCTTCGAGAACAGGATCGCGGAAATTATCGCCACTGATCTCGGCGCCAAGCTGACGTATACTTGGTGGGCGCAGCGCCGTGGCTTCATCCGCAACACGCTGAAGGCAGGCCTTTGCGATCTCGTGCCCGGCACGCCTGCCAATCTCGAAATGCTGCGCACCACCACGCCTTACTACCGTTCGTCCTATGTCTTCGTGACCCGCCAGGACGGCCCGGACGTGGCCTCATTCAACGACCCGCGGTTGCGAGAATTGCGCATCGGTGTTCAGCTCATCGGCGACGATGGCGCCAACTCGCCGCCTGTCCAAGCGCTTGGCCGCCGCGGCATCGTCGGACATCTGATCGGCTATCCCGTCTATGGCGACTACTCCGCTCCCAACCCTCCGGCGCGCATCGTCGAAGCTGTCGCGAACGGTGAGATTGATCTTGCCGTGGTCTGGGGTCCGCTCGCCGGCTATTTCGCCCAGAGGCAAAAGGTGTCGCTCCGGATCACGCCGGTCACGCCTCGCATCGACGGACCGCAACTGCCGCTGATGTACGACATCTCAATGGGTGTTCGGCGCGAGGACGATGCGCTGCGTGGCGATGTGAATAGCGCGCTTGCCAGACACAAGGCCGAGATCGACGCGGTTCTGGCGCAATACGGCGTACCGCGTCTGGACATGGCCGGGAATCCGGCGCGATGAGGCAGGCTCTGGCGATGTTGCTGCCCTTGACGCTGGTCCTGGTCGCCTGCCAGCGTGAGGAGCGCGATACCCGGCCACAATCGGCGCTCGGCTCAGGCGAACAGCCGACACCGGTGACCGCGCTTGAGCCCGGCGGCCAGCGGCCTTCCGCCAGTGACAACAAGGCGGCGAGCTTCGAGGCGAACGCCTTTCACCTTAGCGAGGGCAAGCGCCTGTTCGGCTGGTTCAACTGCTCGGGCTGTCACGCCAATGGCGGTGGCGGCATGGGCCCGGCGCTGATGGACGAAAAGTGGCTCTACGGCAGCTCGATCGAAAGCATCCATGCCACGATCCGCGACGGGCGACCAAACGGGATGCCGAGCTTCCGCCAGAAGATACCCGACGACCAAATCTGGGAACTTGCGGCCTTCGTACGCGCACTGAGCGGCAACGCGCCCTCCTCCGCCGCGCCGCAGCGCAACGACGATATGATGGTGCACCCGTCTGAAAACCGCCTGCCGGATGCCGCGACGCTGGGAAAGTCGCCGTGAAACGGCTCGCCTTCATGGCGCTTGCCCCCTTGTGTGTCCTGCTTCTGCAGGGATGCGCAGGCTGGCAGTCGGCGCTGGACCCGAAAGGCCCCGCGGCCGGCGAGTTGGCTTGGCTGATCTGGTTCTTCACCGCGCTTTGCGCGGTTGTGTGGGTGCTGGTGATGATCGCGCTCGCAGCACCGCTGGTCATGCGATCGCGTCCCGGCGATGAGCCGCTCTTACTCGACGAAGGGGCCGAACGCCGCAAGATGCGCGTGGTTGTCACCGCTGTTGGGCTGACCGCCATAATCCTGATCGGACTTACGCTGCTGAGCTTTTTCGCCAACAGGACGCTTGCCGCCATTGGCCCGGACGCCGCGCTGACAATCAGGGTAACCGGGCATCAGTGGTGGTGGGAGGTGCGTTACGAGAATGCTACGCCGAGCCGCATCCTGACGACGGCGAATGAGGTCCACATCCCCGCCGGCGAGCCGGTGAGGCTGCTATTGACCTCGACCGATGTGATCCATTCGTTCTGGATTCCAAGCTTGGCCGGTAAGCTCGACCTTATACCGGGTCACATGAACGTGCTGGACATCAAGGCGGACAAGCCGGGCGTCTACCGTGGTCAATGCGCTGAATTCTGCGGCGCGCAGCATGCCAACATGGGCACCTTCATCATTGCTGAGCCGCGTCCGAAATTCGATGCCTGGCTGAACGACCAGTTGCAGCCGGCCGGCGCGCCGGCGAGTGGCGAGGCCAAGGCCGGCGCGGACCTGTTCCTCAAGCGCCCCTGCGTAATGTGCCATAGGATCGGGGGGACGCCGGCCGGCGGAACGGTGGCTCCCGATCTCACCCACATAGCAAGCCGGAAAACATTGGCGGCCGGAACGCTGACGATGAGCCGCGGCAATCTCGCCGCCTGGATAGCCGACCCGCAAGGCATCAAGCCGGGTTCCCACATGCCAGTGGCAGATCTCAATGGCGACGAGCTCAACGCAATTGTGGCTTATCTCGAGGGACTGAAATGAGCAGCGCCGATATCACAGGCGACCGCCACATCCCGGAACTGGATACCGCCTCCAAGGGCGACCTCGCTCCCGAACGCGACGGACCCCGGGATACGGGAATGGATGATGCCAGTCTGCATCGCTGGCTCGAACGCACTTGGCGGACGCCGTCCGGTATCTTTGGAGCGCTGTCTAGCGTCGATCACAAGGTGATCGCACGACGCTATTTGATCACCGCATTTGTTTTCCTGTGTCTTGGCGGCCTCAACGCTGTGGCCATGCGTATCCAGCTCTCGGGACCGCAACGCGGCCTGATCGGGCCGGACCTCTACAACCAGCTGTTCACGATGCACGGCGTTACGATGATGTTTCTGTTCGCCGTGCCTATCGTGCAGGCGACTGGCATTTATCTGGTACCGCTGATGGTCGGCACCCGCAACATCGCGTTTCCGCGCCTGAATGCGTTCAGCTACTGGATCTACGTCTCGGGCGGCGCTTTTGCCTGGGTGTCCTTCGCCCTCAACATGGCTCCTGATGTCGGTTGGTTCGCTTACGTGCCGCTGTCCGGCCCCGAATTCGCACCGGGCAAGCGCGCCGACGTCTGGGCGCAGATGATCACGTATACGGAAGTGTCTTCATTGGCCGTGGCGGTGGCGACCATCGTCACCGTGTTCAAGCAGCGAGCCCCCGGCATGTCGCTGGACAAGATCCCGCTCTATGTCTGGGCGATGCTGGTCACTTCCTTCGTCGTCGTTTTCGCGATGCCGGCGGTGATGATCACCTCGACCTTCCTGATCCTGGACCGGCTAGTCGGCACACATATCTTCAACCCGGCTGAGGGTGGGGATGCTCTGCTGTTCCAACATCTCTTCTGGTTCTTCGGCCATCCGGAAGTCTACATCATCTTCCTGCCGGCGACGGGCATGGTCTCTTCGATCATCCCGGCTTTCGCCAGGCGACCGACATTCGGCCATCTCGGGCTTGTCCTGTCACTCTTCGCTGTCGGCCTCCTGTCGTTCGGGCTCTGGGTCCATCACATGTTCGCCACCGGATTGCCGAAGCTCGGCGCAAGCTTCTTCACCGCGTCCAGCATGATGATCGCCATTCCGAACGGCGTGCAGATCTTCTGCTGGCTGGCAACATTATGGGATGGCAGACCGGTAATCCGGACCCCGTTGCTGTTTGTCTTCGGCTTCTTCTTCATCTTCGTCATCGGCGGGCTGACCGGCGTCATGCTAGCCTCTGTGCCATTGGATCTTCAGGTGCACGACACCTATTTCGTCGTCGCGCATTTCCATTACGTGCTGATCGGCGGCTCGGTGTTCCCGCTGCTTGGCGCTGCTTATTTCTGGTTCCCGAAGATCAGCGGCCGCATGATGAGCGAACGCCTTGGGCGTTGGCATTTCTGGCTGGCCTTCATCGGGTTTAATGCGACCTTTTTCCCGATGCATCTCGTCGGTCTATGGGGCATGCCACGACGGGTCTACACCTATCCGGCCGAGCTTGGCTGGGGCAACATCAACCTTTTCATCTCGGCCGGGGCGCTGCTCTTCTTCCTGAGCTTTGTGCTGTTCACCTTCAACCTTGTGCATGGCGCGTTGAAAGGCACCTCGGCCGGCAACAATCCGTGGGACGCAGGAACCTTGGAGTGGGCAACATCCTCGCCGCCGCCGAGCTATAATTTCGCACGCATTCCCATCGTCACCCATATCGAGCCGCTCTGGGCCGAGCGCGAGACGCTCCCTGTAGCGACCGGGCTCCGCGTCGATGCGCGCGAGCTCCTCATCTCCACCGTGGCGGAAGCTCATCCCGACATTCGTGAGAAATCGGCCACACCGTCGATCTGGCCTCTTTTCGCGGCGCTCGCCGTCGGTGGTACGTTTCTCTATTCGATTTTCACGCCTTGGGCCATCGTCTGGGGCGCCGCGCCGATCGCCATCACTTTGATCGGTTGGTTCTGGCCGAAGGGCGATCCGGAGGACCAGGAATGAAGCATCGAGTTGCCGCCGATCTTTCAGGACTGCCGACCTTCGGGCATGGTCCGCACAGCCCGACCTGGTGGGGCACGCTGGGCTTCATGGCGCTCGAAGGCACCGGTTTCGCGCTGGCAGCGGGCGCATATCTCTATCTTGCGTTGTCGTGGCCAGCGTGGCGGCTTAGCGCACCGCAACCGAACCATTGGCCCGGAACGATCGTGATGATTTTGTTTGTCGTCAGCCTTGTTCCCAACCACGTCCTCCACCGCCACGCCAAGCAATGCTCCATGATTCCGGTGCGGATCGGCCTGGTGGTCATGTCGCTGCTCGGCATCGCTCCGCTCGTCGTGCGCTGGTTCGAATTCCCCGCCCTCAACATCTATTGGGACACCAACGCCTATGGATCGATGCTCTGGGTGCTGCTTGGCCTGCACACCACGCACCTCATAACCGATGTCGGCGACACCATCGTGCTGATGGTGCTGATGTTCACGCGCCACGGCTATAGCGGCCGGCGCTTCGGCGATGTCGGCGACAATGTCTTCTACTGGGATTTCGTGGTCCTGACCTGGATCCCGATCTACGTGCTCATCTATTGGGCGCCGAGGCTAGGCTGAGATGCGAGCGTTGCGGTTGGGAACGTCTTGGGGTGGTCTTCTGTCAGGTCCGCTGGCCTGGGCGGTCTCGACACAGCTGAATTATGCGCTGGTGCCTTGGCAATGCAATCGCCAGGTGCCGGTCGTGCTTCCCGTGGCGCTGCTGCTCGTCTTATTGTCGCTGCTCGGCGGGGCGCTGTCGTGGCGGGCGAAGCGGCGAGGCGGTGCCGCATTCAAGCCGGAGCGTACGCGCGGCACAGAGCGCTTCGTCGCCAACCTCGGAATGTTGTCGGCGTTGCTGTTTGCGCTTGTGATCCTCATGCAAGGCAGCGCGGCGCTGATCCTGGATGAGTGCCTGCGATGAACCTGGACGCGCTGTTCTCTACTTCCATCTGCTACGGCGCCGGCGCACCCGAGGCCGGGTGGACGCTCGCGCTGCCCATTACGCTGCCGCTTGCCGTCCTCGGACTCGCCTATGTCGTGGGCGCGAGCCGGCTTTGGCGGCGCAGCGGCCGCGGCAGGACTTTGCGGCTGCGCCAGGCTCTGCTGTTCACGGCCGGATGGGGCGTGTTGACAGCCGCATTGGTCAGCCCGATTCATGCGCTCGGCGAGCAGGTATTTGCGGCGCATATGATCGAGCATGAACTTCTGATGGCCGTGGCGGCGCCGCTGTTGGTCTCTGCCTGCCCGGCTGCTGCCTTGATGTGGGGCCTACCCACCCGATTCCGGCGCATTCTGGGAATTGCCGGGCACGCCAATTGGCTGAAGGCGGTCTGGGCTTTCGCAACGCGGCCGATCATGGCGACCATTATCCACGGCATAGCCATATGGATCTGGCACATTCCGGTGTTATTCGAAGCCGCGCTCGAACGCGGCGTGCTGCACTATGCACAGCACGCGAGCTTCTTCGGAACAGGGCTGCTGTTCTGGTGGGTGCTCTTGCCGCGTCCCGGCCGCCAGCATGCCTATGGGAGCGCAGTGATGCACCTCTTCATCACCTCGCTGCATACCGGCCTGCTCGGCGTTCTCCTGTTGCTCTCGCCACGGCTCTGGTACCCGGAGAACGCCGAGGGAGCGGCACTGTGGAATTTGAGTCCCCTGGAAGACCAGCAGCTTGCCGGGCTGGTCATGTGGGTTCCAGCTGGACTGATCTATGGCGGCGTAGCGCTGCTGCTGGCCGCGCTGTGGATCAAGGCGAGCGGAAGCAGGGAGGCGGCGCATGCGTACGAGCTTGTCTAAACTGCTTGCCGCCGTCAGCGCCGCGCTGGTGCTGCTCGTCGCGGCCGTGGCCGGAATGACCTGGTGGTCCGATCGGGCCGCACGCGTCCGCCACGAGGCGGAGGCGGCCACGGGCGGTGACACTGCGAGGGCCTTGCCGATCATGACGGCGAACGGCTGTTCCGGCTGCCATACGATTGCGGGCGTGCCGGGCGCGCAAGGGCAGGTCGGCCCTCGCCTGGATGCCAGTCTTGCTGACCGTGTTTTTATCGGCGGCGGGCTAGCCAACAATCCAGAGAACCTGATCCGCTGGATACGATCGGCAAGGGAAGTCAATCCGCACACGGCCATGCCATCGACACGGATTACGGAGCAGCAGGCGCGCGATATCGCGGCCTACCTCTACGCTCTGAAATGACTCGAGCGGTTCACCGTTCGACGGACAACGCCGACCCCTTTCTGGAAGAGACCGACTATCGTTGATCTATGATTACCAAGCTAGGTTTGGCGCTGAGACGGATCGGAAATCCGTTCCCGCACGGCACGCTCGGTCTTGTCTGCTGTGGACTTCACAATCTCGCCGAGCTGATCGGCCATCGTGCCTGCTTCCATATGTTGCCGGCCAGCTTCCTGCTTAATGGTCTCATAGGCGTCAGCGGCGACCTGCTTGGCCTCATCGAGACCCCTGTCGAGCATGGTTTCGGCGGTGTCGCGAAGCTTGTCCCCATAGGCGCCTAGTTGCTCATCCTCCGTTGCCGTATGGGGCAGCATTGCACCTATAGCGGCACCGATGGCGAGACCGACGGCCGCTACGGCCAAGGGTTGGTCCTCCAACAGATATTGGGCGGAGCGGCTGGCTTTCGCCATGTCACCAGTCGTCGAGCTTGCATTGGCAGCGCTTCCCGTCAGACCCGCCGCAGCGGCTCTTGCGGTGCTCGATATGGTATCGCCGACGCTGGTAGCGCTCGATGAGAGCGATTCCGCGGCATCGGAGAGCGTGCCGCTGAAGCCGCCGCGCTCACCTTCATCATGTCGTGCCGGCGCTGAAGGCAATGGGTAACCAGCGGGACCGTGGGCCGTGTTTGATGTGCCGCTGCCGAACATCAGCCAAGCCAGACCCGCGCCCACCATGGTGACCGGCAAAGGATTGTCTCGGACCTGCGTTCTGAGATTGCTGAGCATGGCCGAGCTCTCCCCTCCCGAGAACAGCCCGGTGAACTCATCCAGCAATTGTCCCGGCGTCATCTTGCCTCGAATGGATTCGGCGGTCTCCATCACCCGGGCGCGAGCCGCCTCGGCCTCGCGTTCAAGTTCGGCTGCGGATTTCTCTTTCATCTCACCTGTTCCTTGATCACGCTCGCGTCGCGCTTGAGCTGTTCCTGGGTCCGGTCGGGGGTAAGTTCCGAAGGCGCCATGCTGGCCATCCCGGTCCGCAGCAGGATGACGCCGAGGACCGCCACGACCACACCGACCAGCAGAGAAGACCACCCCGCGCCAAGCCCTGCCCGTGTCAGTGCGATAACGAGTGCCTGCAGCAACACCAATAGCGCGGCGAGAAGGCAAATCGCGCCGCCCAGCACTTCCGCGGCACCTGCTCCGGCTTTGGTAAGCTTTTCAGAGAGCTCTGCCCGAAACAGCCTGGCTTCGGTTTGCACCAGCGTGGTGACGTTCTGGGCCAGGTCCGTCACCAGCCCGGCAAGGCTGGTATTGTCCTGTGTGCTCATCTGTCTTGCTCCGCATTCTGAGTGGCCGGATCCTCGCCGAGAAGGTCGAAATTCTGGGAACTGTCGGCGGACCAATCGGCGGCCTGGCTGGACGTGATGTCTCCCGACGCTCCCTGAGCTGCTTCAGGACCCGCCGGCGGAGAAGCCTTGATGAACCGCCCGAGAGCCAATCCGGCCAATACCGATCCGGCAAGCAAGACACCGGGATTTTGCCGGCCAAAGGACTGCACGTCCTCCAGGACCTGGCCGAACGGCTTCTGTTTCAATGACGATGAAAGCCGCTCCAAGCCACCGGCGGCATCCAATGCGAACTTCGATGCGTTCCTTTCATCGTTGTTGGCCAGATGGTCACTGGCCGCGCGCAGTGCGCCGCCCAGCGCCGCCAGACTCGATCCGATGTCGCGCTGAGCTTCCTCCGCCTTGTCGGAAATGACATCCCTGGCTTCAGATGCATAGTCGCCAGCCTTGTGGGTCACCGTGTCACGCGCGTCGTGGAGCAACTCGCTGGCACGTTCTTGTTCCAGGCGAAGCCTGTCGGAAACGTCGCTTTTCGCCTTGTCAAAATCGGTGGGCTGTCCGCCCTGATCGTTCTCACGCTGCATGGGCCACCTAGTGAAGACCGAGGAAGGAGAGGACCGCGAGCACGACAACGATAAGGCCGATAAGATAGATGACACTGTTCATGTGCACGTCCTCCGTGGCTTCCCAACTTCGTGGAACCTCCGATGTTCCATTAGGTGAAGCATTTATAGCTAGGCTGAAAATGGAGAGCTCGTCAGGCACACACCAATCACCAATGAGCTGCGCTGTCTCTCGTACACAGCGTCAATTGGCCGATATAACCGCGTGCGGCCGAGTCAGCGAGAAGCTCCAAGGGGGAGACAGCCAGTGCCGGCTGCCTTCGGTATTGCTATGACAGCCTATTCGGCGGCCCGCCTGTCGATCATCTGCTCGCTCTGGGCGCCGGAACTTGGCCGTGGCGGCGAAAGCATGGGCTCCTCGCCCATTGGTGCACCGGCGACCAGGGAGAACTCTCCCTTGCCGTCCATCGAGGGTCCATCGCTCCAACGTCCCCGCGCTGGTTCGACACCTTCGACGAAGCAATTGATGAAGGCATAGGATACGTCCTGATGCTCCTTCTCCTGCGGGAAGGAGTTGGGGACCGGCAGAGACGCGTTCAGTCCGCCCATGTCTTCGATGGCCGCGAGCCACTGCTGTTGGTGCATGGTGTCGCGCGCAATAAGGAAGGACAGCATGTCCTTCATGCCGGGATCGTTGGTCATGTTGTACAGGCGGGTAGCCAGTACGCGGCCGCTTCCTTCCGCGGTGACGTTTGCGACCATATCCGCGGCAAGATTGCCGCTGGCATAGACATGCGAAGCATTGAAGGGAACGCCGTTGGCGTTTTCAGGCAGTGCGGCCAGGCCGGTCGACAAGATATGGCGGAAGTTCATCCCGTTGAGGACCGAGCCGCCGACCGTGTCCGACGAGATGTCCTCCTGCAGCGAAAGTGGTGCACCCTCTAGATTGAGGGCGACCGCAGTCGCCAGCATTTCGATATGGCCGAGTTCCTCGGTCGCCGTGTTTAACAACAGGTCGCGGTATTTGGCCGGTCCGCGGCATCCCCATGCCTGGAAGAAATACTGCAAGGCGACGCGGATCTCGCCTTCTACTCCACCTATGGCCTGCTGCAACGCGCGGGCAAAGACTGGATTCGGCGTTTCCACACGAACCGGGTACTGCAATTTCTTGTCGGTGTAATACATGGCTGACTCCTGGTTTGAAGTCAGCCGAACCTCAGCTCGGACGCATTGTTCCGTAGGAGGAACGTTTAATTCCGGCAGGCTTCCCGACGGAACGTCTCGAGCTACGGAAGCTCATTGCGCAATGCGAGCCGTCCAGTCGGTCTACGCCGTGGGTGCCCATTGGCACCGGGGATCATGCGACCTTGGAAAACAGGGCGACGTCGCATCTGGCCAGGCCGTAGCGCCACCGATGATCGGTCGTGGCGACCCGGCTTTGGTAAAACAACGATAGTTGGCTGCCTTCGATCATCACCGTCGAGTGGCCGTTCTCTCCCGGCTGGCCTGGCTCCAGCACCGGGCCGATCGATACGTAAGGTCCAGCAACGTCATCAGCGATAGCGAAGAACACGCGTTGCCGGTTCCCCCGAAGTCCATTCGGCAGAAAACAAGTGGCATTGAGAAGCACCCGACCGTCCGGCAACTCGACCAGCTGTGCGCCTTCTATGCCCCATTCATAGTCGGGATCCTCTCTCGTATTATGGTGAGGGACATCATTATGGTCGAGGATCTTGCCGATCCGCTTCCAGGGACCGAACCACGAGTCGGATTGGCTCCGTGCGAGGTAGATGTCGGGTTGCGGCACCCTGGTGAATTTTGGCATCGCGGAATAGACGAGGTAGCGCTTGCCGCCAATAACTGCGGGATGCGGATCGTAAATGCCGTCCTCCTCGGTGTCCGGGATGGCAAGGATCGCCGGGCTGAGAACCACCCACTGGAATCCGTCATTGGAAACCGCGTGCTCGCACCGGCCGCCAGACTTCATGAACTCGGTCTGGATGAACATATGAAAGACGCCGCTTTCGTGGATGACGCCGGGAGCCGCAACACCACTCCCGTTGATAGGAAGTTCGATCGGCGGATGCTCGGTCCACGGTCCATAGAGATCGGGCGCCGTGGCATGAAGGATCCTCCACGTCTCGGTGGTCACCGTGCCACTTGAGCCGAAGACGTGCCACAGACTGCCATCGAAGACAGGGCACGGGTCTTTGAGATCATCGACGCTTTGCGGATGAAACAGCGGAAAAACATTGGTCGCAAAGTCGATCTTCATATCAGCCCCGGAATCTTGCCCTGCCAAAACCGAATCGCCAGTCGTGCAGGCGAATCAACGTGATGTTCTGCACATTTTATAGCCGACAAGTTCAACGCAAATACGGCAATGCCGTTCTCCACCAGCATTCCCCAGTCGCCCCGCGCCTCAAAGCCCGCCGACACACGATAGCCGTTCTCGACTCAGCGAGCGGATCTCGTTTTCGTCTATCGAGCGGCGACTGAAGGCGCTCCATTTCACCTTGGAACAACTCACCTCGTTGAAAGTTAGGAGACGGGAACGAAGTTTAGTTCTCTCCCGTCCGCGACTAACAAATGTTAGTCGGAACATAAACGACAGACTAAAGGAAGGAAATCTTCAATGGAAGCAGCCTTGGGTGGGGCAGTCGCCAGTAACCGCGCTGGCAGGGAAAATCTACTGGTTTGCTTCTCCCATTTGCGGTGGAATTTCGTTCATCAACGCCCGCAACATATCCTCAGTCTCGCCTCCATGCAGCAGAGAGTGGTCTACTTCGAAGAGCCTGTTTTCGAAGACCTGCCACAGCCGCTGATGCGGACGAGCGAGGCAGCGCCAAGCATTCTAATTGTGACGCCAGTGCTTCCGCTCGGCATGTCGGCCGCGAAAGCAGATGCCGTCCAGCGGAGATTTGTCCAGCAGATCATAGCTTCAATGCCGCACAGCCGGTTGATCGCTTGGTACTACACGCCGATGGCTCTGCGCTTCACCGAGCACCTCGACCCAGACATATGCATCTATGACTGCATGGACGAACTCTCCGCATTCAAGAATGCGCCGCCCGAGCTGGGGCAGATGGAAAAGGCCCTGCTGCGCCGCGCCGATCTCGTTTTCACCGGAGGCCTAAGCCTGTTCGAGACCAAGCGTCACCTGCATCACGCGATCTTCCCTTTTCCTAGCAGCATCGATGTGAAGCACTTTCACACTGCGAGACGCCCAGGAAAGGAGCCAACCGACCAGGCCGGCATTCCTCATCCGAGGGTCGGATATTTCGGAGTTATCGACGAGCGGCTGGACGTCGAGCTCGTAGCGCAGGCGGCGGAGACTATGTCGGACGTGCATTTCGTGATGCTTGGCCCGGTCGTCAAGATCGACCCCGCAACCCTGCCCAGAGCCGAAAACCTGCATTGGTTGGGCGCGAAGGCCTACTGCGACCTGCCCCACTATATGCGCCATTGGGATGCCGGTTGGATGCCGTTTGCACTCAACGAAGCGACCCGCTTCATCAGTCCGACCAAGACGCCAGAGTTCCTAGCGGCCGGTCTCCCGGTGATCTCGACGGCAATCGTTGACGTTGTGCGCAGCTACGGCGCTGCTGGACTGGTGGAAATCGCCGACAGTGACGATCTGGAAATCAAGCTGCGCTCCATTCTATTGCGACCTCGTGAGACGTTCCTGCCGCAAGTCGACGCCTATCTTGCGGACATGTCTTGGCAAAAGACATGGAGTGGCATGACCGCTCACATCGAGCGTGCCTATCGAGGTAAGAAGGTCATCCCTCTCCGCAGGAGTG
The DNA here is from genome assembly GCF_040320765.1 of Mesorhizobium sp. M0618. Lineage (NCBI taxonomy): Bacteria > Pseudomonadati > Pseudomonadota > Alphaproteobacteria > Hyphomicrobiales > Phyllobacteriaceae > Mesorhizobium > Mesorhizobium sp. M0618. The sequence continues at coordinate 16,087 of NZ_JAMYQH010000026.1, read as the reverse complement.
CATAGCCATGTTCGATTGGCTGATCGTCGGCGCGGGATTTGCCGGCAGCGTGCTTGCTGAAAGGATAGCCTCCCAGCGCCACGAAAGTGTTCTCCTGGTCGACCGCCGCAGCCATGTCGGCGGCAACGCCTATGATTGCTATAATGAAGCCGGCATCCTCATCCATCGTTATGGGCCACATATTTTTCACACCAACAGCCAGTCGATCGTGGACTACCTCTCGCAGTTCACGGAATGGCGCACATACGAGCATAGGGTGCTGGCGGCCGTGGATGAGAAACTGCTTCCCATCCCGATCAATCTCGACACGGTAAATCGCCTTTACGGCCTCGACCTGAATTCCACACAGTTGGAGGAGTTCTTCGCGTCGCGGCGCGAAACCGTAGAGGACGTACGAACGGCCGAGGACGTCGTCGTCAGCACGGTGGGACGCGAACTCTATGAGAAATTCTTCCGTGGCTACACCAGGAAGCAATGGGGCGTCGATCCTAGCCAACTGAGCAAATCAGTGACGGCACGAGTGCCGACCAGAACCAACCGCGATGACCGCTATTTTAGCGACAGCTTCCAGAAGATGCCGGCCGGCGGGTACACGAGAATGTTCGAACGCATGCTCGACCATCCGAACATCAAGGTCATGTTGCAGACCGACTTCCGCGAAATTCGTGACGAGATACCATTCAACCACCTGATCTATACCGGCCCGATCGACGAATACTTCGGCTGGCAGCTCGGGCGTCTTCCTTATCGCTCGCTCCGTTTCGAGCACGTCACCCTCGACCAAGAGCAGTTTCAGCCGGTTGCCGTCGTCAACTACCCCCAGACGGAAAATTACACCCGCATCACCGAGTACAAACATCTGACCGGCCAGCAGAACGCGCGGACCAGCCTGACCTACGAATATCCCACAGATATCGGGGACCCGTACTATCCGGTGCCGCGGGCCGAAAACGAAGAGCTCTACAAGCGTTACGAAGCGCTCGGCGCAACCTGTCCCGACGTGTGGTTTGTCGGCCGCCTGGCAACCTACCGCTACTACAACATGGATCAGGTGGTCGGGCAGGCCCTGGCAACCTTCGCCCGCATCCAAAAGAGCGTCCCGGAATGGGCGAGCGCGGGGAAGGCGTCGTTGGCCGAAGGGGCGCTGTAGCTCCCCACCTAGACGTACTTGGGAGCATCGGACGTGGCAAAGCGGCGTCAACAGGCGCTCGCAACAGTCCTCGTGCCGCTCATGTATCTAACGCGTCGGGTTCGCCGCGAACAAAGTTTGCTGGCGGGCCAATTCATCCGCGATGGGCGTGCGGATGTGTCGGCTGCCGTCCGCCTGGATGACCGAAAACAATCCCACTTCCGCATGCCGCGAATTGTCCCAGCCCGGATAGGCGGTTATCGGGTATAGGCAAATACCTTCGATTGGCGCTTCGAGACCGATTGCGGCACGCACCTCGTCGCAGACATAATGGAGCCAAGCCGCCCCGCCCGATCCTTCGGAGCCGGTCTCGGCGATGAACATCGGCTTGCCGTATCGATGCGCGACCTCAATCAGCATCTCCGAAAGGGCACGGTACTCGTGATGCCCCATCGGAATCGTCGGCCCGTTTAGGTACCACTGATTGTGTGGGTAGAAATTCAGGCCAACGACATCGACAACATCTTCGCTGCCCCCCAACTCAGGTTCTGCCCGGCCCAGCAGCATGTCGTAAGCTTCGAACTGTCCGAGATGGGCATTTTCGGCCCGGCGCCGTTCGGTCCGCGTTCGGTCGCGAGGAGCAATGTGGATAAGCGGCTCGGCCCAGACAAATCTGCAAGCGGGATCGACCTCCCGCATCGCGCGAACGCCAGCTATTGCAGCTTTCACGAGGTGCCGCTTGAACCATCCCCGCTTCTTCGGACCGACGCGCGGGAAATACCCGACCTCAACAGCCCAGGCGAAAAACGAAATTTCGTTGATTGGGCACAACAGAGGTGCTGTACCGGCGATTGAACGATGAACCCTCACAGCTTCCGCGGCGAACGAGGCATAGGCATCGATGAAATGCATCGACCCCTGATCAACGTGGTCTGGAGATCCGTAGTGGAAAATGTCCCAGATGACCTGGACACCTGCCGATTGCGCTGCTTCGACCATCGGCGTCCAGCTTGACCAGTCATAGGTCCCAGGAGCGGTTTCGATGAGGTGCCAGCGCAAACCGTCGCGGATGGTACGAAGACCGAGTTCGGCGCAACCGCGGTAGTCGCCCAGGGCATGCAAATAATGCGACGTCGCGCGGATAAGATCGAGGCGAACGCCGTCCTTGCGCCGGTGCGACGAGCACTCAAAGCCAGCCATGAAAAAACTGGCGAACGCCGACGTGCCCGCAATCGAAGTCAAGCCATCGCTATCGCTTTGTGCTGCTTCGCTCATGCGGCAACCCCTTCTCATTTGCCATGCTGCACCATCGTCCAGTGTATTACTCAGGGCCAAACCCGGATGGTCGAGCCTTTGTTCCCCGATCGAGCCCACCGAGCCGGTGGAGCAGACAGGAGCCAGGGAACAAGGTGCGCCGAGGCAAGTTCGGGACCGAGCCGTCATCGATTGTCCAGCGGTTACAACGGAGGCAGGGAACAGCATGACCGTTCAGATTCGACTTTCCGACATCGACCATGCCAGGCGCGAGGATCGTGGCGACGGCGTCTGGAGCATCGCGCCGGATTTGGCCTATTTGCGGCTGACAATCGTGAATGTCGTGTTCTTCGGCGCTCCCGGCAGCGGAGATCGAAACTGGGTCCTGATCGATACGGGTTTGCCGACGTCGCGAAGCAGCATCCTGGCGGTCGCGGAAAAGCGCTTTGGAGCCGGCGCGCGGCCCGCCGCGATCATCTTGACCCATGGCCATTTCGACCATGTGGGAGCGGTTGTGGATCTGGCCGGCACATGGGATGCGCCCGTTTTCGCGCACCCGCTCGAGCGTCCCTATTTGGACGGAACCGGGTCCTATCCACCGCCTGATCCTTGGGTGGGGGGCGGCCTGATAGCGCTGCTTTCGCCACTCTTTCCTCGTGGCCCAATCGATCTCGGAGATCGCCTGCAACTCTTGCCGGCCGACGGATCGGTCCCCGGCATGCCCGGATGGCGCTGGCTGCACACGCCCGGGCATGCGCCGGGGCATGTCTCTCTCTGGCGCGAAGAAGACCGCTCGCTGATCGCTGGGGACGCCTTCATCACCACGGGTCAGGAGTCGGTCTATGAAGTCGCCGTTCAGGACTTGGAGATGCATGGTCCACCGCGCTACTTCACACCGGATTGGGATGCGGCGGAAAAATCCGTGAAACAACTGGCTGCGCTGAAGCCGCAGATGGTGATCAGCGGACACGGAGCGCCAGCTGCGGGAGTTGGCATGCGCCAAGCCCTCGACAGACTGGCTGAGCGGTTCACGGCATTCGCCGTGCCGCCGCGGATGAAGTTCGTGCGTGAGCCAGCCACTGTTTCAAATAGCGGAGCTTAGCGGAGCGCCAGGAGCTGTATTGCCGCTCCAAGGTGCTTGCAGATTGTCTCGGCGGAACAACCTCGTAGCGCCAGTTGGGGCATATGTTCCGTTGCGGACGTCAAAGCCTTGCCGAATTGGCGCCAATGGTTATCTCAGCGACAATTTCGAACACAGCCCATGTCATAGGTTAATGCGTGGCTCCGCAGGCTCCCCTATGGGCGGCATAACTGCGGGTTCGATTGTGCGGCGGTCCAATCACCCGCCGAACCGGGCCCGTTCTCCGCCGCCGCTCTGTAATGTCACGGAACTTTCAGCGCGATTGCAAGTTCGATAAATAACATAAGCTAGGTAGCCAATTTGTCTCCCACCTCATCCTCGGATGTACTAATCCGCAAACTCCTGAGCATCTCGGATGTTCGACAGACCGACATCGACGTTTTGAAGAGCATCCCGATCCAGGAGAAGGATTTTTTGCCCAACTACGACCTGGTGCGTGAGGGGGACCGTCCTGTCAGTTCGTTTGTCGTTTTGGATGGCCTGCTCGGTTCCACCAAACTTACCGGCGACGGCAAACGGCAGATTACATCCTTCTTTGTGGCTGGGGATATTCCGGATCTGCACGGACTGCATCTGTCGGTCATGGATTGCAATTTTACGACCCTCACAGCAGCTAGACTGGGCTTCATACGACATGACGCTCTTCGCGCCGTTTGCGAACAGCATCCTCGAATCGCGACGGCTTTTTGGCGGTCGACCCTGATCGATGCAGCTATTTACAGGGAATGGGTCACTAATGTGGGAAGACGCGAGGCATACACGCGCATGGCTCACATATTGTGCGAATTGATTTTTCGCTTGCGCTCGGTTGGACGCATCCAGGATCACGTCGCGGATCTTCCCATTACCCAGGCAGCCCTTGGCGATGCATTGGGCTTGTCCACAGTCCACGTCAACCGAATGCTTCAGGAACTTCGACGTAGAGGCCTCATCGCCACCACAGGATCAAGAGTGCATGTTCTGGATTGGCTTGGCCTCACTCATGCAGGTGATTTCGACACGACCTACCTGCACCAAAGAAACCCTGCAGTTTAGTGGTGACGGATGCTCTCGCATGGCACGATTTTTCTTTGATAGTGGCGATCACGATCTGGTCTTCGAGGACCAAATCGGCATCGAATGTGCCGGTTTGGAGGAGGTGCGCCGCGTGGGCTTCGAGGGCCTTATCGACCTTACGAGAGATGCACTCACTGAGGTGGACGGGCAGCAAGTGTTTGTTGAAGTGCGGAACGAAAACGGCGACAGGATTCTGAGGCTGAGCATCTCGCTTCAGATCAAGTTGATGAGGTGACGTGCGCACCGGACTTGCTGCGTCGAAAAGCTGCCGAGCGCCGGCACACGCCGCGTGGTCGGACAGTCGGACGAAGATGCCGCCGCGATTTGCGACCGACGACAAGTCGGGGCGGGCCCACATGGAAGAAATCGGCAAGGCACAGCCAGAAGGGCATAGCCCGTCCCATACGGCCCAACCGGTGTCGCGTATTTTTTGTATAAAGTTCTGGAACGCGCACTCTCGGCGCTCGTTCATGTTGTCTCAGCAGTGGGTGTCGAAGTGCAACGAAAAGCGAACGAGGCAAGCCGGGTAGCGAAAGGCCAGGAACTTGAGGTCGAACATCTGGTCGAGCTCACGGACATTGACCCCAAGCAGGCCCGAACGCTGCTTCGCAAGCACGGCGCCGATTGGCCGAAGCTCAAAGACGAGGCGGAAGCTCTGAAGAAGGAAGACTAATCGTCACCTTCCCAGCGGTTGGCGAGAAAGCTGTTCTAACTCATCCTCGTCCGTGATCCCCGCCTGGTAGTAGGCCAGAATACGTGATGCCCGGCGTTCCCTCTCGGTTGCGGTTTCGTGTTTGATTTTGCTGCGTGCGAAGACGCGACTGAGTAGGGCAAGTTCTGATGGCGTGAAGGCGTCTCTATGCATCGCATCTCAACTCCGCGCGCCGCCCGTCTCGAGAGGGGCCGAGGCGGGCTGAAGCTGTGGTTGCAACCTCTGATGCCGGCCAGCAAGAGATCGCAGAACAGGTCGTCCGGCGCGCGCTAACGCTGGACGAGAAAGAATGTTCCACGTGTTTTCTTAGATGGAAAGCCCGCCCCGGACAAAGCCGAGACGGGCCGAAGCTGCTTCGGCAGCCTCAAGGCCCAGACACTGAGGGAGGATTGTAGGCCTGCAGCCAAAACCTCGTGCCGCAGTGAATGTTCCGCGGCTGTAACTGTTGGCGGGATCATCTGCTGCGATTGCAGGGCGCGGCAACTTCTTGTCGGCCGGGCTTGAGACGTTTCGACGCGCCGTCAAGCGGCCGACATCCCGATCAGCCGCGTGGTCTCATGTTCATTGAGAAGGCTGATCTGCAAATCCAGTCCGCTCGGCGCTCTCCAGCTCTCTATGGGCATGCGACGCGGCAATGGCAGCCTGTCCAAAAGCGACGGCTATCTGGTTCAACGCTTTGACAACGTCACCGATGGCGTACATGCCGTGGATGGAACTCTGCTGATGCTCGTCGACTGTGACATAGCCGTCTTTACAACATCTTGCGCCAACGGCCTCGGCGAGTTGAGAACGAACCTTGCATCCCAGTGCCAGATAAATGGCATCGAAGCGGTATGACGTCCCATCTTTCAAAATCGCCTCGCAGCCGTCTGCTGCCGGACAGAGCGTGTCGAGAGCGTCACCGACGACTATGCCTCTTGCGCTCGCCGCACGACGAGTGCTGATCGAAAAGTCGGATGCGTCGCTCCCAAGCATCGTTATGAGCGGTGTAAACCGACTGAGAAAAATGGCCTCTTTCAAGGCTCTCACGTCGTGCCCGACGACCGCAATCTTCTGGTCGATCGCCTCATACCCATCGCATACCGGGCAGAGTCGAATGACACCTGCGGCAATTGCCTCGCGTAGACGCGGAATGACGGGTGTCGTGTCGGTGATCCCTGTCGCCAAAAACACCTTGCGTGTCCGGATTGCGCCAATCGAGGTCTCAGTGACGAACCCCCCATAGGCAGGGGCGAGGGAATAGACCTGCCCTCCAACCAGAGTGGCTCCATACAAGGTGGCGTGACGTCGAAGGCGATCCAGAATATCGGCTCCACTTATCCCTTCGGGAAAGCCAGGACAGTTATGGCTCGTTGGGATCAAGGCGGCGCGAGGATCGCCGGCATCGATCACCAGCACGCGATGGCGAAAACGGGCCAGATATTGAGCGGCGGTGAGTCCTGCCGGCCCGCCTCCGACGATCAGGACATCTTCGGTCTCGGCGGCCGGTCGACTGACGTGGCTATCGTGCATGGTTCGGCGCATCACCGGCGAACGATTTGGTTCGTACGATGTTCCAAGGGCGGTGTTCGGGACATCCGGCTCGATGGCGACAGCGTAGAGACACCAGGCTTCAACCCGACCGCAAGACGCCAGGCTCCTCTGTTTCCTTGAACTCTTCCGTATCCTTGGGCGCAGCGACCAGATCCTGGAATCCGACAGTGGCGACGAGATAGCCTGCCTCATCGTAAACCTTCGTCACCCAACTGGTCGGGTCCACGCCGTCGACAATTCCGTCGAGCATGGCCTCTTTGGCAGCGCGCTTCGCCTCCCTGACAGCCTCATCTCGATCAGCCATATCGGCGAAGATTGCAGGCTGCGACATGCCTTCGATAAACTCGAAGCGAAATTTCGGCATCGGTTGCTCCAGTCGGTGTGCAGCGGATCGGCCATTCTGGCAGGTTTGACGTCAACGCGGCGGTGCCGAAAAGGATGCAGCGGGTGGTGTTCGCATGACCATCCAACGTCAGGCAGCGTTGCTGCGTCCCATCTCCCAATCGTCCCGCCAACGTGCGCGCACGGCAATCATCAGCGTGGCCGCTTCCGTCATTCCTGTTTGGAACAGCCTGATCAACTCTCTTGCGACGGCATAGGCCGCCGCCGTGTCAGGCAAAATGGCAAATTCCTGGCACAGCGCGTCAAATGCCGCGCGAAGGATATTCAGGTCACTGGGGTAGAGAGCTTCTGTGTTCATGCGGATGGGTCGGTTAAGCATCAGGCTCCTCCAAACGGGCGAGAGTGCGATAGTCGTTCCAAGCAGCGAAACCCGTTACACAGCCGCGGACCACGGCTTTATGCGGCACAGCCCACCAGCTGTCATTAAACTATGATGCACTCGGCCGTTGTTCATGCGTGAAGATCGCCCACCGCCCATTCATCGCTTAACCTTCGCAAGGGTGTAGACGGCGAAGCCCTATACTCCAGCGACTATAACTCTTCGCGGCGCGATTGATGGGGCACAACGTGCAGCAGAATTTACCAAGCGCAACCGCAGGTGCCGAAGCGGCTGAATCCAAATCGCCTCGTCGCCGATATGAGCGTTTGCTGAACCGAACGCTTGGCGAGACTATCCAAATCAAGACCGTTCTCGATGCCGGATGGCATGTGGGAGGGCCGACGCAGGACACCTGGAAAGCGCGCGCTGCTCAACTGTACCTTTTGTTGATTCATGGCGGGGGGATATAATGCCCCGCGGAACCAGGGGCACTGCCGCGAGTTCTTTGGAATGGCAAATCATCCGGTCACGAGCGCCCTTACCTCAATCGGCACATTGACTTCCCGTCCCGCAGCGTTCCTGGTGTTGCTGGCCTATGCAATCCTTTGGATGATTTTCGAGCGACAGAGCTTGGATTGGCATGGAGCCGCTACATTGTTTACTTGGGCGATGACGCTGTTCATCCAGCGCGCGGAGCACCGCGACACTCAAGCGATCCACGCTAAGCTTGACGAGGTTCTGCGGTCAGATCACGCGGCTTCAAACATCACGCGGATCGACGATGAAGAGCCCGAGGAGATCGAGAGACATCGCCATCGCCAGCAGCGGGGCGATTGACGTGCAGCCTTTCGGTTCCGTTGCGTCAGGCGCCCGCAAGAAGACCTCCGGCATTGAGTTCTGGCGAAAGGTGCTCATCTATCTGGCCATTGCCGCTATCGCCAGCCTGCTCACGGTGTTGATCATAAATCTCACTCCAGAGCCGCGCGTTTTACGACCAATCGTTCCCCACCGGTTCGACGCTACGGATCCCCAATTTTCCAAGACGATGAGCAGCTATTCGCAAGGGCAGATGTTCGGTTCCAATGCGGTCCAAACTCTCATCAACGGGGACGAAATATTTCCGTCAATGCTGCAAGCAATCGGGGCGGCTCGATCCAGCGTCGACATGGAGACATATATTTATTGGTCAGGAGCCATCGGCTACGAGTTCGCGATCGCATTGGCGACCAAGGCCAGAGAAGGCGTCGAAGTCCGCGTGAACGTCGACGGGGTTGGCAGCCTTCCCTTCGACGAGGACTTGATCCACATCATGACCACGGCCGGTGTGAGGTTCGAACGCTATCGGCCGCTACGCTGGTATACGTTGGACCGTGTAAACAACCGAACTCATCGCAAGCTGCTGATCGTCGATGGCCGGGTCGCTTTCACTGGCGGGGTCGGCATTGCCGATGATTGGCGCGGGAACGCACGCAACTCAAATGAATGGCGCGACACGCATTACCGGATCGAAGGACCCGCCGTGGCCGCATTCCAAGCGGCGTTCGCCGAAAACTGGCTTGAGACGACCGGCGAGACATTGCAGGGCGCGAAGTTCTACCCTGCAGTTGCGCCCGCTGGTGGGCTCGATGCCCAGCTAATACTTTCTTCGCAGCCAAACGGCTCGGAGAACATGGAGTTGATGATGTTGGCGGCAATAGCCGCGGCCAAGGATCATCTGCGCATCGGCATGGCCTACTTCGTACCGGACGACATAGCCCTGCAGCAGATTCTTGATGCAAGGAGGCGAGGCGTCTCGGTCGATGTCATCGTTCCCAATTGGCTGACGGACGTGCCTATAGTGCGAAAGGGTTCACGTTACTTCTGGGGCGAATTGCTCAAGGCCGGTGTGCGCATCTTTGAGTTTCAACCCACAATGTACCATCCGAAGCTTTTGATCGTCGACGATGTCTGGGTGAGCTTTGGCTCGGCTAATTTGGATGAGCGTTCCTTGCGCCTCAACGATGAGGCCACTCTGAATGTCTACGGCATGGAATTCGCGCGGACGCAAATAGACGTTTTCAACGAGGACTTGAAACGATCAAGGCAGGTCAGTGTGGAAGAATGGCAAGCTCGTCCGCTAAGCGAAAAGGTCACCGACTACTTTGCGAGCAGGCTTCGCTCGCAGCTTTAATGGCGAGGTGCGGAGATGCAAAGTCCCCGCGATTGCTCGCCATTGGTATTGATAGACGTTCTCGGTCGAATTTAAACGCCGCGCCGCTTTACGGCTTCTCTTTTTGAGAGCCTGAATGGATTTGCGATGAATTTGCGGTTGCGCCGGCGACGACTCCACCAGATGCTGTGCAAGCCTTGCTTGTCTCAGCCGCGCCGTCTTCTCGGCGCGTTCGGCTCGTTCAGCGTCCAGCATCTCTTGGCTGATACGTTTGGCGCGGTCGTATCTTTCTTTGTCGTGATTGCGAGTCACGGACACCTCCTAGCCAGCAACAAAAATCCTGCGAACCTTTTGGTGACACGCGGCTTGCGTTGGCTGGGACCGGGCGTGATGGCTTGTGCGAGGCGAGCCTCCTTCAACCGCGCCGTCTTGGCGGCGCGCTCAGCACGTTCCTTGTCGACAATGAGTGCTGCAGCCGATGTGGTATTCTCGTTGCGACCGTCATCATTGATCCGCGGCATCTCAGTGCCTCGCCCCGATTCTCGTTGCCCGTGGTGCCATTTTGCACCTGCGTCCCGCCCTAAACTGGTCTATCGCCACTTTGAGTGAGATTTCGGTTGCATGTTCCGGTTTCTCGCCCGGCTGGTGGTTGTCGTTGGCAGCTTGTGCGATGGCCATCTTGGTTCTCCTATGACACAAGTGTTCCAAGGCAACTCGCAAGCTGCAGGGCTATTTTCGATGTAGGGACACGCGCGGATGCTCAGGCGCGTGATCGGAGCATGGTGTTGGGGGCCGTAGCTGGAACTATGAGAGCGCAGATAGCGTCGGCGCCTGAACTGAACGGCGGCCTTCCCCCCTCTCGCAAAAAGCTGTCAACGCGATATTGTTACCGGGAGCAAAGGAGCCTAGTGTCGACGAGAACTTTTCTCGCGACGAGATCGTTCAGACTTTGCTGCAGCACAGGGCCCCCGCAAGCGCATCAGCTCGGTATTGTAGGGAATTCGGGCGTTAGAGCCATTGAACCGCTACGGGTGTGTCAGTAGCAAACTACAGGCAGCCGCAGGTCCAAACGAGCAGCACCGTTCCAAGCGCATACGGGACCAGAAGCAAACCAATCGTCACCCAGAAAGCCGGCTCTGCCAAGGCGGCCATGTCCTTGCGAAACTGCTCCATAGGGCTACCCCGGCAACTTCGACAAACGAATAGAGCTAATCTGGTAAGGCCTACGGCCCGCTTTTGGCATCTTCGACCTCCAGCGCATCCATGAGGGCTGCCACATCGGTGGGTTCGCCATCGGCGTCACCATGCACCCTAGTTCGGGCGTTCTTTAGCGCTTGTTCGATCGCATCTTCAATGTTACCGAGCTCGTCCTCACGCACCTCGCGACCATAACCGGCCGCTTCGGCATCCTGCTCGAATTGCTGGACAAGCACGGCGAAGCTCACTTCCTCTTTGCCAGCAAGAGTGCCGACATTCTCCTGCAGCCAGGTTTCAAAAAACACTTTGGTCGCGTTCATCGGATAACTCCTCCGCCGGATTAAGCGCGGCGGCGATCCGAAGTTCCGCAATGTCGTCACTTTCCCAATCAGCAAGGGGATATGCTCATGGTGGGCTTGGCTGATGATCGCGATAATGGCTCCAGCCATCCCCATCTGCGTATCGGAGCAAGGCCGCCGGATGCCAGTTTGCGCCCGCCGAGCGCTCGTCGATCCGCATGCTCCCATCTTCGATCGGTCTGCATGGAACTATTGCCCGCTCCGTTGCGCAAGGCTGCCCCGGCGGTCGTTGTTCGCCTTCCCGCTATTCTATCCCGACATTCCGGATTGTATCACCTCATCAGCCGACAACCGGTCAGACATCGCTGCACTGTTGGTCTGGTCCATCCCGAACTGAGCGACCTGAATCATCATAGCCTTGGCCTTTGCGATGAGTTCGTCGTCGGGAAGACTATGCCCGGCCTGCAGGGTGACTGTAATCCACTCGCCGCCCTCCCCGCGGAATTCCACGACCGGAGCCTGGTCTCGGCTGACGACAATTTCCATCATCTGCATAAGAACCTCCTCGTGCTTCGACTATGGCGGCCAGCCGAAACTCAACGCAGCTCGGCCGTCTAATTCTTGACATAAGCCCCAGGCTGACGACCGCCTTTGGGCGCCTTGGCGTCTTTCGAATGCTCGGCCATCGCAGGACCTGCTCCAGAGGTTTTCTCTGCGGCCGGTGAAGGTGTCGCCTGCTTTGGCGGGCTCCTGCCACCCGATTTTTCGGGACGGGGTGATATGCCAACTGAAGAATTGTCTGAAGAAGTCATGGCTCGTTTCCTTGGTTGCGAAATTCCATTACCAACCTGCGAAACGCCGTGACGTTCCATTGCAATTCGTTCGTGAAAACAAGAACTCCGCTGGTGAACCCGGGGCCTCGCTGAGCCAACGGGCTGTTTTCGCAAGACAAACGGTAAATGCCGGCCAGCTCGGGCAAGACAGAGCTTAGCCTGACACATGGCAGCGTGGCAGCAGAATACGAGCCAACACGAAACTCGTAGAGATACCCATCGCCGAACGCGGTGACGGCAGCAGCTTCGGTCATTCTGCAGAATGCGTTTCCAGCGCCGCGGCAATGCCCATCGCCCGAGGTCCAGGAGCCTGAATCCAGCGCCGACCAGCAAAAGGCTCGCGATACAGGCCGAGGCCGCAGTTCAACCGATGAGGAACAATATCTCCCTTTGAAAGTTCTGGCCGACCCATGAAGGAGATATGAAATGTCAGAATCGCGCGAATGGCTTGTCCAATGGCTCAGGGATGCTCACGCCATGGAAGAGCAGGCCGAGACCATGTTGAATGGGCAGTTGAACCGAATTGAGAACTATCCTGAGCTCAGCGAACGGATTCGCCAGCACGTCCAGGAGACCAGGCAGCAGGCTGCTCGGCTGGAAACCTGTCTCGACCGCATCGGACAAGGATCTTCCACACTGAAGGATGCCGGCGGCAAGCTGACGGCGATGGCGCAGTCGCTCAGCGGGGTCTTCGCCGGTGACGAAGTGATGAAAGGATCGCTTGCAAGCTACACGTTCGAGCACATGGAAATCGCCTCCTACACAATCCTTATCGCCGCTGCCAAATCCCTGGGTGAAGCAGAGGTCGCCCAGGTCTGCGAAGAGAACCTGCGTGAGGAAGTCGCAATGGCGGACTGGTTGAAAAGCCATATTCCAGCGACAACCGAGCAGTTCCTGGCGCGGGCCGACTCGGAGAGTGAGAACGCCAAGCGTTGATCAGCCGGTAGCGTCATTGCTAAACAAGCTCGCGCCTTGCGCTGAAGCTCGGCGCAAGGCGCATCGAGGTTGAGCCGTTACCGCTGTGAAAGGCACTTCGAAGTAGGCAGCGCGTGAGTAAGTTTTCCGATTAGCTCTCCGTGCCGCGATAGTATCCTTGACGCCAATTGAACTTGAAATTCCGGACGGAATTCTCTGCCATGTGCCGCTCCTTGAGAGCCCGCCGAACTGCCCATCATACGGATGTTGCTATCGCCCACTTTTTGGCGACAGTTCCCCATCCCCAACCATCTCCGCCAGCCGGCTGAGGAAGTCCACCAAAGCAGCTTGCGGCTCGTCGATTTCGCCGACGACGACCGAAATGCCCCAACGCCCAAGAACGGCCTCCTCCACAGGGTTTCGGCTGGTCATGAGGATGAACGAGGGCGGGCGATCTTTCTCATAGCCGGACCGATGCCACGTCTGCCAGAGACGGTGCAACAGCAACCGAATATTTGGGTCGGAAAGGCTATAGCCAATGAAGAGGATCGTGCTGCCGAGTGCATCCGAGCGAAAACGCACGTCCAGCGGAGAATTGAAGGAGAGGCGATCGAGGTAGTCCGTTTCGGTGAGGACGAGGGACGAATCCTCGTCGAAATCACCATGGAACTTGACGATGTGGGTAACGCCTTGGCGGGCCTGCGCTACATCGCGTGCATTGGCCACTTTCACGTAGTCCCGGCCGTATATCTCATAAGCCAGTTCTAGGTTCCGGTCATAATTAGTTGTGTAGATGACAGGGAAGTCGAGCCTCACGATGAGACGATGCAACTCGGATTTCTCGATCCGGTCCTTGGGGACGGACCAGTTTCTGTCCATCCAACTGCGAAGTGGCCCGATGCTGCCATGCTTGATCCGATAGTACTCGGCCAGGGTTTGAAAACGATCGCGTCGCGTGGAAAATTCGTCGTCGACGCCGAGCTCCTTTGCCATTCGCTCTATCAGCTTCTCCCAGGAGGGTAGTCCAACACTGATCGACACCCCTGCCCCAACAAACAGAATTGCGCTGCGATGGCGAATTGCGTTGGCGAGCGAATCTACAGGGTCATCGTTCATCAAGTCTTTTGAGGCCACCCGCGCAGGTCGACCTTCCTCCCTCACATCTGGTCGTTGTTAGGCTGCTTGGTGATCCCCACCTGCCTGGCCAGCTCGGAAAACGGTGGCACACTCGCTTCGAACTGCTTGGTGTTAGCCAGCCGCAAAAGACGCAAAGGGAAACACACTGCGTCGCGGTTAGCAGGCGACATATCCTCGAAGAGGCGCTCATCAACCGTGAACGAGGCTTCGGCGTTTTTCAACGCCGTGTCGATATCATCGACCGAGAGAAGGCCTCTGCGGACCAAGGCGTTATTGACGGCCGCGACCGCCATGAGCAAACCTTCCAATTGCAGGTTGGCGACGTTCATGGGCCATGTCCTTCATATCGTTGGAAGCCCGTCGATAGATAATCCTGCTCCGGAGGCCTTGTGCCGTGCCGGTGATGGGGTTGTCGCTTGCCAGAGCGTTTTGGCTGCGCGGCGGCGCCGGGATTGGCATCTGGTGGCGCCATGGCTTGGATCTCCGCTGGGCTGCTGGACAACTCTCCACATGCCTCGAGGTTCCGGATCGCCATGGCACTACCGTCGGGTGCACGAGGTGATCGAGGTTTGGTCTTCAGACTACGATTCAACAAGCGCGTTACATGGTTCCTCCGCGAGCGCGAGCCGCCTTCGGCAGAAGATGCCAGCCGCGTCCCGCTCTAGCCAAAAGCAACCGTCTGCAAGGCGTTCGGCAACTTTAGAGCTCCGACTGTGCCTCCCAGATGGGCCATATAGAGCCATATAGAAACGACCAAGCTGATGCCTGCTAAGGTCTCGGGATCTCGTTTTATCGGCGACATCAGGCTGCCGCGCTCGGCAGGTCAGCAGATCCGATGGAGGGAACAACCCGGCACGGTGATGGTTCGGTGGCATCAAAGGTGATAGAGAACGATGGGTAAAAAGCCCAAACAGCACACAGAAGCCACGGCGGATCGTGAAAAAGCGATCGAAGCGCTCTACTTTGCGCGCAAGTGCGGCCTCACCAAGGAAGAGGCACTCAAGATGTTCAGGGAAGCCCAAATCAGGATCGATGATGGACCCAAAAGGCACTCCGGCAAGCGAACTTAGAAGCGTTCGTCGAGCGCTCGTCTCAGCCAGCGGCGGCGCATGATCTTCTTCACCTCCGACACGCATTTCAACGATCCCCGCATTTTGCGGCTCGACCCCCGCCCCTTCAGTTCATTGGCGGCGCATGACCAGGCACTGACTGAACTTTGGAACGAGACTGTTGCTCCAAACGACGAGGTTTGGCACCTCGGCGACTTTGCCAAGGGATCGGCCGAGACAGTGTCTTCGCTGCTGTCCTGCCTCCACGGCACCAAGCACCTCATCATCGGCAACAACGACGGCGTGGTAACGCTCCGCGCTTCGGCTTGGGCTAGCGTGCAACACTACAAGGAGCTGACTGTCGAGGGCCGTTTCTTGGTTCTTTGCCACTACCCGTTCCGCACCTGGAACCAGATCGGCAAGAAATCGATAAACCTGCACGGCCATTCTCATGGCCGGCTGAAGCCGATGACGCGCCAGCACGACGTCGGCGTAGACGCCTGGGATTTTCGCCCAGTCACTTTTGCTGCCATACAGGCCAGGCGGCGCCGCCGAGGTTAGCGCAGCAGATGGTCGAACGATCGACGTCTTTACGTGGTGATGCTAGCCGCAAACAGGAATCCAGAAATCCTGCCCCTGGGGTATTGCAGCCTTGCCTGGAACGCACCGCGAGTAAACCGGACCGAGGAGCGCCCCACCCGTCTGCACAGCCGTCACAACCTTTGGGACAGGCGCCGACCCCCGTCGTCACCCCGGCGGCGCGCCACTGGCGCCCAATCGTTCATCCACCTCGCTTGAAACGAGCTTCAATCGCCGTCCTTGGCGATCTCAGTGCCACATTCTCTCTCTAAGCCACTTAAGAAACCTGTTCCCTCCAATCGACCGGCGGACTCTAGCGGCAGCCCACTGCCCTCTGAACGTGGTTCCGACATGGCAACTGCAGACGATGTCATGCAACTCAC
>NZ_JAMYQH010000025.1:0-102327 GCF_040320765.1 Mesorhizobium sp. M0618 | reverse complement strand
CTCCCTCCCCCTTGTGGGGAGGGGTTAGGGGTGGGGGTCCGTGCCGGGCAGACATCTCAGGAATTCCATATGCGATAGCCCTGCCACGAGGGGGGAGATTGGCAGCTTCAACGCCCACCAGACACACCCCAGAAACAAGATTCAACATCCGGGAAAAACTCGCGAAAACATCGCCTGTCATAACCACCCTCGCGGCGGCCAAGCGGGCTGCTGCACAACGCGAAGAAATGGTCCCGAAACATGCAACGAGGTTCGACCGGATGGATCGGTGCCCTGACAGGCATTTCGCTCGCCATGCTGGCGGTCGCACAATCGGGTGCGGAAGCAGCGGTCACCCGGAGCGAATATTGCAGCCAACTCGGCCTTCAACTCGACGGGGCTATCCAAACGAAGGCCACCCCAGGCACCAGCGCAAGCCAGATCGCCGAAGCAACCGCGCTCCAGGACAAGGCGAACCGGTTTTGTGCCGAGCGCAAACAGGCCCAAGGCATCAGGACCTACGCCAACGCCCTGAAGCTTCTTGGCGTGACACCGGTCGACCTGAACCAGTGACAGCAACCATCAATTCTCGAAGGAAGGGCCGCCTCTCTCGCAGAGCGAGGGCGGTTTTTCCAGCGCATCGCACCGCGGAAGTTCCTGCCGGACTACTTCTCGCCCAGATATTGGAAAACGGCCTGTTTCCACCAATCGCTTTCGATGGTCTGCAGGAGGGCGACATCGAGAGACTTGCGCAACGGGCTGCCGAGCGGCAGCGCAATGGCATATTGCTGCTGGTCGAAGGTCGCATCGAGAACCTGCAGGCTTGTCGCGTAATTCTGCCCGACCAGCCAGCCAAGCAGCGGCTTGTCGTGCACCAGCGCATCGATCTTGCCGGCGCGAAGCGCGTTGAGGCCCTGCTGGATCGAGGCAAAGTCCTGATGACGGATCTGGGTCGAATCCAGATAGGACGCCGTCGACGATCTCTGCACCGCGCCGACCCTGACCTGGGCGAGATCGCTTTCGCCCTGCACCATTCCTTCCATCTGCGTCACCGTCAGCACCGATGTGACGCCCGCGGTGAACACCGCGATGGCAATGATCGATCCCATCATCCAGAGCGCGGCCAGCACGCGCCCCGGCACGGTTCGCGGACCGAAGTCGCCGG
Organism: Mesorhizobium sp. M0618; assembly: GCF_040320765.1. Lineage (NCBI taxonomy): Bacteria > Pseudomonadati > Pseudomonadota > Alphaproteobacteria > Hyphomicrobiales > Phyllobacteriaceae > Mesorhizobium > Mesorhizobium sp. M0618. The sequence goes on along the minus strand of NZ_JAMYQH010000025.1, from coordinate 101,183 downwards.
TGCTGGCTTGCGTCGCGGCGATGGTCGACCACCACATGCTGGAAAACAGTCCCTTGGCGACGCCGCCGCCGAAATCGTCATTGTGCCGACGTTCAAACATCCAGATCAGGACGCCGACCACCACCGATATGATGACCAGCCCCAGCACCGCCTGGAGGAAGCCGAACGACGTCAGGGCATGCAGCACCGGCCGCCATGACGGCTGGTTGTTGAGCGGTGTCGCAATGCCGAGACCGGTCGTGAAGAAGGGCTGCGTGAAGTCGACGGCCTTTTCGCGGTCGGCCGTGACCGTGATCGCGGCCATCGCCGCATCGAACCTGCCGTTGACGACGCCATCGATCTGGTCCTGCACGGCAGGCACTTCGACATAGCGGAAGCGAAGGTTGAGCCGCCCGGCTATTTTCTGCCAGAGGTCGATGCTCAATCCCGACCAGCTGCCGTCCTGCAGCTTGAACGCAAAAGGCGGCGCCTCCTTGATCCCGACCGAGATCTCTTTTGCCGGCGAGGCCGAGGGGGAAGCCAGGTCGGGAGACGTCTGGTCGGGCGAGGTCTGGGCAAGCGTGGCGCCGGCTCCCACACACGCGACGATGACAATGAGACCCAGCGCCATCGTCCACGAAGCAACTCTTCTCAACGGCAACGACTCCCAGCGTCCGCCGCTCGATCGTCGCGGCTTTCGAAGGGTAGCCGCCGTGCCGTCCTTCGTCCACCGGCGATGTCGTTGCTGAAGCAGCCGCGCGACGCGCCGACCATCGAATTGCGCAAAAAAACAAGCAGTTGGAACAATTTCACGATTCAGATCCTGAAGCGCTTCGCGCAACGCCGGATCCCGTGCGGACAGGCTTGCCGTGCCGAAGACGAACTCGCGCCCAAACCAGCCCACCCCAAACCTTACTTCCTGCCTTGCGGGTAGATCGTCTCGCCGCGCTTCAGCATTGCCACAAACGTCTCGATCTTCTTCTTGCGCCCGGCCTCGGTCTTCATGTTGTGGGTGCGGAAGGCGAGCGCGAAACGGTTCTGGGCACTGAGCTTTGCCAGCATCACCTTCGCAGCGGGTTCGGCGTCTATGGCAGCCTGCAGGTCGTCGGGGATTTTCATCTCCTTGCCGCTGCCATAGGCGCGCGCCCAGCGCCCGTCCGCCTTGGCCGCCTCGACCTGTTTGAGCCCATGCTCGGTCATGCGGCCCTCCTCGACCAGCCGCGCGACATTGTCGATGTTGATCAGGCTCCAGATGCTCTTCCGGCTGCGCGGCGTGTAGCGCTGCAGGAAACTCTTGTCGTCCAACCCCTTGCGCACCGCATCGATCCAGCCGAAGCACAGCACCACGTCGATGGCTTGCTTGGGGGTGATCGACTTCAGTCCCGACCCCACCTTGTGAACCTTGATCCACACTTCGGTTTCCGTGGCGTGGTGCTTGCCGAGCCATGCGTAGAAGCTGCCCGGATCCGGGAATTCATGGACCTTGTCGGGATCAACCTTGACCGGCGCCATTAGCCGGCCTGTCCTTTCGGTGTCGCTCGCGCCATCAGTTCCCTCTCTGTCGTCCCTGGCATTGCCCGTCATCGACCAGAATGGCACGAGTCGCTGTCAGTTTCCGGCAGCAAACTTGGCGGGCGCCTACGGCGTTCCTTCGCGCCCCTCGACCTGAACATTTTTCTCCCGGCCCCGCTGTATGAAATTTCGGAATACCTGCCATGCTCGTGCTCGGGCACGCCATCTCGCTCCCGGGGGAATATGCCATGAAATCTCTGTTGCTCGCCTTTGTGTTGTCTCTCCCCACGGCCGCCCTCGCCGAGCCAATCGAAACCCGGAAGATCATCACAGCGGTGACCGGGGACTTCAACGGCGACGGCGCCGTCGATCTCGCCATGGTGGTGGAGACCGAGCCCGGCCACCCGATGGACGTCCACTTCTTCCTCAGGGACAAGGAGCACAATTACCTCAAGCCCGTCGAAACCGTGCACGAGCAGATCCACGGGGAATGGAACGGCTACGACCGGCCGGGTTACGAGAACTCCGACACCGAGCCGGAACTGACGATGCTGCCCAACGGTTCGATCAAATTCTACCTGCCGGCGATGCCGGTCGGCAGCGAACGGACCGACATGACGCTGACCATCGCCTGGCGCGACGCTGCCTTCATCGTCGCCGGCTTCGCCTATGACCATGATGACTATTTGAAGGAGAATGCCGAAAGCGCCTGCGAGTACAATGTCCTGACCGGCAAAGGCACCGGCAGCGAAAAGCAGCCGGACGGCAGCACCAAGCACAAGACCGTCTCGGTCGAAGGCCAGACCATCGCCTTCAAGGACTGGAACCCGGGCACCGCCTTCACCGCTTGCGGCAACTGATCGCCCTGCATCATCGGCGCTTCCGATAGCGCTATCGGTTTCTTCCGTTTTCACTTGCCGTACCGAACTGCCAATTCCCTGCCCTTCTCCATCCAAGCAAAGGCAGAGCGAATGAGCATTTCAAATGAGAAAATCCTGATCGTCGGTGGCGGCTCTGGCATGGGTCTGGCGCTGGCCCGGCGCTGCGTCGAGGCCGGCGCCGAGGTGATCATCGCCGGGCGCGGCGAGAACCGGCTGCGGCAGGCGCGCCAGGCGCTTGGCAATCCCGCCGAGGCCCTGGCCGCGATGGCCGAGCGGCTGCCGGGTCGGGCGGATCGGCCAACCCGACGACATCGCCGACGCCATCGACGCGTCTACTGCAGTTGCGGCTTTTTCAGAAAGCTGCCGCGGTCGGCCGATTTGACGCGCAGCCAGGTTTCGCGGCCGTCGCGCAACACCCGCATTGGAATCTCGGCCCCCGCCGAGCCGCTCTCCCACAGCTTGCGATAGAAATCGGCCAGCCCGTCGACCGCGCCGTCCCGGATGTCGGAGATGATGTCGCCTTGGCGCAGGCCGGCCTTGGCCGCCGGGCCGCCCTCGGTCACGCTCATCACCACCACTCTGCCGTCGCTTTCGGCCGACAGGGCGCCGAGCCACGGGCGCGGCGGCTTGGCCACCTGGCCGCGCGTCAGGAGGTCATCGAGAATGGGCGGCAACAGATCGATCGGCACGATCATGTTTATATCGGCGACCTCGCCGTTGCGGCTCATCTGCAGGCGCAGGGAACCGATGCCGAGCAGCGAGCCGTCAGCGCCGAACAGCCCGGCACCGCCCCAGGACGGGTGCGCGGGCGCAATGAAGATCGCCTCGTCGAGCAGATACTCCCAGTAGCCGGCGAATTCCTGCTTGGTGACGATCTTGGCCTGCACCGACTGGCCGGTGCCGTCGGCCAGCACGACGGCGTCGCCGATCCTGGTCTTGCCGGCATCGCCCAGCGCCACCGCCGGCAGGCCGAGCGGCGCCAGCGCCTGCACCAGCCCAAAACCCGATTCCTGGTCATAGGCCAGCGCATGCGCGGGGATGACGCGGCCGTCATGGCTGGTCAGCCAGACCTCTTCCGCCTCCGTGATGAGATAGCCGATGGTCAGCACCAGCCCATCGTTGCGAATGACGACGCCGCTGCCTTCCCTGAGCGTGCCGAGCGCGCCGGCCGTAAAGGCATCTTCGGGGACAGTGGCCCGCACTGCAACGACCGAGCGCGGATTGGGATTGATGGTCATGCTTTTGTCCTGGATGGGCTTTGGTGACATCTTCTATAGGTATGCCACGCAGGAGAAGGCGCAAGGGTGAGGAAGTGCCCAATTGCCGATCTTGGCTCCGCGGGCATCGATAATAGTTCAACGCAAGTTGAACTTACACATCCGCAGCCCTAGTTTATGGCGACCTGCCATCCTTCCCCGACACGAGGCCACGAAATGACCGACTACACACCGCCGAAAGTATGGACCTGGAACAAGCCGAGCGGCGGAGCCTTTGCCAGCATCAACCGGCCGATCGCCGGGCCGACGCATGACAAGGAACTGCCTGTCGGCAAGCATCCGTTGCAGCTCTATTCGCTGGCGACGCCGAACGGCGTCAAGGTCACGGTCATGCTGGAAGAGCTTCTGGCGCGCGGCCACAAGGGTGCCGAATACGACGCCTGGCTGATCCGGATCAACGATGGCGACCAGTTCGGCAGCGGCTTCGTCGAGGTTAATCCAAACTCCAAGATCCCGGCCCTGATGGACCGCAGCGGCAAGACGCCGGTGCGCATCTTCGAATCCGGTTCGATCCTGGTCTATCTCGCCGAAAAGTTCGGCGAATTCCTGCCTACCGAACAGCCGGCGCGCGCCGAAGTGCTGTCCTGGCTGTTCTGGCAGATGGGCTCGGCGCCGTATCTGGGCGGCGGCTTCGGTCACTTTTATGCCTATGCGCCGGAAAAGTTCGAATATGCCATGGACCGCTTCTCGATGGAGGTGAAACGCCAGATGGATGTGCTCGACCGCCGGCTGGCGGAGACTGAATATCTCGGCGGCAAGGACTATTCCATCGCCGATATGGCGGTGTGGCCCTGGTATGGCGGGCTGGCGCTCGGCCGCATGTACAATGATTCCGCCGAGTTCCTGTCCGTGCAGGAATACGCACATGTGCAACGCTGGGCCAAGGCGATCGACGCACGACCGGCGGTCAAGCGCGGCCGCATGGTCAACCGCGCTTTCGGCGAGCCTGCCATGCAACTGCATGAGCGCCACGACGCCAGCGATTTCGAGACCAAGACGCAGGATAGACTGGCCGCCGAATAGGCCATCGCGGATCGCAACAAAAGGAAACCCGCCACCGACGCGACGTCGGGGCGGGTTTTTCCCAAGGTCCAGTGCTGCGGGAACCCCTTAGTGCAGCACTTCAACGATCTGGCGGGTCTCCGGGTCGACGAGGACCGTCTGGTCATTGATCACCGCGACGCGGTATTTGACGTCGGGCACCTCACGCAGTTCGACAGTGTCCGGTACCGACGAGCCGAGCTTGAGTTCGACCCCCAGAAGGTTCACCGAGGCAAGCGGTTCCCTCTTGATGTATTCGCGAACGACCGTCTCCTGCTGCGGCTGGACGACGACGACGCTCTCCGCCAGCGCCGCACCAATGCCGCCCGTCACGACGATGGCAGCCGCCGCGCTTGTAAGATAAAGTTTCATGACCGTCTCCTAGTGACAATTGAATTCCGCCCTCCATAAAAACTCCACCGCTGCCATGTGGTTCCATCGAACTTCAGAATTGAAGATGTTATGTTTGCAGCCCGGATATTAATTTGTTGCTGATCAAGCATGCGGCAGACAGCGCAGAAATGCTTGAAAACTTGCACAAATGTGTATGGACATTAGAAGACGAAAAATTCCTTCTGCAGCCGAATTGGCGAAGCACCTGTTGTCGCCGCGTCAAATCAGCCTCGCGTCCCTCTATCTCGACGATGGGAGCACGAAAAAGACTCGCCCCGCCGGGAGCAGAGCGAGCCATGGCAGTGCCGATAGAGGTGGCAACCTCACCGGTACCGCTAGAGAAGCATGATCACTTGTTCCACCTGACGGCCTGAGCCATGCGAAGCCGGTCGCGCATGCATCATGTTCCCACGACGACGCCGAAATGTTCCCACGATACGCTGTGCCGAAACCTCCAGCAGGGCTATGCCCAGACAACGCTGTCTCTCAGTGACCAAACACCGTGATCGCGCTGTGGGCGAGGTTCCCCGAATTTGCCCGGGCGCACACGCGCGAGTGATCCTGGCCAGCCGGTCTCAAAGCTGGACACCGTCGCGATGCAATGGCGGGAAGGCGTCTACCGGATCCTGGCTCGGCACGATATCGTGCGAGCGCCTGAAGATCAGCCTCACGATGAGCACGAAGTAGCCGACCTGCAGGACAAGCAGCGTCGCTATCGTCCAGGCAAATGCCTCCCAGAAGGAGCCGGTGGCCATATAGGTCCAGGCCGCGACGATGATGGCCGTGGCTGACATTCCTACGAGAAACTGCCCAAAATACATGGTTTCCCCAAACCGCCGAAACCGCGCCGGTTCCAACCAGTCCCTGCTCATCCCATTTCCCGCGAACAACATTTCATTATTTTAGCAACTTCGCAAGTAAGCGGCCGATCGCCACTGCGCGCTTTCCATTGCGCGGCGACTTGGCAACGGTGGCGATCCGGCGCGCGGCGGCGGTGCCGGCGGGGCTGGGCTGACGCGCCAGCCGTCGAAAATCCAGAAGCACGCCCGCTCTTTGCACTTCGAGCAGGGGAACAAATGCCGGCACGCCGAGTTTCGCCTCCAGTTTTTTCAAGGAAAGGAGGCCGGCATGGCACCGCGCAACAAACCAAGCGCCGACATCGAAGATGACGCACCGCAGGCGGATGGGCCTACCATCGAGCAGCAGGATTGGGATGCGATCAAGGGCGGCGAGATCCTGCCAGAGTCCGTGCCGGAAAACGGCGACATGCGTTACGGCGTCGAAAAAGACGGCGATCTGCCCGACGAGGACGACGATAACGCGTACCAGGACAGCGACGATGCCCTTCCCGATGATGAGGAAGAAGCCGCGATCACGCGCGATCAGACCCGCGAGGGCCGATTCGACGAGACGTGAGCCATTCGTCGCCCGAGACATGACTGCCTGTTGTTGAACTTGCCAAAGCCACATTTTCCATGCCCGGTTCGCGGGAAAATGTGCTTGGCCGGCTAAGTTTTCCGCCTAGGCATTATATCAGATTTACCTAAAATAGCGGAACATCCAAGGGACATTATCGGAACTGAACAAGGCCCCTTGGACTTTTGCGCACGACGGATAAGACCTTGGTCCTACAGGAAAAAGCAAAAGCCCGACGTGACCGATTGAAGCTTCCAACGAGGGAACATCGGGGCCGTGTTCGTCGTTTGTCGAAAGCGGCCCCGCCGGGTGCCATGCCTGGAGAACAGCGCGATGCCCCACCGATCCACCATCATCAAGACGGGCCATGGCCCAGGAACGGCGATCGCCGTGCTCATGGTTGGATTAACGGCGGTGGGCATCGTGTTCCTCCTACTCGGCAGTTCACTTTACTTCGGTGAGCAGCCTGCGGATCAGCGTGCCCTGTCTTCGCCGCCCGCTCGATCGATACACGCGGCCGATAGCAAAGCGGCAAACTGAACGAGCTATTGCTGAGCCATAGCGAGATTGCCGCCGCGCAGGTCCTCCAGACTTAGGCCAGGAAGATCCGCCATTGCCGCTGCCTGCAGTGCGGCGGCCGTGCTGGTGATCATGCAGCGGAGCGGACAGCTTCGGACGGTGTTTTGTCCATCGGAGAAGTTTTGGGTTGCTTGCATTAACATTAGGTATATCTAATGTAACGATGGCCGACGACCGCCAGAAGTCGGCTGGCCCGGCGTCCTCCCTTTGCACCTGGCTGCCGGGCCATTTCTTGTCCTCGCCTTGCCGTCTTCGCCTTTGTGTGGCGCGGATTCATCTTCGCACCGTTTCGCCACGTGTAGCTTCAGCCTCGACAAACAGCCTCCGGCTCGGCAGCCGCAGGAAAGATGCGGACGCCGAGCCCATCGCACTGATCAAATCGCTAAGACGTGCAGGCTAGCTGCTAAAATCGAAGGACGACCGAAGGGCCACGTCTGCGATAGCACCGGACGCGACGGCGACCATGCCGCCAGTAACTGCGGCAGACCCGTCTCCAACGCCGCCCGTGCCGGCGCCGGCGCCAGCCCCGATCCCGATCCCAGTCCCGATCCCAGCCCCGATCCCAGCGTCGATGGTCGACCGGCTGCACCTCCGCATGTGCACCTTCGTCGTCGAGGGCCTCTGCCTCAATTTCATCGAGAATGCCGTTTCCGGCGCCTGGAACACCGGCCGCTGCCTCGATCGGGCGAATTGCCCCTGCAAGGGCCGCTGCCCCGGCAATGCCAAACATCGCCGTCAAGAAGGATCGCCGATCCATAGTAACCTCCCAACGTTGCATAAGCTGAACGAAGCGCTCGGCTGCCGAATGAGCAGGCCGGCGCATGGTGAAAATAGAGGATTCGCCAGCCGCCGAAGCGGCTTGCGAATCCTATCAGCGCAGGAAGGGACGTTGCTGCGCCGATCGACGACATGTCAGCCAAGGACTATCCCCATCACCAGAAAGGTGACAGCTGTCGCGAAAATCGGTGCGAGCAACCAGCGCGCTTGGCCAACACTTTTGTCCATCTGTCTCTCCGAATTCCGGGAGACAAACAGCCATGAACAGAGAGCCGTTCCCGTCGGTAAGACCAATGCGCTCGCAGACCAGACTTAAGTCGCACGTCTCACCCGACCGAAGCCCCAGCGGAGGAACATTTTCATTTGGCTCAAGTTCAGTTGCCGTCAGCGTTGAACGATCCTGTCATGCTGACTCGCAAGGAGAAACGGTATGAAAATGCACCTAACGGGCGCCGCAGCGGCGCTATTGCTGTTGGCTGGTGTCGGCGCCGTTGCCGCTCAGGACGTTGTCATTCAGCCTGAACAGGACACGGTCATCCGCGAGTATGTGAAGAAGCAGCCTCTCGCTTCGGTCAAGGTTCCCGGTGTGGAACTGAATATTGGTAGCGCGTTGCCGGACACGGTCGAACTTCATGAGATCCCCGATGTCAAATACCGCTACGTGGTGGTCGACAACCGCACCGTCCTGGTGGATCCGGGCACCCGCAAGATCATCAAGGTCTACGATTGAATTTCGAACTGTCCAACCCGCCGCCAGCCATGGCGGCGGGTTGCCCAGCTTCCAATCAGGACGAGTGAAGATGACAAGCAAAGCTGTGACATCCCCTGCTTTGGGCGTTCGCCTGGCCGATCTCCAAGCCAGGATGCGTGATGCGCGGGTGACGGATGCCGAAATGAAAACCTTTCAAAAGGTCGCGGCCATCATGGAAGATCGTCATGGTCGGATCGATGCCGACGACCTGATTGCGGCATCGTTCCTCGCCGATCCGGTGCAGGACCCGGCAAACGCCCTGAGCGACATCCCGACAAGCCAGCAGACTTTTTGACTCCCTGACCGGGAAAGCGCGCCGAAAGTCTCAGCCGAATCCGCACTTTTGCCCCAGCCTATTCCGCTTTCGCGGAAGTTTCGAGCGGCGCGCAATGTGCAATGTTGCTAATGCGGCGGTACGAGCCGCCCTGGTTGACGCGGGCGCCCGAGCCATCCCAACAATGCGCCCCCCCGTCCGCGTCGACCACGGCAGCCGCCTGTCTTCTCTCGCGAAGTCCTCAAGCCGGCCCGCCTGATAATGCGCGCTGCGGCGACGGTCGGGCTTCAGCCGCCGACAAGCGCCTTTGTGGTCACCAGATTGACGCCGGCCTCGGCGAATTCGCCATTGTGCCTGAGGATGACCTGCTCGGCACTCTCGCTGGCATTGTCCAGCGTGCTGTGCGCATCGGAGACCACGGTCACGCCGAGCCCTCTGGCGATGGCGCCCTTGACCGTCGCGGCCACGCAAAAATCGGTCTGTGCGCCCAAGAGCACGACAGCACTCGCACCCTGACCGGCAAGCCAGTCGCCGAAGGCAGGATTGCTGAAAGCATTGCGCACGGATTTGGCGAAGGTCGGCTCGTCCGCCGCTTGGCCGAGCGCGGGCCAAACCGGCCAGCCCGGCTCATCCGGTGCCAACGGGTCGCCATCGGGTCCGTCATGCCTGATAAAAGCGACCTTGCGCCCGCCGCGCCGCGCCCAATCGATCACCGCCTTGGTGCGCTCGACAATATCAGGCGCATCATGGATCGGCTGCTCGTGCACACCGTCGAACATGCCGGTCTGGAGATCGATGACGATGAGCGGCGCATTGTCTGGGAGGCTGGGTGCTGGCATTGGTTTTACATAGCACGGCGGACAGGGTGATCAAGATTTCGCTCATTCCGGCGCGCCGGCAAACAGCACCACGCCGTCGCCGCCGGTGGCCGGCAGTCGCGGATGGTGCGGTCGTTGCCGCCGGTCAGCACCGCGCCGTCGGCGGCGAAGGCCACCGCATAAATCGGGCCGGTCTGGCTGTCCAACATTGCGATCCGGTTGCCGCTATCCATGCCCCACAGCCGCGCCGTGCCGTCGAGCGAGTCGGAGACCAGGCGCCGGCCGTCGGCCGGCAGCGCCAATGCGTTGCCGTGGACAGTGAACACGGCGCCAGTATCGCCAGGAGGCCCGCCGCCGGACCCGGCTTGGTCGATACATGTCGCGCATCTGCCATCATCGCCGAGGGATCAGAAGAGATCGCTATGAAGAGACTTACGCGAAGCCGGCTTTCGTCAAGAAGGGCAAGCTTTCAGCCGTTACGGCAAACGGCTCGACCAGCGCCACGATATAATCAGGCACACTCTTGGCCGGATCACGCCTGGCGCGGAGCAATTCCAGGAAAACCACCGAAGACTTCGATTCGGAATGGCGTAAAACAAAGAATTGGAGGGCGGGCGCCTTGCCGCGCCTCCTCGGATTTATTGCAGTTTGCCGATTTCAGCCCGCACGGTTGACAGATGGCCGCAGTCTGGCATCATCGGATCGGGATTTTAGGAGAGTCTGATATGAAAAAAATCTATGTGAAGCCATCGTTCTTGAAAAAAGGCCGGTTGTCGGCGGTCACTGCGGCCAACGGCGCCTCGATTGTGCCGGGCTGACCGTAAACGAAACTTGATTGAAGCGGGGCGAAATTTCGCTCCGCTTTGGTATGCCTAAATCTCAGCGCGTCAGGACCAGATCGTCCACGACCATTTGCCAATAGTGCTTCGTCGACAGGCGAACACGCGTTACAGCTTTGAGCATTGGAGCGTAGTGCAGCGGCGTTAGCGCCGACAGCGTGACCTCGTCGCTTGCTATCAGCTGCTCGCCAAGCCAGCTTTCGATCAGCGCCACCTCCCCTTCCGACGCCAGCCAGGCGGCGCTCAGCATGACCGAGTGAAAGCCGAACGGCCGTTCGCAGCTGAATTCGGCCGGCAGCCCGCTGCTGGTGTAGAGCACATGGTCGCCGGAAACATTGCCATTGACATAGCCCTGGCTGTCCTTGGTGAAGTCGCGGGCCATCGCATTCAGGTTGCGCCACGCCAATCCGGCATGGCCAGCCGGAATTTTCCTGAGGCTGCGCGACGTCACATCGTCGAAATCGATCGTTTCGAGGGCGGCATCAGTGTCGATGCCGGCGCGTTGCGGCGACAGCAGGCCGAGATCCGCCGAGTAGGGCGATACCGTCAGCCGCCGCTCCAAGGCGCCGCCGCTGACGCTGACCGTGTCGGCTTCTTCAGCCAGGTCGAAGCTGAAGACGGCACCCGGCGCCAGTGCCCGCGTCTCCAGGACGTGCCCATTCCCCGACACGGAGAGGGTCGCTGGTCCATCGCCGGCGACGCGCCCGCTGACGCGGCGCGGCGGTGCCAGACCGACCGGCAGCAGCATCTCCTGCGATACCATCCCGGCCGGCGAACCCGGCAGCGGCAGGAAGTGTCGGGACTGAATGTCATTTTCGCTTTTCGCCTGCCAGCCGGGCGGCACCGAAACCACAAAGCGCCAGTTGCCCGGCTTGCGGATCACGGCCTTTCTGCTTTTCACCGACATTGGAAAATTGGCAAAGCCGGCATTGTTGGTGCGCGCGGACGCGGCGAGCTTGCCGGCTTCGTCATACAGCCGCACCATGATCCCGGCCATCGGCCGGTCTCCGGCGCCGTATTTGCCGTCGCGATCGACATCGAAATAGACGAAGGACGAGTAATTGAGCATACCCCCGCGGGCGTTCCAATCGGTACGGACGGCATAGTCGGCAGCCGGATTGATTAGCCGCCGTCCCTTGCGACGGCTGCGCTTCCGCCACAGCAGCCAGGACGCGACAGCAGCCGCAAGCACCACAATGGCGGCGGCCAGTATCTGGACAGCGCCCAAGTCAGGCATGGAGCCTCGATACATAAATCTCGTGGGGGGTTGCGTTCACGGGCGATCCGGCTGCGTTGGAGTACTTTGCCGACAGGTTATTGCATGTCGGCCAAAAGCGAACCCGGATTTGGGACAGCGACATGCATCAAGACAAAAGACTTAAAGCGCGTTGCAGGAATCCGTTCAAGCGCGACGCATGAAAGCAGTCGCCTTACTTCAATTCCACCCACACCGGCGCATGGTCGCTGGCGCCGTCCTCGCCGCGCACGTCGCGGTCGATGCCGGCAGCGGTCAGGCGGCGTGCCAGTTTCTTCGACAGCAGGATGTGATCGAGCCGGAGGCCGGCATCGCGCGGCCAGCGGTTGCGGCGATAGTCCCAGAATGTGTAAAGCGTTTCCTTCGGATGCTTCTTGCGCAGGGCATCAAGCCAACCCTGGTCGAGCAGGCGCTGGAACGACGCCCGGCTTTCCGGCTGCACCAGCGCGTTGTCGTCATAGGAGCGGGTGGCGTAGATATCGCGCGGCTCGGGCACGATGTTGTAGTCACCGGCCAGCACCACCGGCAGGCCGGTGTCGAGCAACTGTTCGGCATGCACCTCCAGCCGCGCGTGCCAGGCGAGCTTGTAGGCGAATTTCGGGCCGGGCTGAGGATTGCCGTTCGGCGCATAGAGACAAGCGACGATGATGCCGTTCACCGCCGCCTCGATATAGCGGCTCTGCCTGTCGGCATCGTCGCTGGGCAACGCATCGCGGGTCAGCACTGGCTCGGCACCCCGCGCCAGGATGGCAACACCGTTCCACGTCGGCTCGCCCTTCCACACCGCGCCATAGCCCGCCGCCGCCAATGCCGAGCGCGGAAACTGCATGTCGCGCGCCTTCAGCTCCTGCAGGCAGACGACATCGGGTTTTGCCGCAGCCAGCCATCCCAGCAGGTTTTCAAGCCGGCTGTTGATGTTGTTGATGTTGAAGGAGGCGATCTTCATCGCTTCAGGAAGCGACCCGACCCGACCACGCCTTCACCGTCTCGGCCAGCGTCTTCAGATGGTCGGCGGTCGAAAACCCCGAAACACTCTTGCGAGGCTTGAGATCGTGGTCGCCGTCCTCCAGCCAGATCACCTCGATGCGGTCGGAAAGGCCATAAGTCGCGACTTCGTCCCTGGTGCCGAACTCGTCGCGGGTGCCCTGGAAGATCAGCGTTGGCGTCTTTAGATCGGCGAGGTGTTTTGTCCGCAATTGCTCGGGCTTGGCCGGCGGATGGAAGGGATAGCCGAGGCACAGCAGGCCTGAAATCTCGCCCTTGGCAAACATCTCGTCGGCGACCATGGAGGCGACGCGCCCGCCCATCGACTTGCCGCCGATGATCAGCGGTCCCGTCACGCCCTTTGCCCTGAGGTTGGCTATCGCCTTGATATATTCCGGGTTGACCGTCTCGGCCCGCGGCGGTGGCTTGCGGTGGCCGTAGCGGCGCGCGGCCATGTAGTGGAATTCAAAGCGCGCAACCCGAAAGCCGGCCGCGGCCAGCGCCTTGGCGGTGGCGGTCATCGAGGGCGAATCCATCGATGCACCGGCGCCGTGGGCGAGCAGAATGGTGACGGGAGCATTATCGTCGCCGTCGAAGAGGAAGGTGGTCATGGGGCGGTCTCGCTGGAGAGGTCGAGTTCCGTCACACCCCCCTCTGTCCTGCCGGACATCTCCCCCGCAAGGGGGGAGATTGCGCGCTCAACCGCTTTCGCCAATCTCCCACTTTGCAAGAAGGAGCGGGACGCCCAAGCTTCCGATCTCCCCCCTTGCGGGGGAGATGGCCGGTAGGCCAGAGGGGGGTGTTCAAGCGCCAGCATCCCTCACCCCGCCGTCCGCGCCAACTGCAAATCCACGAACTGCACGCCCTTGGCTGCAACCCGTGCCCATTCGGACTCCGCGTCGAGTTCGAGATAACGCACCCACAGGCCCCGCGCCTCCGGCAGATTGCCGGCGTCGAATTCCAGCCGGGCGAGGTTGAACACCGGATCGGCATAGGTCTTGTCGAGCGCGATCGCTTTCTGCAGGTGCCTTCGCGCCGAGGCTTCGCGACCTTGCTCGCTCATCAGTCCGGCCAGGTTGAACCACGCCTCGACGAAGGCCGGGTCGAGTTTTATCGCATTGATATAGTCGTGCGCGGCGTCCGCCGCGTGGCCGCCGGCGCGCAGGCAGTTAGCGCGGTTGAAGGCGGCAATCGCATCGCTCGGATCGATGGCCAGGCAGCGCTGGTAGAGCGCGGCGGCCCTATCATGGTCGCCCTGCTCCTCCGCCGCTTCCGCCTCGGCGAACAACTCCTCCAGCGTGTCGTCACCCGCTGCCCCGGCTGTTCCGAGATCGAACAGCAACTGCCCGTCGAGTTCGCTCTGGCCGCCTTCGAGATAGATGGCATCGGCGCGTCCATGCTGCGAGCCGACATTGAGCGACTTGGCGGTCAGCGACGCCACCGGGCCGGAGCGGTGGACGGAGCGCGCGATCGCCCCCCATGTCGCGCCGCCGGCGATGAGCCCGGCATATTTGCGCGCCAGGATCAGGTCGCGGAAGGAATAGGGTTCAACGTCATGCTCGAACGCATCGAACAGGCTGAGCAGGTCGAGGTCGGAGCCTGATAGCCGCGACTGATCGATCAGCGATTGCCGCGACAGCGAAGACGCTTCCGGTGTCTTCATCAGTCCGAGAAGGCGCAGAAATCCGTTCTCGCTGATCAGCGTTCGCCCGGCCGCGCGCTCGGCGGCGACACGGCGTTCGATCTCGGCATCGCCGTTCCTGGAGAGCCCGGCTTTGGCCAACAGTGTCCGGCCGAAGACGACATGCGTGGTGCGCCTGGTGATACCGCGCCGCAGCTGGCCGTGTCGGCGTTCCACTTCCCGCGCAGCCAGCCTGAGCGGAAAAGCCGCCAGCGCGCCTATCGTGCCGAAAACAGCGCCGGTCGGTGCCGTCATTTCTTGCTCTTGCCGACCGCCTTCAGCAGATTGGCCTTCAACGGATTTTCAGCAGCACCACCCGCTGCCGCCTTCTTCGCGGCGGGCTTGGCAACCTCGTCGGCCTTGCTTTTCGACTTGGCCGGCGGCTTCGATTGCGACAGGCTCGCCTTGAGCGCATCCATCAGATTGATGACATTACCGCGCTCGGGTGCCGCCGCGATGATCGGCTTGTGGCCTTTCAGCTTCTCGCGGATCATCGTCATGAGTGCCGCCTCGTAGCGGTCCTCATAGTTCTTCGGATCGAAGGTGGTTTCCTTCTGCTTGATCAGTGCTTCGGCGAGCTGCAGCATTTCGGGATCGGGCTTGCCGGCTGGGATGTTGCCGAAATATTCAGCCGTGCCACGCACTTCGTTCGGATTCCTCAAGGTGCACACGAACATGCCGTTCTCGCGCGCGCCGATCGTCACCACCCGCTCGCGGCTCGACAGCACCAGGCGTGCGATCGCCAGCTTGCCGGATTTGCGCATGGCTTCGCGCAGCACGGCGAAGGTCTCCTCCGCCATCGCGCCGTCAGGCGCCATGTAGTAGGGCGCGTCCTGATAGATGACGTCGACCTCGTCCTCGTCGACGAAGGCCTCGATGTTCATCGTGTGATTGGATTCGATGCGCACCGCATCGAGGTCGGCATCATCTATGATGATGTACTGCTTGTCCTCGTATTCATAGCCCTTGACCAGATCAGCACGCTCGACGAGCCCCAATTCGGGGTCGACCGGTTTCATGTTGATGCGGTTGTGGGTCTTCTTATGCAACTGGTTGAAGCTGATGCGCTCGCTGGCGCTGGTGGCGGGATATAACCGCACCGGACAGCTGACGAGGCTGAGTTTAAGGTAACCTTTCCAACTTGCCCTGGGCGCCATGAAACACTCCTACGCGGCCATGCACTGACATTGACTGCAGCGCTTTCGTCCGAAGGACGAACGAGGCTGCGCAAATCCTACACCGACCCCGCACAATACAGGCAAATCCCTGACGAAATCTTCCGCCACGTCTTTGAGGTCGTGGCGGAGAGAATAATTCAAATTGTCGGAAGCGTCGATGGCGTTGGGTTCCTCGCCCCGCAACGCTC
Source organism: Mesorhizobium sp. M0618 (assembly GCF_040320765.1). Taxonomy (NCBI): domain Bacteria; kingdom Pseudomonadati; phylum Pseudomonadota; class Alphaproteobacteria; order Hyphomicrobiales; family Phyllobacteriaceae; genus Mesorhizobium; species Mesorhizobium sp. M0618. The sequence goes on along the minus strand of NZ_JAMYQH010000025.1, from coordinate 85,360 downwards.
TCCTCCATTTCATGGGGGCCGAGGAACCTAGTTCTTCAAGGTCGGCAAATCCCGCGCGAACTCGTCGATCTCGGCCCACGGATCGCCCGACGTCGCCAGCAGCCCCGGCAGGGAGGAATAGTTCAGATCCTGCGGCGCATCGATGGATTCGAGGTCGCTCCAACTGACCGGCGTCGAGGCCGGCAGATTGGTGCGGGCGCGCAGCGAGTAAGGTGCTGCCGAGGTGTGGCCGCGCGCATTGCGGTGATAATCGATGAAGATGCGCTTCTTGCGGTTGTCCTTGCCCATGGTGGTGGTGAAAGTATCAGGCGCCGTTGTCGCCAGATGCGTGGCGATCGCGCTGGTCACCTGGTGCAGTTTCTTCCAGTTCTGCTTGCCCGTCACCGGCACGGTGATGTGGATGCCGCTGCCGCCGGAGGTCTTGGCGAACGGCACCAGCCCCAGGCGCTCCAGCTCGCTTCTGATATGCACCGCAGCCTCGACCACCTCGCGCCAGGTGATCCCTTCTCCCGGATCGAGGTCGAGGACGATCTGGTCGGGCCTGTCGAGGCTGGTGCGGTGGGTGCCCCAGGTGTGGAACTCGACGACGCCGAACTGCGCCAGCGCCAGATACCCTTTCGCGCCTTCGACCGAGAGATAGGATTTGGTCTCGCCCTCGGAATTCGTCGCGTCGAATGTCACCACTGAGGGCGGCATGCCGGTGAAGGCGTGGCGCTGGAAGAAGCAATCCTTCGGCAGGCCGGTCGGGCAGCGCACCAGCGACACCGGCCGGCCGAGGATGTGCGGCAGCATGAAGTCGCCGACCAGCGCGTAATAGACCGCGATGTCGAGCTTGGTCGGGCCGGTCTTGCCGAACAGCCGGCGCGTCGGGTTGGTCACCCAGATTGTGGCAAGGTCGGCCTCGGCGATCAGCCGCTTGCGTTTGGACGAGACCGGCGTCGACAAGCCGACATCCCTCAAACCACGGAAGACGCCGTGGCGTAGCGCATTGTCTGAGGTGCGGTTGGCGTAATGAATGCGCGCCGACAGCAGCGGCCGCACCCAGTTCATCTCGCGCATGATTTCGCGCGGGACACCCTCGGGCGGGGTGGCGCCTTCCCGCAGCGGCTCCAGCCTGGCGAGCAACTCACCGGCGGTGGCGGCATCGAAACCGGTGCCGACCTTGCCGCGATAATGCAATTCACCACCCTCGAACTCTGCCATGCCGAGCGCCGCCAGCCCTTCGGCCGCATCGGAGATGGTGAAGCCGGCGATGACGAAGTCGTCCGACAGCAGTGCCTTGGTCTTGGTCCAGCTTTTGCTTCGGCCGCTCTGATAGATGGCCGTGGCGCGCTTTGAGACGACACCCTCCAGCCCGAGTTCCGACACCTGGTCGTAGAGCCCCTGCCCCGAACCTTCGACATGGTCGGAGAACTGGATGGCGGAATTGGCGCCGACGCCCGACAGCATCTGCGCCAGCAGCGCCTTGCGCCGGACCAGCGGCGCCTTGGTCAGGTCCCAGCCGTCGAGGTGGAGAAGATCGAAGGCGTAGAAATGGAGCTTGTTGCCGGCGCCCTCGGCCAGCGCATCCTGCAGCAGCGCGAAGCGGCTGATGCCCCGGGCGTCGAGCACCACGATCTCGCCGTCGATGATGGCGTCGCGGCACGGCAGTTTGGCGAACGCATGCGGCAGGTCGCCATAGCGCTTCGTCCAGTCGATGCCGCCACGGGTGATCAGCTTGACGACGCCGCCAGCGAGATGCGCCATGGTGCGGTAGCCGTCGAATTTGATCTCGTGCAGCCAGACTTGTTGGGTGTCGTCGCCATCGGGTGGCTTTGGCACCTGCGTCGCCAGTTGCGGCTCGATACGGGCAAGCATGGGGGCCTTGAACACGCCCGGCAGCGTGCCGGGCTTCAGCGATCCCTGTCTGGGCGCGGGTTTGGCAGCGGGCTTCGCCGGCGCCGCCAGCTCCTCGATGCGCAATCCGGATTTGACGCTTTCCGGCCGGGCCGTGAGGATGTCAAGCGCGGTGTCGGCGGCGAGGTCGCGTTCCTTGAAAAGCAGCCAGTTCTTCTTGTTTTCGTCTTCGCCGGGTTTCGGCTTCAGCCGGGTCAGCATCCAGCCGCCATTGAGCTTGTCGCCGGCCAGCCGGAACTTGAAGGCGCCGGTTCGCAAGCTCTTTTCGACGTCGTCCATCGGCGCCCATGTGCCGGTATCCCAGACGATCATCGGCCCGCCGCCATACTCGCCCTCGGGAATGACACCCTCGAAGTCGATATATTCGAGCGGATGATCCTCGGTCTCGACCGCCAGCCTCTTGTCGGCCGGATTGAGCGAAGGCCCGCGCGGCACCGCCCAGCTCTTCAAGACATCGCCGACCTGCAGGCGCAGATCATAATGGTCAGCGGTGGCGTGGTGCTTGTGCACGACGAAGCGGTTGCCGTCGCTGCTGACGAGCCCGCCAACCGGTTCCGGCGTCTTGGCGAATTCGCGTTTGGCGCGATAGGCTTTGAGCTTTGGTGGAGTCGTCATCGCAAGGATCGAAGCACGGCGGCCAGGAACAAGCCAGTCACGCTCTCAATCGTCAGCGGCCGGCGTCAACTCGAGCTCCGCCGGCGACAGTCCTTGCTGCAGCTGGCTCAGCCGGAATTCGTCGACCCAATAGGCCTCGCCGTCGACCAGAACCCGGGCCTGGTAGGTGCCTGCCGAAAAACACTGCGCGGTGATGTAGACCTTGTGACGATCGAGCGCCTTGCGCACCGCGGCGCGCTTGGAATTCTGACCTGTGACGGGACTGAACATGACACTGCCCTCGGTCGCCCTGACACGCAACGCGGCCGCTGCCGGCAGCCTGACGACTGGGGCCAAGGATGGCGGAGACGCGCCGTCCTGTCAATTTCGCGGACAGCGCAGGATGCGGCCCGGTCAAATTTACCAATCTTTTGAAGATGCTTGGGCCTTGGCCTGAATCAAGACGTGAAGCGCGCCGCCAAACAATCGCCCATCGCTGCCGCCCTGCTACGCGGCCGGCATGCCCGAATGAGCAGATTTTTGAACTTCCGTGCCGATGAGATCGAGTGTCGCCGCCGCAACATCGGCAACCTGGAGCCGCTGGACGCAATAGACCCCACCGGCGTTGTTTTCTTTACATAAACCTGGAGCGATGCATGGGCAAGGCATGGGCGGCTGGAGCGTCCGGTTGGGGACACCGAATGGGCCCCATTGCTCAGGCGACGTCAGACCGTACAGCCCCACCGCTGGAGTTCCGACAGAGGCCGCGATGTGCATCGGGCCGCTCTCATTGCCAAGAAAGATCGACGCTTCGGCCAACAATGCTGTCAAGACCTCAAGCGAGGCTTTTCCGACGACACTTGCGACCGGCGATGCTGCCACTTCAAGGATGCTTTGCGCGGCAAGCCCTTCATCCGGCCCACCAACGAGGAGGGATCGCAGCCCGGTTTTGGCGTATACCTCATCGATGACCGCAGCAAAATGTTGGGGCGGCCAGCAACGGCCTTCAAATCTCGCGCCGGCATGCACGGCCACATAGGACTTCTTCGCCAAAGCGTTTTCCGCAAGAAGCCTGGCACACTCTTCCTGGGCAGTCCTGGTCGGCTGCAGCCGAGGCGTTGGATCCTGATAATCCAACCCAAGGGCGCTGAGTGGAGACAGGTTCCTGTAGAGATAATGCGGTCCGCCATGTCCGAAGGTCGCGGCGAGCACGTTTGCAAGCTGGATTTCCCAGAACTTCATCGGATGCTCGGAAGGATCGAAGCCGACGCGAAGTGGAGCCCCGATCAAGCGATGCATGATCCGCGAGGTTTTTGAATCGGTAAGGTCGATGCTAAGATCGAATTTCCGACGCCGCAGATCAGAGATGACGCCACGATAGTCGCTCAAACGTTTGAGCAGAGTCCTTCCTCTGCCACGGGATTCAAAGCCAACGGCAACATCGGCGATCCCTTGCGCGACAATGAACTGCTTGAGACCCGGCGCACAAAGCATGGTTACCGATGCTTGCGGATAAGCAAGACGCAGATTGCGAACCAAAGCAGATGTCAGAACGACATCTCCAATGTACTTCGTTTGAATAATGAGGATGGAACGAATCCCATCTCCTAAACTTGCATCCATCGATATGATCTGCCGAAAACGCCAACTTAAAAAATCTGCCGAGGACACTCATTTCTGAACGGCAAGCGGGGCTTTCAGATATAGAGCTAACCAACCCAGTCAACAAGCTTGCCGGCCTTGGTGCCTCTTTGCATCGGTCGTCGGCAAACGCTCGTCCTCAGTCCTTCAATCGCCGCAAGCGGCGCGTCAAGCCCTGGACGGCCTTGAGCAGCCGGGGACGCGACCGCGTCATGCCTTCGACCCGGCTGCGCAGCAAAATGGCTGCGTTCGCAGCCCTGCCCCGCACTGTCACCGGTTCGCAGACCTCGGCCAGTACCGAGCTCGAGGCACCGATATGTTGCTTGTAGCCCTGGCCGCCGACCGACAGGTCGAAATAGTCGAAGCCCCGCTCGCATCCCCACACCATCAGCTTGCCCATCGTCGTCAGGCCGGGTGAGACATTGGCGACCGCATTCTGGTCGATGCCGAGCAGGAGGGCGTGAAGTGTGCCTTTTCTCACCAGCACATAGATGGAGGCAAGCCAGGCTTCACCGACGCGTAGTCCGAAGAGCCGCACCGATCCGTTGGACAGGCCTTGCAGCGCCGCGGCGCGGTAGAAATCGACGACCGGGGCCTGCGTCAGGAGGTCGAAACGCCCGAGCTCACGAAAACGCTTGAGCCGCATTTCCAGCAGTGCATCCAGGAGCTCCTCGGTCAGGTCAGGCGTATCGGCCTCGACCAAAGCGAGGCCACCAAGCTGTTCGAAGCCGCGGCAATGCTTGCGGAAGGCCTTGGCGAAGGACGGCTTGCAGATTCGCTTGATGAGCGTCTCCGGGTCGCCATGCAGGACGAGGCCGGAGGTGACCTGGATGGAGTCGCGCGCCACCGAAAGCAATGCCAGCGGATTGGCCACGCCGTGGACCTGCTGCGGAATTCCCGCGATATGGATGCGATCCGCCGATGGCAGCACGGCACGGACCGCTGCCCACATGGCGTCGGCACTCTGCCTGGTCCACGCTCTCCCATCCGCCAGCAGCGGCACCGCGTAGTCGCACACGCGGCAGCTCAGCCATTCGATCACGTGGTGGCCGAGAGCCCGGCGCCGCATCAGCGGCAGCAGCATGGCCGGCGCGCCGGTCACGGCGTCACTCACCTCGACGAGGACCAGATCCGCGTCTTTGGGCATCAGCCGTGCGGCGATTCCTTCGATCCAGGCATAATGCTGGTGGGCAGTGCAGACGCCGTGAGCTTCAAGGAGCAGCCATAGCAGCCTTACGGTGTCGAAGCTGGTGTGCAGCCGAGCCGTGAAGTGCGCGGTTGCATCAACGTTGGCGACAGTCGGGGAAAACGGCCCACCGGGCAGATCCCTTATCGGAGTCGTTCCCGCCGCGTAGCTTGCCACATGCTTCTCCCGTCATTCTGATCCCCCACGCAGGCGCCGCAAACCCCGCATCAGTCCCTGGAGCCTCTTCAGCAGCCGAGGTTTGGAGCGCACGAACACCTCGGCCCGGTTGCGGATCTCGATGGCTGCGCTCACGGCGCTGCCTCGCACCGTAATCCCGTGGCAAAGCTCGCGCAGGCCCGAACCCGCGGCACCCATATGTTCCTTATAACTCTGGTTGCCTACCGACAGGTCGAAATAATTGAAATCGCGCCCGCGCGCCCAACTCATCAACTTGCCCATGATCAGAAGTCCCGGCGAGACATTGGGCACCGCGCCCTGATCGATTGAGATCAGCAGAGCATGAACGGTGACTTGATGGATCAGCAGGTATTGGACCGCGATAAGAGCTTCACCCACACGCAACCCGAAGAGCCGCACCGACCCATCCGACAGGCCCTCGAGAGCGGCGTTTCGATAGAAGTCGACAACCGCCGCCTGCGTCAGCAGGTCGAAGCGGCCCAGTTCGCGAAAGCGGCTGAGCCGCATCCGGACCAGGCCGGCGAAGATGACCTCCACCAGGGCCGGCGTGTTGGCTTCGACCAGTTCCACGTCGCCAAGCCGTTCGAGGCGGCGCCAGTCCTTGTTGAAGGCCTTGACGAAGGATGGCCGGCATAGGCGCTTGAGGACGGTTTCCGGGTCGCCGTCGATGGCGAGACCGAAGCTGGTATGCAGGGAATCGCGCGTGGCCGCGAGCAAGGCCAGCGGATTGGCGACGCCGCTGATCGATTGCGGAATTCCCGTGATCTGGATGCGGTCCGCCGGCGGCAGCACGGAACGCACCGCGGCCCACGCGGCCTGCGCCGATTGCGTCGTCCACGGGCTGGCATCGGCCAGCAGCGGTGCCGAATAGTCGCAAACGCCACAGCTCAGCCATTCGATCACCCGATGGCGGAAGGCCGGTCGCCGTATCAGCGGCACCAGCATTCGCGGCGCACCCGTGACGGCATCGTTTACCTCCACGATGAGCAGTTCCGCACCTTGCGGCATCAGCCGCGCAACGATCCCCTCGGCCCAGGCATAATTCTGGTGGGCGGTGCACACACCGTCCGTCTGGAGGCGCAGCCAGAGCGGCCTCACCGCTTCCAGGCTGGTGTGGAGCCGCGCCGTGTAGGCATCGATGGCGACGACGGTGGCCGGATGGGAGGACTGGCCATCGGGCGAGCCGGCCACCGCAGCAATTTGCACCGCCTGGACTGCCATGTTTTTTCCTATCGCTTTGCCGTAGCGAACGGCAGCGTGCGCCGCCACGCGCCCAACCGGCTGTCGCGCGCCTCGTCGGGATGCTCGATATTCCACATGCGGTGATGCGCGAAATACCACGATGCCACGAGCACGAACATCTCCGAGACGGCGGAACCCAACAACGCCCACGGCGGAGACGCGATTGCCAGCAGGGCCGCGATCAGCGCCAGGCCGACGACCGCGCCGCCCGTGGTGATGAACGCGACGATCCGAAAATCGCCGAGTATTTCAAGCACGATGCGGGGCATGATATAGAGCATGATAGGGACAAAATTTGCGATCACGAAAAGTCCGATGAACCAGGTCGAAGCGTCTTGGAGAGCCTGGGATTTTATCATCGGCAGGACGAACATGATCGCACATCCATAAGCAAGGCCGCCGAGCCCCATGACGAGCGCCCAGATCTTGGCCTGCGTCCAGACACGGCCTGTTTCATTGTTCCGTATCAGCCTGGCGAGATCCGGCTGCGTCATGTTGACGAACGCAAGGCTGATGATGCGCAGCGGAGCAAACAGCACCAGAACCGCCGCCAGAGGTGCGTAGGCGGCAGGACCGGCAATGCCGGCGACCAGCAGCGCCAGACATTGACCCTGGATGTTGGTGGTGGTCGCGCTGAATGCCGACCAGCGCAGTTGGGGCCAGAGTCTGACATAGCGTCGCCGCGTCGGCATGCGGAAGCTGATGCGAAGCGAGCGCCGAGCCAGCCGGACCAGGACGAAAATGCCGAACACATTTGCCGCGGCTAGTGCATAGAACACGGTCTGCAGCGGGTCTTGGACCAACCATATCGACAGCCCGGTCAGGACACAGCCGGCGACTGTAAAAGCGCCATCGCTGATGGAGACGACAACCTGCTGGCGCCGTGCGAAGAAAGCCGTGCGCATATGGCTGCGCAACGACCAGGCACCGACGAAGCAGCCGGCGGCAATTCCGCTTGGGTCGCCAAGAACATGCATCAGGACTGCCGTGCCGACGGCCATCAGCAAAGCCACGATCAGCGCCGCCGTTCCGAACGCCACGTCATAGGTATCGACGCCGGCGCTGTTGGTGCTCTTGCTCATCCAGATGCTGGCGGGAACGGCGGTGAGCGACCTGATATAGGACAGGCCGACACCGCCCATCACCATGCCGATGGCGAAGAGGCCGTAGCCCTGCGCCGACAGCATGTGCAACAGCATGATGTTGAGGGCAAAATGAAAGCCGCTCTGCATCGCCTCGCCGCCGATCATCAGCACGAGGCGTCGAACCAGATGGCTCGGAAACGCTAGCTTCACGGCCGCGTCTCCGCTTCGCGGGCGGCAGGCACCCTGCCCGGCCGCGCGATGGTCGTCTTCAGCTTGTCGGCGGCGATCGCGGTGATCGCCGCGGCCGCGACCGGCTCGCTGAAGATTGCCTCGTAGCGCGCGCGCCCGGCAGCGACAAACCCGCGCCAGGCCTCAGGGGCGAGGATGATCTCCTGCAATTTCGCGCCAAGAGCTGCTGCGTCGCCGGGCGGAACATGCCAGCCGGTCTCCCCGTCGCTGACCACTTCCACCAGCCCGCCGATCGCCGACACAAGTGGCGGCCGGCCGTAAGCCATCGCCTCTATGGCGACGCGGCCCAGCGATTCCGGACGCCGCGACGGCACGGTGACGATATCGGCCCATCGATAATGCTCAGAGGGGTCGGGAATGAAAGGCAGGACTCTGACGCGCCCGGTAAGCCCCATGGTTTCGACCAGTTCGGCAAGCGCATGCTCGCGCTCAGTGCTTTCGAAGGCGCCGCCGACCAGCCGCACCTCGATCCTCGCCTGGAGTTCCGCCGGCATCGAGGCGATCGCCTCCAGCAGGATTTCCTGCCCCTTGATCCTGTTGATGCGGCCGAGCAGCAGCACCCGCAATGGACGCTTGCCGTCATATGTCATCGGTTCGACCGCCGCCGGCCCGGCAACACCGTTGTAGACGACATACGCACGCGCCGCCTTGGGATCACCAAACGCGGCGCGTGTCGCGTGTGAATTGAAGATCAGATCCGCGTGGCTCCAGCGCATCAGGCCGACAAGTACCCTGCGCATGGCGCCTTCGGGGATTTCGTGGATGTGCAGGACGGCCTTGTGGGGAAGAAGGCGTGCGGCCAGCGCGTAGTCGGCCACGATCGAGGTGTTGACATAGACGAGGTCGCAATCCTTGAGGCGCCGCCACGCCCTGAACACGGCAACCGGCAATCGCGCCATCTCGACGGTCGCAAGGCGCGCAATGGCCTGGCGCCTCAGCACCCAGAGCGGTTCGAAGACGATCCGGCTGGCATGCGCTTCCAGAATCCGCACGATCGGCCCGCTGCGCGGCAAAATCACTTCGATATCGGCCGACGGAAACGCGGCGCGCAGCGCGGCAACGCTCTCCGCGAAGCTGCGGTCAGAACCATAGAGTTCATAACCCTGATGAACGCAGGCAATCCGCATCTTTATATCCCGCCGGGTGCTACAACCATCGCGCTGAGCGATTGTGGCAGAAGCCCGTCCGCAAGAATCATGCCTGGTTCGATACGTCCGACTATCGGTTGATATGTCCGACTATCGGTTCGATACGCCCGACTGCCGGCCGTACGCCCCAGGCATTGCTTCGTTTCGATACAGCTACGCACAGAAGGGTTGACCGAGAATGAAGCAACCATCGGCTTCAACACCGTTTTTTTACAACCCCGCGCGATGATCCCTCGCAGGGTACCGAAATCGGGAGGTGGCACGGAAGTTGCCACCTGCTCATTATAAATTAAGCAATATCTAATATATGAGACATGTGAAAGTGCCGCCGGCCATGAAACCAGAAACGCCCGCCATTCTGATCCTGGGGACCCGCGGCATACCCGCGGCCCATGGCGGCTTTGAAACCTTTGCCGAAAAACTGGCGCTGTTTCTTGTCGGGCGAGGTTGGAAAGTTGGCGTCTATTGCCAAGATGAGGTCGAGCGGATCGACCAGAGGGTGCGCAGCGAAACCTGGCGCGGCATCGAGCTCATTCACATCCAGGTCGCCTCCAAGGGACCGCGCGCGACGCTGGAATTCGACTGGCAATGCGCCCGCGACGCCGCCCGGCGACCGGGTGTTTGCCTGGTGCTCGGCTACAATGGCGCGGTCTTCCTGACCTGGCTCAGGCTGAAGCGACGCAAGATCTTCACCAACATGGACGGCATCGAGTGGCGCCGCCCAAAATGGGGAATGGCGGCGCGAACCTGGTTCTGGGTCAACGAATGGATCGGCGCATGGGCCTCGCATCGGCTGGTCGCCGATCATCCCGCCATCGCAGATCACCTGGCGACACGCCGGCCGCGCAGCGCCATCGCCACCATCGCCTATGGCGCCGATCCAGTGGCATCGGCGCCCGAGGCGCCGGTGCGGGCGCTCGGCCTCGAGCCCGGGCGCTATCTCATCTCGATCGCGCGCATCGAACCCGACAACAACATCCTGCCGATCGTCGAAGCTTTTTGCTCCGCCAAGCGCGACATGAAGCTGGTGGTGCTGGGAACGCTGTCCGACGACATCCCCTATCATGCCGCCATCCGCAAGGCGGCGAATGGCTCGGTGGTCCTGCCGGGCGCCATCTACGACCAGGCGACGGTCAAGGCGCTCAGATACCACGCCCGCGCCTATCTGCATGGCCACACGGTCGGCGGCACCAACCCCTCGCTGGTCGAGGCGCTGGCGGCCGGCAACATGGTGATCGCCCACGACAATCCCTACAACAGATGGACCGCCGGGGCTGCGGCGATCTACTTCACCGACAAGGACAGTTGCGCCAAGCGGATGCAGCAGGCGCTGGACGATGATGCCCTGGTCAAGGCCTGCGGCGTTGCCGCCAGGGCGCGCGCCCGCGAAGCCTTTCGCTGGGACGATGTCCTGCTTGCCTATGAAAATGAGGCCTATCATTTGCTCGGCATGACCGCCGCCAAGACCACCGCGATGGATCACGCATCGCCAGGAACCGTATGACAGGCTGGTCGCGCCGGCGGGTGCTGCGGACGGCGCTGTCCACCGCGGCGGCTCTCGGCTCGCTCCCGATCGCACCAATCGCTCGCGCAGCCGCCGGGCCGCGATTTCGGCGCGGCGTCAACGCCTGGCCCTGGTTCTCGCTGACGCGCGAATTTCCCGCTCCGCGCACCGACTATGACTGGCCGCCCTTCCAGTCGCAACGGCCGGTGCCGACCCCGGACGACCTGCGTCGGCTGCGCAGGACCGGGCTCGATTTCATCCGTCTGCCTGTTGATCCCGGCCCTTTCCTGGCCGCCGACGCCACCACGCGCGGCCGGTTGCTGGACATGCTGGACGCGGCTGTCACGGCCACCCTCCACGCCGGCCTCGGCATCATCGTCAACATCCAGGCCAATGCCGCCACCCATTATTGGAACCCCGACCGCATGGTCTCCAGCACCGCGGCGCCCGCCTTCGATCTCTACCGCGGGCTGGTCGGCGAGCTTGCCGGCAGGCTGGCGCGGTTCCAGCCCGGCAGGGTGGCGCTCGAGCCGGTCAACGAGCCGGCGCAGGCCTGCGCGTCGAACGTCTGGTCGCAGATCCAGCTTTCACTTCTGACGGCGGCAAGAGCCTCGGCCGCGACCCTGCCGCTGGTCGTCACCGGCGGCTGCGGCTCGATGGTGAGCGGACTGAACGCGCTCGATCCGGCACCGCTGTCCCCGTTCGAGCCGATCCTGTTCACCTTCCACTTCTATGAGCCCTATCTGTTCAGCCATCAGGGGGCACCCTGGATGCGCGAGCCCGTCTACCGGTCGCTCAACAATGTGCCGTGGCCGGCATCCGCCGGCTCGCTGGAACAGACGCTGGCATCGGTCAGGGCGCGCATGGCGCAGGACACCGAAACCCCTGAAGACGCCAAGCAGGCCGCCTATGCCGAAACCGAGCGTGTGCTGAAGGTCTATTTCGACGCCCGGCCCGACCGCTGGTTTGTCGACAAGTATCTTCGCCAGGTTCGCGACTGGGGAGATGCGCATGGCCTTGCGCCGGAACGCATCATCATGGGCGAGTTCGGCGCGCTGCGCACCGACGCCCGCTATGTCGCCGCGCCCAACCCGGATCGCGTGCGCTACATCGCCGATGTCAGGCGGAGCGCCGAGGAACTCGGCTTCGCCTGGGCACTGTGGGATCTCTTCGATGGCATGGGCATGATGGACGACACCACCCGGGCGCTGGACCCGGCGGTGATCGAGGCGCTTGGCTTGGTTATACCGGAGTAGGTCGGTTGAAGGCTACCACCAGTGGCAATCACTGACCTCAGGGATTAGCCGAAAGCCACCCTCTCTTCGTCATCCTAGGGCGGAGCAAGGAGCGAAGCGACGCGGCGCAGACCCTAGGATCCATGCCGGGACATTGAAGCGTCGCAGCGGTGAATAGCTCGACCGGCCGGAGCGCTTCTACCGATGACCAATCTCGGCCAAGACGGGAAGCGCGAGACGCTGGGTCTGCACCGCCGCGTCCTTCGATCTCCGTCGCGGCATGGATCCTAGGGTCTCCGCGACGGAGCTTCGCTCCTGCTTCGCCCTAGGATGACGAAGCGCGGCGAGCCCAAAGCTAATCGCGGAGGTTTTCGTTCGTCATGTCCAGGTTTGCGCCGGCTGCGCCCTTTGTCTCACCACCACCCGCGCCGGCCGGTAAAGCACCAATGCCAGCACCACGAACTTGGTCAGCAGCGTCGTCTTCGACGCGACGCTTTCCGAAGTGTTGATCAGGATGACCCAGCCCAGCATCGGCAGCCAGATGCCGGCATGGCAGCGGCGCGCCACCTCGAACAGGAACAGCACGAAGCCGAACGTCAGCAAAAGGGTGAAGAAGGCGCCCTGATAGAGGACCGTGCGGATGATCGGGTTCTCGATGCCCTGTTCGAGACCGTTGATGCGGCGCAGGCTGTCGATCAGCTCGACATCCGGCCCCACGATCAGATCGCGCAATTCCAGGTGCTTGAAAAGCTCGAACATCTCGACGCGGGCATTGGCGCTTCCGCTGTCCGACACGAAGCGCTCCAGCAGCGCGTCGAAAAAGCCCAGATATGCCGCCACTATGATGACGACCGGCAGCAGTGCGGCAAGCATGAAGCCGAGTGCCGCACCCAAGAGATTGACGCGGCCCTGGCGCAATTTGGTGGTGCCCTGAAAAAGCAGGTAGCAGCCGCCTAGCACCACCGTCGTCACCATCGCCGTGCGGCCGCCGAAGGCGACGAGTGCCGCGCATTGCAGGCCGATCAACCCTATCCGCACAGGCATCGACAGGGATCTGGCACCGGAGAGCAGCGCAAGCACATAGATCGACGTCACCATGGCATTGGCAAGCGGATGCCCCTGCAGCGCGCTCGAGCGCAGATCGGTGGTAAACGCCACGCCGTCCAGGCGATAGGGGAAGATAAGCGTCTTGGTGGCGAACTCGAAAAGGGCAAGCAGCGCATTCGCCGTCATGACCACGTGAACGACGGTCTGCAGCCCGGCGAAGGTCCGTTCGTCGTCCTCGCTGAGCATCAGGACCAGAAGTGCCGCGGCCACGAACGTATCGATCATGCCGGCCATGCCGGGCCGCTGCCTTGCGATGACGACGAACAGAAGCACGATCGATATGGCGGCCATCAGCGCGCTGGCCGGACGCCTATCGGCGACATGCACTAGATAGCCGACCGGATTGCCGAAGGTGCAGGAGCGCCAGGCAAGCAGCAGCACGATGAGATAGGTGGACGGGTGGATCTTGGTCGCCGGGTTGCCGAACAGGCCATCATAATTGTAGCCGACCAGCCACAGCATGCCGCCCGAGATGCTGAACAGCACCGCTACCGCCGCGATCAGTCCGAAGCGCGTCAGCGCATCGAGCGACGTGCCGGCGCGGGGTGCGGCAACACCATGGTTCGAAGCGCTTGCGCTCCAACTGGCCGCCATATCAGGCGGCCTCGTCGACCAGCAAGGCGGCCGTTGGCAACCGCCCCATCACGGAAACCGCCTGCGCGGTCGTCGTGACGTCGCGCATCGGGGTGGCGTTCAGCGTGGCGACGAGTACGATCTCGTCGGCCATGGCGACCAGCGGCGAGGCATTGAGATTGTCGGCCAGCGCGCCGCCGTCGATGACGACAAGCTCGAAGCTCCGGCTGGCCCGCGCCAGCATCTGCTGCGCAAAATAGATGCCATGCGCTTCCTGGAAGACCGCCTTTGAGCGGCCCCTGCCCAGCACGGCAACATTGCTGCCGGCGGCGTAATGGCTGACGGCCTCGAAGGCATACTCGCCGCGCAGCACATCGAGGATTCCCGGCTGCCGATCCTTCTGGTCGCCGCCGCCGGCATTGGCATCGATGAACAGCACACGGCTGCCCCTGGACGCCGCGGCATCGGCCAGCAGCCGCGCCACCCGGCTGCGCTGCGCGCCCTCGCCCGGCGACGATGTCACCAGGATGGAAGGCACCAGCGGCCAGTCCGCCGGACGCTGGCCCGAACTGAACATGCGCCTCAGTGCAAGGCCGACGACGGCGTCGGTCTTCTGGCTGGAGGCGACGGCGCGCGCCCCGCCGAAAGGCCACCAGCGCCGGCCAGTGCCCGACTTTGCCGGCACCACGCCCAGCACCGGCGCGTCGATGGCCGACTGCATCTGCGCGCTGGAAAGCACCGTCGGCGAGGAATATTCGGCGATCAACGCCAGACCGGTGCCGAGCCCAAGGCCGCCGAATATCGCGCCCAGCAACAGCAGCGGCAAAGGCGGCCAGCTCTTCTTCAAGGCGGGCATGGCGTTGGAGATGATGCGCGCATTGGTGCTGTCGACATTGATCTGCTCGCGCGTCTCCTGGGCGCGCTGGAGATAGTTCGAGTAGACGGAACGCAGCGCCTCGAGATCGCGCTGCAATTCGCGCAGCCGCACCGAGGCCTGGTCGGTGTCGAGCGACTTGCTCTTCATGCCGGCGACCTTGGCTTCCAGCGCCTGCTGGTTGGCCAGCGCCCGTTCGTAGTCCGTCTCGGTGGCGGTGGCGATGCGGCCGAGTTCGCGCGCGATCAGCTGGCGCGTGTCGCGCAGCTGCTGCTGGGCGGCGATCAGCGAAGGATGACGAGGCCCCAGCTCCGTGCCGAGCTGCGAGACCTGGTCGACCAGCGTCGCCTCTTGCGCCCGCAGGCTCGAGATCACCGCCGAGCGCATTGCTTCCGAGGTCGCGTCCGCCGTGCCGCTCTGGCGGCGCATCTGGTCGACCTGCGCCTTCAGCGCCGCGGTGCGGCTCTGCGCCGCCGCAAGCTGCGTATTGATCTCGGTCAGTTCCTGGTCGCTGACCAGGTTGCCTGCCGCCATCACCATGTTGTTGGCGGACTTGTAGGCCTCGACGGCATTCTCGGCCTGCTGGACGCGTTTGCGCTGCTCGTCCAGCCGGGCGGTGATCGACTCGGAGGCGTCCCTGGCCATTTTCGCACGCGCGCTCGCCTGATCGACCAGGTAGGCCTGCGCGATGGCGTTGGCCAGGAGGGCGGCCTTGTCGGCGCTCTTGGCGGTGACGATGACGTCCAGGACCAGGACCTTGTCGGCCCGCTTGACCGCCAGGCGCCGGCGCAGCGCGTCGAGTGTCTGCACCGACCTGTCGCCTTCGGCCGATGCCGAACCGAGTAGGCGCGACAGCAAGCCCTGCCCGTTGAATTCCGGATCCTGCGTCAGGTTTGTCGCCGCGATCGCCCGCATCAGCACGCCTGTCGACTGGACCACGCTGACCTGGCTCTCGACCTGCGTGATGCCGCCATCGGGTGAGATACGGCTGGGATTGACGTCGTTGGTGACCACCTGCAGATCCTGCGGATCGATCAGGATTTCCGCCGCCGAGCTGTAGAGCGCAGGTGTGAAAAGGCCGTAGAGCAGGGCGACCAGCGTCAGCAGTGCAACGGTACCGAAGATCCAGAACCGGCGGCGCACCAGGATGCGCTTCAGGTCGCCCAGTTCGACAGTCGAAGCTGCGTATGATCCCGCGCGTGCCGCATCCGGAGAGTGTTGCTGAGGAACCATGGGCAGGGATGATTGCATGGCTGCCTCCGACAATACTCCATATGCCGGCAAGATCAGTTTGCGGCGATAACCTAGCTATTCCTCCAACTGTTAAAACATTGTTAATTATGTTGAGAGGTGACGTGAATTTTGGCACGCGGTTTGCTTAAAAATATACATATCGAGGTGTTGGCTACGCAGCGAGCGGAGACGGATGCAGATGGGGTTACAATTTGACCGGACCGGCCTGGCCGGCAAGGCCGGGCACCGCCTTTTCGGACCTCCACCATGCAGATAAGTCTACGCCTGGACGGCGACTGCGTCCGCGCCTTTCATCTCACGCTGCTGGAGCGCCTTGCCGCGCTCGGCGACGTCGAACTGTCCGTCGATGTCAGGCCGGCGGGCGGCGGCATTCCGCGCAGCGCCGCGGCCCTGTTTCAACTCGAAACGGCGATACACGGACTGGCCCATGATGGACTGGCCCATGATGGACTAGCCAAGCGTGTGCCGCTTTCGGCGCTCGCGCCCTATCGGCGGTCCCCCGCTTCGCCCGACCTGGTCGTCGATCTCTGCGGCGATGTCAGGCTGGAAAGCACACGGGTCTGGCGCGTCACCTATGACGGCGCCAGCGGGGAAGCGGCCTTGCTGGCCCTGACCCTCGCCGGCCGCACGCCGCTTGCCCGCATCGAGGAGAACGGCGTTGCGATCGCCGCCGGGCGTCTGGGCACAGAATATGGCGGCATCGCGCTGGCGTCCTTCCAGGATATGCTGGCGCGCACAGCAAGCCTGATCGTCGCTGCCATGTCAGGCGCGGCAAAGTCGGTGCCCGATCTGCCAGAGCCGGCGCAGGCAGGCAGCCCGCCGCCAATGCCCTCGGCCGGCAAGCTTGGGGTCAGAGCCGGCAAGGCGCTGGCGCGGCGGATCGTCCAGAATATCTATCACCTTTGCTACAACGCGCCGCATTGGAAGGTCGGCTGGCGGCAAACCGGGGGTTCCGATCTGTTCGACCTGCGTGCGCATCCGGCGTCGGGTTGGCAAGAGCTGCCGGACGATGGCAGCCGCTTCTACGCCGATCCGTTTCCCATCCTCTACCAGGGCCAGCTGACCCTGTTCGTCGAGGACTATATTCACCAGCTCGGCAAAGCCATCATCTCCGCCGTGCCCTTCGGCCCGGCAGGCCCGCTCGGAAGGCCTGAACCGGTGCTGGATCTGCCCTACCATCTCTCCTACCCCTTCGTCTTCGAGCGCGACGGCGAGGTCTGGATGGTGCCGGAAAGCTGCGCCAACGGCACCGTCGATCTCTACCGGGCCACCGCCTTTCCCGGTGGATGGGTCAAGGAGGCGACGCTTCTGTCCGGTGTCGTGGCCAGCGACGCCACGCTTGTCGAGCATGGCGGCTCCTGGTGGCTGTTCGCCACCGTCCGCGACGGCGGCGGCGCCTTCTCCGACACGCTGCATCTGTGGTCGGCGCCGGATTTTCGCGGCCCCTGGACGCCGCACCCCAAAAATCCCGTGCTGATCGACATCGCCTCGGCGCGGCCGGCCGGCCGCATGGTCAGGCGCGGCAACGACCTGCTGCGCCCGGTTCAGGACTGCCGCAGGAGCTATGGCGCGGCGCTTGGCATCGCACGCATTTCTCACCTTGATTTGATCGGCATGGAGCAGGTCGTTGAAACCATCTTGCATCCAGGTGCGCTATGGAGTGGGCGTAAACTTCACACGCTCAACGAGGCTGGCGGCTTTGAGTTCATCGATGGCTCGGCGATCGCACCGCGCTGGAAGCAGCGGGCCCGCGATTAACCTAAACATTGGTTACTACCAGGCACGCGCTCCGGTTGCTTGCGGTTGATTTAGGTCCGGAAGATATTTTCTACCGGAGATTGTGAAACGTGCAGTTGCCACCAGAAAGGGCAGCAGAATGAGTATCTCAGAGGCCTGCCCGGCCGAAGTCGATGTGGCGATCGTCGGTGCCGGAATGGCTGGGACCACCTTAGCCATGCTGTTGGGAAAAGCCGGGCGCAAGGTGGCGCTGATCGATCCGCACCGCGTCCACCACGAGGAGTTCCGGGCCGAGAAGATCGGCCTGGATCAGATGCTGCTGTTCGAAAAGCTCGGCCTCGATGCGACACTCAAGCGTCTCGTCACCTCGACGACCGACACGCATGTCTTTCGCCTCGGCCAGTTCTTCGCGCATGAGAAGAAGGCTGAATTCACATTCTCCTATGGCGCGCTGATCAATGGCCTGCGCGACGCCTTGCCTCCGCAAGTGCCGCTGACGGTCGGCAAGGTAACCGAGGTCTCGACTGGACCGAACCGGCAGCGGCTTGTGCTGGCCGACGGCACCATCATCGATGCCCGCCTGCTGGTGGTGGCAACCGGTCACGGCGAGGCGGTGCGGCGCGCCGTCGGGGTGCAGCGTATCGAGCAATCGAAGGCGCATTCATTGTCGATGGGATTCGACCTCGCCATCTCGCCGCGCGATTTCGGTCATCAGTCCGTCACCTGCTACAGCAGGCGGGCTGCCGACCGTATCGCCTACATCAGCATCTTTCCCCTCGGCGACAAGATGCGGGCGAACATGTTCCTCTATCGCAATGTGGCCGAAGCGTGGACGCGGGCGTTCCGCCAGGAGCCGCAAAAGATGCTCTGCGAACTGATGCCCGAAATAGCAGCGCGATGCGGCAATTTCGAAGTCGCTAGTCCTGTCGAGGTCAGGCAGATCAGTCTGAGCACCACGCAAGGCCATCGCCGCGACGGGGTCATCTTCATCGGCGATGCTTTCTGCACGACGTGTCCAACGCCGGGCGTCGGCATCGGGCGCGTGATGACCGATGTCGATCAGCTCCATTCGGTTCACATTCCACGATGGCTCGAAACACCAGGCATGGCGGCCGACAAGATCAACGCTTTCTATGACGATCCGGTCAAGGTGGCTGCCGATGAGGATGGCATGCGGGTGAGTTATTATGCCAAGTCGATCACCGCCGACAGCGGACTGGAATGGCGCGTAAGGCGCCTGCGCAACAACACCGCGCGTCGGCTGATGATCATCGGCCGCAAGGTCCGGCATCTGGGACAGCGGCGGGCGCCCAGTATGGCGTAAGCCCGCGCTCTCTCGGCAGAAAGGCGCGGGCCGATCTGAGGCCCCGATCTTCGGCAGGCGATGGAGGGCACCACATGCCGCAAGCATCAACTTTTAGAGACGGCTAGTGTTCCGTCTGGCCCCGCTTGGTCCCGCCCAAGGGCTGTGCTGAACGCGCTTGCAACAGCGCCCCGTCTCGCCTCCCGGCGCGATGTTGTAAATCGTTTCATCCAGGGTATTTTGGCCATCGGGAACAGAGGGAATAGTCATGTCCAACAGCGCCTTGCCGCTGGTTATCAGTGCGCCGGAACCACGCACGCTCGACCTGATCTTCACAGCCCGGCAGCTGGCGCGGCTCAAGACGCATTATCGCATTGTCGAGACGACCGCTGACGGCGTCGCGAAACTGCCGGCCGACGTGCTGGCCGAGGCGCGCTATATCATCGGCCAGCCGCCCATATCGCCCGAAACGCTCGACCGGATGAAGGCGCTGCGCTGCGTCTTCAATGTCGAGACCAACCTCATCAACAACATGCCCTACGAGACCTTGTTCGCGCGCGGCATCCATGTCGTCACCACCGGCCTGGTGTTCGCCGAGCCGGTCGCGGAGCTTGGCCTTGCCATGGCGCTCAACCTTGCCCGCGACATCGTCGATGCCGACCTCGCCTTCCGCCAGGGACAGGAACTGTGGGGCGGCGACGGCAACCAGACGGCGCGGCTCCTGTCCGGCGCCGATGTCGGCATCATCGGTTTCGGCGATCTCGGCCGGGCGCTCAACCGGCTGCTGTCGGGCTTCCGCACCCGCACCAAAGTCTTCGATCCCTGGCTGCCGCCATCCATCCTCATCGACAATGGCGTCGAGCCGGCCTCTCTCGACGAGGTGCTGTCGACCAGCGACTTCATCTTCGTCGTTGCGTCGGTGACCAGCGAGAACCAGGGTTTTCTCGGTGCCGACGCCTTTGCCGGCATGCGCAAGGGCGCCGCCTTCATCCTGCTCAGCCGCGCCGGCGTGGTCGACTTCCCGGCGCTGATGGCGGCGGTGAAGAGCGGCCACATCGTCGCCGCCAGCGACGTTTTCCCCGAAGAACCGCTGGCGCGGGACCATCCGGTGCGCACCCTGCCCGGCTTCCTGCGCTCGGCTCACCGTGCCGGCGCGCTCGACATCGCCTTCAAGCGCATGGGCGATATGGTGCTGGAGGACATGGACCTGATCGACCGCGGCCTGCCGCCGCTGCGCTCCAAGCGCGCCGAGCGCGAGACGGTTTCGCGCATGCGTTCCAAGCCGGCCGACAGGAATTGAAGCGTGGATTTTCGTCCCGGTCGGCCGACCCTCGACAAGGTCGGCTTGACAAGAGCGCGGCCGGCGACGACGCTCCCGCAATCGAATTTTGCGGAGGGAAGCCATGAACATGAAGAATATCTATGAAAAACCGATGCTGCTCAAACGGCAGAAACTCTCTGCCGTGACGGCGCAGCAAGCCGCTTCAGGAGTGACAGGTCCGACAGGGCCGACAGGCTGACGCCTCGCGGCGTCCAATAAAGGCAGCATTGGACGCGCCTGCGGGTCGGCGGCGAAACGACAGTCGCTCGCAACTTCAGTGTTCATGGCTGCTCTTCGCTCTGCGGGCAACCGCTTCCATAAAAGAGCGCGCGGCAGCGTCACAAGCCGTTCTGGACGGTCCGTTCGCGGACAGCACGACCTCCGCGGCCTTCCGCGACATGCCGTATTTCCGGGCGAAGATCGCAGCGTCGTAAGGTTCGTTTTTGGCTGCCGGTGTCGCGGACGTGATCCTCGCCTTGGTCATTGGCGGGTCCGCCTGAAACTTTCGAGCAACTCGCCTTCATTGCGGCAGCCATTCTGAAACAGCGAAAACACTGTGGCTGCCAGCCGCTGTACGTCCGACTCCCCCGACACGCGGTCAAGTTTGCGCTCCAGGCAGACCCGATCGAAGACGCGCTGGCACAGCTGCAGATCGGAAGGATGGAAACCGGGATTGCGCTTATGAAGGCTCGGCATAAGAAGCCCCTTTCGGAGCAGCGACCACTTCCTTGACGCTGTCGGTCAAAAAATGAAATCGGACTGAGCAAGAGTCAACATCGGCCTCATCACAGTAAGTATCGTACAATTCTCCCGCCGGTCTGCCGAACGGTTCTCAGGCCCAGCGCGACATGGCGCTTTGTCATTAGCCGGCGGATTTTATTGGCCCTCACCGTGATCCGACGCTCTCAAGATATATGTCGGTTTTGTACCAAGTGACGCTTGGTACGTTTCCGACACTAACATTCAGGCCGATCTTTTCATATGCGAACGGGCGTTGGGGGGCGCCGTGCTTCGAATTTCACATCGCATTCATAGCTTTATTCGTTCTGCGCCCCTATACATAGGCGATCGTCCGCACGTTTTTACGGGCACGGACGGCTGGGAGATTGGATGGCTCTTGCCCTGCATTGGGCCACGCCATGTCTGATCCCAACAAAAATCATCAATACCGAAACCAACTGCTGCGACGCATGCCTGCGGATGATCTGGTGTTGCTCGAGCCGCACATGCAGCGCTGCGACTTGCCGCTACGCATGATGCTTGTGACCCCGAATATTCCGATCGAGGCCGTCTACTTCATCGAACAGGGCATCGGTTCGGTGGTCGCCAGCACGGCGAGCGGCCAAGAGGCCGAAGTGGGCTTCATCGGCTTCGAAGGCATGACGGGATACTCCCTGGTGATGGGCGACGACCGTGCGCCGCATGCCTGTTATGTACAACTCGAAGGCGAGGCGATCCGCATCGAAGCCGGCGCATTCAAGGCAGCATTGGCGGCAAGTGCGACCATGCGCATGTTCCTGCTGCGCTTCATCAACGCGCTACAAACCCAGGCCGGCTGCACCGCGCTCGTCAACGCGCGGCTGAAGCTCGAGGAGCGGCTGGCGCGATGGCTGCTCATGTGCGACGACCGCGTGCCGGGCGAACATCTCGCCATCACGCACGAATTCCTGGCCATCATGCTTGGTGTCAGGCGGCCAGGCGTCACCGTTGCCCTTCAATTGCTCGAAGGCCGCGCGCTGATCCGCTCGCGTCGGGGCGAGATCGTCATTCGTGACCGCGCCGGGCTGCTGGAACTTGCCAATGTCAGTTACGGCGAAGCCGAGGCCGAATATGCAAGGCTGATCGGCGAGATCGGCGCGCCCTGATCAGGAGCGGTCGCCGCCGGCATCCGGCTTGCCCGATGTCGCTTTGCCGGGCGGCGCCGCACCGCCTTCAAATGCGCCTCGGCCAATCGGCCCATCCCTGCCGACCGGCAAGCCGGCATGCTCCAGACTTGCAAGCTTGCACTTCGTCTGCTCGGCCGCCGCTCCGACAAGGCAGTCGATGGTGAACATGGCACCGGCGTGCTCGCTTGCCGCGACCGCCTGGCGGATCTTCGTCAATTGCGCTTGTGTGTAGTCCAGAAGCTCGACCAGGCCGGTATGATCCAAACCGCCCTCCATTGCAGGATGTCGAGAGGCCGATCTGAGGTCGCTCTTGCCACCGAAATACGCCCATTTGCGGGGCTTGCATAGCCGGACTGTCAAAATCGTACAGTCTACGCGCCACGGGATCCTCGCCCTATTGGACAAAGGTCCATCTTCGCACCCTCGCTACGTCATGCAAGTGTATATAAGCTATCGCTTGAATACTGGTCCGTACGTCTGTCGGGGAGATGTCGTGCCAATCCGCGAGAATCTCGCCGCCAATCTCAGGCGGCTGGTCCAACGCCACGCTTCCGTCAGCGCGGTGTGCCGTGAGCTTGGCATCAACCGCACCCAGTTCGAGCGCTATCTGCAAGGCAAGGCGGTTCCCAACAAAGCCACCGCTAGGCTGATCTGCGACTATTTCAAGATCGACGAGGATGAGTTGTATCGTGAGCCGGCCGCCGCGGCAGCCAACGGTGACAGCAATGCAACGTTGCGCGAGGCACTGTACGAGAACATGGTGCGGCCGCCGTCGCCCGCCATCGCCGGAGGCACCTATTTCACCTATTTTTCGATCCCCGGCCGACCCGATTTTTTGATGCGCTCGGTCACCTTCGTGCGGCGTGAGGCCGATCTCGTCACCTTCAGGCGGGTAACGCGCTGGGCTCCGGGCGATGGCCAGGGTGGTTCGAGAATGCCCGGCAACCATTACGGCGTGGCGATCTCGCGCCTGAACTGGATCTATTTCACAGGCATCAACCGCCGCCAGACAAGCGAGCCCTCGATCATGACCGTACAGTGGGCGCCCATCTCCGAACCAGTTCTGGTCGGCAGGGCGATCGTCCTCACCGGATCGGGGCCGGCCTTTGTGTCGGTCATCATGCGGCAGGACGTCACCAGGATCAGCATGAGGCGAGCGATGCTGATGGCCCATATCGTCAGTCTCGACGAC
The DNA here is from genome assembly GCF_040320765.1 of Mesorhizobium sp. M0618. Taxonomy (NCBI): domain Bacteria; kingdom Pseudomonadati; phylum Pseudomonadota; class Alphaproteobacteria; order Hyphomicrobiales; family Phyllobacteriaceae; genus Mesorhizobium; species Mesorhizobium sp. M0618. The sequence goes on along the minus strand of NZ_JAMYQH010000025.1, from coordinate 62,135 downwards.
CCCAGCGTCGATCGGCTGGTGGTCAGTCTTGCACGCGAGACCCGCTAAACTCGCTTTCTACGGGAAAAATCGGGGAAAGTTTCAAGTTTTTCGACTATATTTTTCTTCGTTTCGGGATTTTTGCGCAAAAAATGCCGGAACTTTCACCCAAACCTGTCGTTTTCCAACTGATCGTTGCTTCGACGATCCCAAGCAACAGGAGGAGTACACCATGAACATCAAGATGATCTGTTTCGGCGCGATGACGCTCTCGATGGTTGCCGGCTCCGCGCTTGCGGCAGGCGACACCGGCACGTCGGCTCTCGACGATCCGGCCAAGATGCAGCCCTTCTACACCGATAGCGGCATGAAGACGATGGTCAGCAACGACGACTTCGTGAAGGCCTGGAAGGCCCTTACGCCGGACGACCAGACCGCGATGATGAAGGCCTGCGAGGACGAGGCGAAGGACGCCACTGCGGCCAACAGCCATCCGGAATTCTGCAGCAGCGTGAAAGCGAACGGCGGCAGCAAGTAGCAATCCAGCGAACCGATGAGAAACAGCCCCTTCGCGGGGCTGTTTTGCGTCTGCCGCAGGGCGCGCGGCCAAGCCCGCCACGCAACGATCAAGCCCGGCCGGCGCGCCGGCCCATTTCCATTCCTGCTATGTTGCACTGCGACAAAATTGTTTTATGTTGCACTGCGATAAATTTGTTGCATTGCGATATCAGCCTGCCCGGCCGACGTTGCGCAGGGGCTGGGCCTTGCACGAAGGAGCCGTCGTGGCAGCATCGTTCCGGTCGGACATACAAGGATTGCGCGCGCTCGCTGTCGGCGGTGTCGTCGCCTACCATTTCGGCCTCACCGCGCTCCCCGGCGGCTTTGCCGGCGTCGACATCTTCTTCGTCATCTCGGGCTGGCTGATAACAACCCACCTCATGCAGGAGATCGGCGAGACCGGCCGGCTCGACCTTTGGCGCTTCTATGCCAGGCGCGCGCGGCGGCTTCTGCCGGCAGCTTTGTTCGTCATCCTGGTTACGCTGGCCGCCGGCTACTTCATCCTGGCGCCGCAGGAGCAGGCGCTCTATTCGCGCGGCGCCATGTTCGCCTCCGCCTATGCCATCAATCTGTGGCTGCTGCGCTGGTCGTTCGACTATTTCGCCGCCGACGCCACCAGCAATCCCTTCATCCACTTCTGGTCGTTGTCGGTGGAGGAGCAGTTCTATCTGGCCTGGCCGGCGCTGCTTCTGCTGGCCGCTTGGCTGCGGCCGGGCCGGCGAACGGCCGCAGCCGTGATAGGCGTTGCCGGCCTTGCCTCCTTCGCCGCCTGCCAGTGGCTGACCAGCGCGGCGCCGGCCTGGGCCTTCTATTTTTCGCCGCTGCGCGCCTGGGAGTTCGCCGCCGGCGGCCTTGCGACGCTGGTCCCCATGGCTTTGCTGCAGCACCGCATCTGGCTGCGGGCAGCACTTGGCTGGCTCGGCCTGGCGCTGATCGCGACCGCCTATCTCCTGTTGAGCGAAGACCTGCCCTTCCCCGGCTGGTACGCGTTGCTGCCGGTGGCGGGCACCGTTCTGGTGCTGCTGAGCGGCGTTGGCGGGCCGCAGACCAATAGACGGACCGGCTGGCAAGCCCTTGGCCCGGCTACCGCTTTGTCCCTGCCTCCCTTGCAATGGATCGGCACGCTCTCCTATTCGCTCTATCTCTGGCATTGGCCGGTCATCGTCTATGCCGGGATGCTGGCGCCGGATCTTTCCGTGCCGCAGCGCCTTGGCTGTGGCGTGCTGGCGCTCGCGCTGTCGGTGCTCACCTATCATTTGATCGAAGACCCGGCGCGGCGCGGCGCCTGGATGGCGGTGGGCGCCCGCGCCTTTCCCAGGGTCATTCCAGACGCAAAACCGCTTCGCGCTTTTCCCGGCCTTGTGCTGGTTCCCGCTCTGATGCTGACCGGCACCGGCGTGGCGGTCGCCTATGCCAACGCGCATCTGGCCACGCGCAATATCGGCCCCGAGCAGCGCGGCATCGAGCAGGCGGTCGAAAGACCTTCCATCGCGCGGGCCGTCGACAAGAACTGCCTGGCCGACTTCCAAACGGTGACGCCGAAACCCTGCATGTTCGGCCCGGCCGATGCCACCCGCACCATCGTGCTGTTCGGCGATTCGCACGCCGACCAGTGGTCGACGCCGCTGATCGAGGCGGCCAAGCGCAACGACACAAAGGTCATCACCTATCTTAAATCATCGTGCCGCGCCTCGCGGCTCTCCACCTTCAACACGGTGCTGAAGCGCGACTACACCGAATGCGACGCCTGGCGCGAGCAGGCCATATCAGAGATCATCCGCCGCAAGCCGCGCCTGGTGGTGATCTCCGAATTTTCCATCGGCAATCTGACCCGCGACCTGCCCGCCGCCGAACGCACCGCCGAAGTAGCGCGCTGGCAGGCCGGCCTGCGCTCGACCTTGCAGGCCTTCAGCCGGGCCGGTGTCGAGACGGCTGTTATCCGCGACACGCCGATTAACGCCAGCTTCGCCGGCTCCTGCGTGGCGCGCACCCTGTGGTGGCGCGAAGCCCCCTCGCCGCACTGCGATACGCCAAGGGCGGACGCCGCCAACGACAGCACCGCCGCCGCCGAGCGCGCCGTGGTGACCAGCGTACCCGACACCCGCTACATCGACCTCACCAACCAATTCTGCGGCCCGACCACCTGCCACGTCGTCATATCAGGCAAGCTGGCGTTTCGTGACAGGCACCATCTGGCGACGGGCTTTGCCGAGACACTGGCGGGGCCATTGGAGAGGGCCTTGTTTTAGGCGCCTGGGTATCTGCGCCCGGTCCGCATTGTTCATCACATCTTGCGAATCTGTGGAACGGGCTTGATCACGGATCCGGCCGGCATCGCCGGTCGGATCCATTTCACCCCTCACCGCCTCATCATCATCACCCCGTAATGCACTGCCAACAAATCCAGCCCCACCTTCAGCAGCTTCGTCACCACGTTCCGGCCCTCGCCGGTCTGCTCGGCCAGGCGCTTGAGGGAACCGTCCGCGCAGCAGACTTGTCGCACCACGGCGGCCACCTCCCAATGGCCTAGCGCTCTTGTGGCGGCGGCATAGGCCCTGCCGGCGTCGAGAACGCTGTCGGCGATGCCGCCGCCGTCGCGGCCGCCGTCGACGCGCTCGCTCCAGCGCATCGGCTTGACATCAGCCTGCTGGCTGCAGCGGAAATCCTCGCGGTAGCGCAGGCCTGCCTCGCGCTGCTGGCGCGACAGCGAGGTGATGCCGATAAGCGCATCGATGGCGCGCACCCGCACGATGCCGCCGGTGGCGGCGTAGCCGTCATTCGACACCTCGTAGACACGGGCAGCCTCCAGCGTTCCCGCCGCCAGCCGCTTGCGGCCGAAGGCGTCATCCCTGAGCGCGAAATCATGGCCGATCTCGCGGCGTATGCGCACCTGCTCGGCCTCGCCCTTCGGCAATTTCGGCGCCTGCGGTTTTGCGGGTTTGGTCTTTTTGCTCATGGAAGGCTCCTGGTTGGCTTGGGATGATGGAGGACGGCAAAGCGGCGATCCTTCGCGCTGTTGGGCATCTCCCCACATGGTCGGCAGGGCGGAGAGGGCCGCCGTTCGGTTGGCCTTCGTTGAACCGGAGGTCGTCGCCTCTTCGCCGCTGCGCCAGCATCCTTGCCGCCCGGCATCCAGGCTGATGGAACCGGCGCGAGCTTTCGACGTTATGTCGCGTCCACGCCAAGGGGAGGTTCGCCGATGACAGCCTTCATGCCGGTTACCGTGCGCTTTTGCGACAACAAAACCATGCTGGTCAGTTCGGTGGCCGGCGCAGCCGAGGCACTGCGCCACCAATGGCCCGACAAGACAGCACCTGGTTATCTCGAGGCGACGCGGCTGGTTACGCTCGCCGTCGACGGCACCTGCTGCCAGCGCATCGCATTCGACGCCTTCACCAGGGCGGCCAAGCAACAGAACATACTGGTGGCCAGGCCCAAAAGCCGCGCCCATGACTGGCTGAACGCGGTGGCTAGTCCATGAGGATCGCCAGCCAGCCGAAAAATTGATGCAACCGCCCGCCAGCGGGGCGCGTTTAAGGATGCGGTAGACAGAGCCGCGCGCAAAGCGAAGGTGAACGCGGTGGGTACGATGAAAACCGGAGTGCCGCTCAAAGTGCGGGTGGAGGATGAGGTCGAAGAGATCGACAGCGTCAGCGAAGCCGCCGATTTTCTGCAGCGCTGGCCGCTGGAGCGACGCGGCCATGTCTACCGCAGCGCGCTTAACGCCTGCAGCGCGGCGATCGCCGCGCAGATTTCCGAAGCCGACGCCATGAAGGTGTTTACCGGCTTTGCCCGGGTGACCGGCATATTGATCGCCGAAGGCAACCCGGCGATGGCGATGGACGCAAGGAGCATGCAGAGCCGCACGCCCAAGCAGGGCCGGCAGATGCCGAAGTAAGATTCTGGCGATTTTGCTCCGGGCTTGATTCATCTCAGATCCTCCACCTCTGTGCGGCGAGGCAGCCCCCTCACCCAGCCTCCGCTTCGTTCGGCTGACCATTCCGGGGCGAGCCACGTGTCTCGCCCGTCCTTCGGAGAGGAGACTTGCACCGTCGGTGCCCTCCTCTTCTCCCAGCGGGGAGAAGGTGGCCCGAAGGGCCGGATGAGGAGGCTGGCGCAGCAACGGGGGAGCGGGCTCATCCCGCCACAAATACGCGGCGCTGGAAGCGCGCCTGATGATAGGTGCAATAGCTTTTCAGCGCCGTGGTGCGCATGCCGCAGCACAGCATATCGGCGCCCGGCCGGCTGCCTGGCGCATCGTTTTCAGAATCCTCCTCCACCGTCAGATCCAGCGGCGCGCGGCAGCGTGAAAACAGGCAATCGACGAAGCGCATCGCCACGCCATGCGGCTGCCGGCCGATGGCCGCGCGCGGCGGCGCCGGCACCTCCAGGCGATAGGCTACGCCGTCGGCGATCAGCACGCCCGCCTCGCGCACGAACGAATGGGCGCGCCTGGGCCGGGCCACTTCATGCGCATGGATATCCTTGGCGGCAAGCACGCCATGCATCTTGCCGACGGCAGGCGTCGCATTCGCCGACATGCCATCGGCCCGCTTGCTTCCAGCGCGCTTGCCCCCGGCCTGTCTGGCTCGCGGCGGCGGCCCCTTGCCATTGGCAAAGCCGATCGCGCCCAGCATGGCGTTACGATGCACGATGCCGATGATGGCGTCGCGCGACACCGGACTGCCACGCAGCGCGGTGAACGCGACTGCAATCCTGGAGGCTGAAAGCCCGTCCTTCAGCCAGCGGCCGATCTCGTGCAATTCCGCGTCGCTATAGCTTGCCATATACCAGCTCCATCCAAAGTTCGGCCGCGCGCCGTCGGGCAGCGTCAAGGTTCGACCCGGTGGCCGGGCCGCAGTCAGGTTGTTTTTCAAGAGCCGGCTGTCAGCCGGCCAGCCTCAGCCGGATTGGGCCGATTTCCCGCCGGCAAGGTGCAAAAGCCGCGCCTCGGCCGTGTTTCTGTCCAGGGCGGAAACCGCCCTGCCCGTTAGCCTGTCCAACAGGATGACGGTGCCGTCCTCGGTGCGGATGCAGGATCGGCCAGCCGAAAAAACAGCGCCGGCGCCATGCCGGCCGAATTGGGGACCGGAGCCGCTGGGAGCGGCGGCTCCGGCCGTTCCGGTCGCCGGAAACAGGCGGACCGGACCCGAGGCTGGTGCAGTCAAGCACTGAGCCTCGGGCTTCACCCCGGCCGGGGAGGAGGACGGCCGGGGCGGAAGGGAATGGGCGGCGGTTATGACCGCCGGATGCGCCTCGCGTGAGGCCGGCGACTCGGCGCCATCAAAGCTGGACAGGTTTTGCATGACCAGATATAAGCATAACTCGAAAATATATGCAAGCCATTCTTTCATAGACGAGGGCCGCTTTCATCGCTCACATGGGCGCCATGGCAAAAACGGAACTGTCGATCAAGGTCGGGGCGGCGATCCGCAAGGCGCGCAAGCAGCGCGGCCTGGTCATGCGCCACATTGCGGAGCACAACGACACCGATGTCGCCGCCGTCGGCAACTGGGAAACCGGCCGCAATCTGCCCAAGACCGAGAACCTCCTGAAGACCGCCGCCTTCCTGCGCGTCGACCCGGTGGCGCTGGGCCAAGGGCAGGTCGTGTTTCTCGACGATGCCGGACCGGTCGCCGACGCGGAGATCGTCACCGATGCCGGTCCGCTGCCCGCCGGTTCGATGGATATCGAGGTGCTAGGCGCGGCCGTCGGCGGCGACGATGGCGATTTCACCTTCAACGGCGAGCCGGCAGGCTACGTCCAGCGCCCGCCGGGCGTGCGCAACCTGCCGAAGGTGTTCGCCCTGCACGTGCTCTCGGATTCCATGGTGCCGCGTTACGAGCCCGGCGACCTGATCTATTGCGGCGGCCGCGACGCGGTGCCCGGCGACCACGTGGTGATCGAGACCTTCCCCGAAGAAAACGAGCGCAACGGCAAGGCCTTCATCAAGAAGCTGGTCAAACGCACGGCGGGCGAGTTGGTGGTCGAGCAATACAATCCGCCGAAGACGCTGACCTTCAACCGCTACGCCATCAAACATGTCTGGCGCGTGATTTCGCTGAAGGAATTGCTGGGGTATTGAGGAGCGCTTCTTGCCTTCTCCCCTTGCGGGGGTGAAAGGCGGTCCGCACAGCGGACGAAAAGCCAATTGCTTGGCTTTTCGAGCCTTGAACGCCCTGAGCTTGCGAAGGGCCGGTAGCGCAGGATCCACCTGCCGGGTCCCCGCTGCTTCGCAGCGCCCCGGCGTTCGCTGGCCTTTGATCGTGCCACTGGCACGATCAATTCGCTTACGCGAACCGGCCGTTCACCCTTTCGACAAGACTCAAGCCCGCCGCGCTCCCTCCAGCGGCACCTCGCGATCGCTCAGCATCTGCGCTTCGCTACGCACGCGCTGGCGCTCGTCGATGAAGGCCGCCTGGATCGTAACGGTCGCCCCCGGCAGTCCGTCGGCACGGCAGGCCGAGCAGACGATGCGGCCCGACAGAGCGGCAAGCGGCGTGTTCCTCGTCACGCCGAACCGCTTCAACTGATCGGGCCGCCACCAACGGTTGCGGCCGCAATCCGCGCACTCGACCGAGATCGAGGCGACATGCGCCATTGTTGGTTCCCTGCCCGGCAATGCCATCGCCCCTGCCTCGTCTTTGTTCCTGATTTGTTCGCATATTCCTGTGTTTTGCGCCCGGAGTCGAGTCGCAGTTTTCAAACTTTCCCAGAAGTTTTTCTTCTAAGGTAATTTGAGTTATGCTTTCACGCTGGATATGCAAATGTGAGTCGGAGCACGAACCCGCCCATTGCATCAAACCCGGGAGCGATAATGGACGCCCTTGCCGCCGATTTTGCCCGTTCCTGCGGTTACGCCGGCGACAGCCTGGCCCTGCTTGAAGCCTTCGAAGCCATCCGCCGCAACGGCATCGCCCACGCCCGTCAGGATCACGTCAGGCGCAAGGCGGTGATCGACGCGTTGAAACCGTCGGAGGCGCTGTTCCTGGCCGCGATTGGCCCGGCCCTCTCGGCGGAGGAGGCCATCGAGGACGCCGTCCGCTTCATAGCCTGCTGGCGCAACATACCGCGCTGGCGCCAGGAGCGGCGCCTGCCCGACCTGATCAGGGCCAAGCAACAGCGGCTGGTGGCGCGGTATTTTCGTCGCCATGGCCATCTTCTATGGGCGCGCGAAGCAGCGTGAGGCTGGACCAGCCATTTGCGGGTTCCATCAGCAATTTTTTCTTTCTAGACTGCGCAGGGGTGGCTGATCGTCGACGTGCATAGTTTGGAATGTTCAAGACTGCCCGCTTAAAATTTCAAACCTGGATAACGGCCGGCGCGGGAACCATCGCCGCCCTGTTCGTCGCCGGCCTGATGGGCGCGTTCGGCGCCCTGCCCCCCCACGCCCCGCCGCAATTGCCGCCCGATGCCGGCATCGATGCCGGGCGTTGGCATCTCAAGCCGGTGCGTGCATATGTCAGCCGCGCCAAGGTCTATGGCGTGCCGCTGAAACCAGGCCAGAAGGCGCTGGTGCTGGAGGTCGACCTGACCAATCGCACGGCGCAATCCGACAAGGCCTATTTCAATGTCTTCACGCCGGACGGACTCGCTCTGCTCGACGGCCTGCCGATGATCGCGCTGACCCGTGATTCGACTCTGACGCCGGAACTGCATCCCGGCATGACCGAACGCATGGCCTATGTCTGGCCGCTTGCCGGCGACGCCATCGTGCCGGCAAATCTCAGCTTCGGCATCATCGCCGAGATCTTCAAGCCGCGCGACAACCTTTACGGGACGCCCGGCTGGTTCAATCCCACTCGGCTCGGCACCGTCACCTTGCCCGTCGTCGACCTGCCCGTGGCAGACTCACGGAAAGGCGGCTCATGAATATCCGGGCCATCGGCAATCTCCTGATCCTCGCCACCACCGTGGCGCTGAGCTACGGCATGCAGGTGTCGAAGCCGCATTATGCCGAGCTCACCGCACCGATCCCGGTCGACGGCGCCGTCCACGACACGGTGCGGGCGCGCAGCTTCGCTGTCCGCCTCGACAGAGTGGTCTTTGCCCGCACGCTGAAGAGCGACCAGTTCGGCCAGGAGAAGCTTTTGACGACCAGCGGCCTGTGGGCGGTGGTGACGACCAGTCTCACCGCCACCAGCACCTCCACCACGGTCGCCGACGGCACCTGGCAAGGCCCGACCGGCCTGCGCTACCACCAGAGCGAACGGCTGGGCTACCGCCAGGACATGCCGCCGCATTCCATTGATCCGGGGTTGGAAAGACGCGGCCTGTTCATCTTCGAGGTGCCGCCCGACCAGATCCCCGGCGCCAGCCTGCTGGTCGCCGCGCGCCGGTTCGGCCCGCTCGACGCCCAGGCCCGCATCAGCCTCGACGCGGTGCCGACCGGCGCCGATGGCCAGCCAGCGGATGTCTTGCCGCAATACGATCTTGATGCGCGACTGTAGGAAGGGGCGCGCAAGCCTAACTGCCCATGACCTGGCGCAGCAATGCAATCACTTCCGCAACAGAAGGACCTTCGACAGGGGGTGGATCGGCCCGCTCACAAAATTCCCTCCAAATAAACAGCGTGAGTTCCGCGCCATCGGTGCCCGGTTCGCTTGACGCATCAGTGAACTGTTCAAGGGATCGATATCGATGGTCGGACCAGAAGAGCCGTTCGACCCAGTCATAGACAGGTATCAGGTGAAAATGGAACGAATGACCCGGAGAATGGCCGTAGCGACTGATGTAGAGCCGGTTAGGCCGCAGCCGCGACGTCAATGCCTTCTGAGCTTCCGCAAGCAATGGGCCCAATTCGGCCAGAGCCGCTTGCGGCAGTTCCAAGAGGTTGTTGGTCGGCAGCTTGGAACCAAGCACCAGGTACCCGGGCAGAGCAGAGTCAGTCCGGTGGCTCAGGAGCCAGAAATCCGTCGCGGAAATCTGAAACGGTTCGGGACTCTGCAAATTTTGTTCTCCGATGCAGGGAGCTCAATCGTTTCAGAGTAACCCAGCTTGAACCCAAAGCAATTCCGCAGCGCAGTTTGCGCTCGAAACTCTCAACACTGAGCAAGACCAAGGCAAAGGCATGACCGCAGTTTCGACCGATCTCGAACCAGCCGCCGACGAAGGCCGAGAGACCGAGAAAAAATGGCGCCGGCGCGGTCTTGCCGCGCTCGCTATCCTGCTGCCGCTGACGCTGGCCGAGACCAGCTATGACAGCGTCCGTGAATGGCTGCACGGCGACGACCTCATCGCCAGGGATGTCGAGTTCGGCCAGTCCGTGCCATTCGGCGGCAGCGAGTGGCGGCTGGCCGATCTGCGCGGCGGCAAGGCCGGCCGCTTGCCCGACCACGCCTTCGCCGTCATCGCCACCTTTGCGGTAACGGTTGGCGACCCCGATCTGCAAAAACAGTGGCTGGGCTGCAAGGTGATACTGACCGACGCCGCCGGGCGCCGCTGGCTGTCCGACTTCATCTCCGGCGTCGGCCTGCCGGACGGCGTGATGAACTGCACCTCGGCGATCTTCTCCGGCGCCAAGAAGGGCGAAATCATCACCGTGGGCGAAACCTTCATCGTGCCCGAGGACGCCATCAAGACCATCCGCCCGGCTGTCGGATTGGGCAGCGAGCGGCCGTGGTTCCTGCGCTTTCAGAGGCCGCCGAAGTGAGCGTCCTTCTCCCCGTAAACGGAGAGAATTCACTTCCCCGCCCGCTTCGCCATCGAAAACGCTGTCTCCAGCACGGCGGCGAGAAAGCATATGCGCAGCGGCTCGATCAGGATGCCGGTGGAGGAATCCTGGAACGGGCTGCCGAACAGCAGCGTCACGCCATGCGAAAAAATCTGCCAGACGTCGAGCTCGTGCGGACCGATCAGCCGCGTCGTGCCCAGCCATAGCCAGGCAGCGCCCCAGTCGAGAAAGCGGTAGCCGACGACCAGCGTGCACAAAAGCACCAGACTGGAGCTGACTGTCAGCCGAACCCCGTTGGCGATCGGCAGATAGCGCGAGCGGTAACCGGCGATGAAATGCTCGACGAAATCACGCAGGAATTTCGGCAGGCCGACATAGCGCCGGCCGGCGCGCTCCAGCCGGCCGTGCACGCGCATCAGGGCGGCATCGTCGCGCACGTCATAGCCATAGATCAGCGCCGCCATCACCAGCCAGATCAGCGGCAGCAACATGAAGAAGAACAGGTTGACGGCAACCGTCGATGGCGCGATCGACTCGACCGGCACCATGGGGGCGGCCGAGGCCATCGGCACCGGGTTCGCCAGCCCGTCCACTGAGGCCTGCAGGGCCGACCAGAAATTGCGGCTCATCAGCCATTGCAGCGCCGAGTCCTTCCAGCGGCTGATCACGTAGAGGCCGACGAAGATCCAGTTGGTCTCGCAGATCACCACGACGATCTGCCAGAACGAGGCGGCTTTCGTTTTCGTCTGCATGAATTTGGCCAGCCGGCGGATCAGCCAGGACACCGCCACCGAGACCAGCAGCCAGCGCGAATCGAGCACGTCGAGCACATTGGCGCTCTGGCCGAAATCGGCTTGGTCGAGCGTGGCGCGCGAATATTGGCGAACGATGTCGCCCAGAAATCCCCAGGCCGCGTAATAGGCGAAGAACGGCAGCAGCGCGATGGTGATCATCCGCACCAGCCGCGAGCCGCGCCGGTCCACAGCACCCGGCTCCTTGACGGCTTGCGCCTCGGTGGTTGCGGCCTTGTCCGCGCTGCGCTGCGCGGCCAGCACATGCGGCAGGCCGGGGCGCAACACATGGAACATCGCCACCGTCACCACCAGCTGCGCCAGCGCCACCAGCGTCAGCATCGCCAGCCCGGCGAAGTGATTGGCCAGCGCCACCTTCGCCGCGAGCTGCATGAGGAGATCGCCGACCAGCACGCCGGCCAGCACCAAGGCGATGAGCTGCGGCCAGAACCGCCGCAGCAGCGAAAAACTCAAGGTGATCGGTCTGATGATATCGGCAAACATGAGGTTCTCTCACGATGCCACCCGCCCCAAGTCTTTCTAGCAAAGCATGGTTGTTTTGCAAGGAATGGGTGAGCTTCACCCGGCAAGCGAAGGTGCGAGGCACCCCCCTCTGTCCTGCCGGACATCTCCCCCGCAAGGGGGGAGATTGGATGTCATGACTGCTTTCGCCAATTTTCAAAGTTGAAGAAGAAGCAACGAAGACGAAGCTGCCAATCTCCCCCCTTGCGGGGGAGATGTCCGGCAGGACAGAGGGGGGTGCCTGGGCGCCAACAGCTCCCTTTGCTCCTCACCTTCTCACCCGCGATTTCAGCCACCGGTCGAACGCCACCGCCAGGATCAGGATGAGCCCGATGACGATGCTTTGCGTGTAAGACGAGACGTTGTTGAACTGCAGCCCGTTTTGCAGCACGCCGATGAGCGCCGCGCCCACCACCGTGCCGCCGACAGAGCCGATGCCGCCGAACAGCGAGGTGCCGCCGATGACGACGGCCGAGATGACCGTCAGCTCGTAGCCAATACCGGCGACTGCTTCGGAGGAGTTCAGCCGCGCCGACAGCACGAAGGCGGCAAGCCCGGCAAAAAAGCCGACGATGACATAGACCGAGATCAGGATGCGGTCGACGCGCAGGCCCGACAGCCTTGCCGCCTCGGCATTGCCGCCGACGGCATAGACGGCTCGGCCGTAGCGCGTGTAGCGCAGCACGATGTGGCACAGGATGGCGGCCGCGGCGAAGATCAGCGCCGGCACCGGCACGGGGCCGATCAGCCCGGTTCCGAACCAGCGCATCGAGGCGTCGAAGCCCGAGATCGGGCCGCCGTTTGAGATGGTCAGCGTCAGCCCGCGAAACACCGTCAGCCCGCCCAGCGTGACGACGAAGGGCGGCACTTTTAGCCGGGTGATGACAAGCCCTTGCACCCCGCCGGCAGCAGCGCCCACAACGACGGCGGCCAAGAGTGCTGCGAACCAGCCGAACCCTTGCGTGCCGCTCGTCGACAGCGACAGCGTGTTGGCGGAGCCGCCCTTGGCGACCACGGCGGCGACCATACCGCAGAAGGCGAGCAGCGAACCGACCGACAGGTCGATGCCGGCGGTGAGGATGACGAAGGTCATGCCGAGCGCAATCAGCCCGGTGATCGAGATCTGCCTTGTGATGTTGAACAAATTGATCGGGTCCATGAAGCTCGGCTTCAGCACCGTGAAGACGATGATCAGCGCCACCAAGAACAGCAGCGGCCCGAAGCTCATCAAAAGCCGCGCGAAGTTGATACCGCCGCGCTGATCCTGTTCCCCCGCCACGCTCATAGTATCTCCTTGCGGTCGAGTGCCATCAGTTCCATCAGTCTTTCCTCGTTTGCCTCGACGCCCGGCATCTGGCCGGTGATGCGTCCCCGGCGCATGGTGACGATGCGGTCCGACACCGCAAGCACCTCGGGCAGCTCGGACGAAATCATCATCACCGCAATGCCGCGCGCCGCAAGCTGCACCAGGATCTGGTGCACCTCTGTCTTGGCGCCGACATCGACGCCGCGAGTCGGCTCGTCGACGATCAGCACTTTCGGATCGCGCGCCAGCCAGCGCGCCAGCATCACCTTCTGCTGGTTGCCGCCCGACAGGCCTTCGATCGCCTGCTCGGCCGAAGCCATGCGGATCGACAGCATCTTGCGAAACCCGGACAGCGCATCGCGCTCGCGCCGCTCGGCCATGAAGCCGAAACCGTTGCTGAAGCTGCCCAGCGAAGCGATGGAGAAATTCGGCAGGATGCCCAGCGCGGCAAAGATCGCCTGGTGCTTGCGGTCCTCCGGTAGCAGGCCGATGCCGAGCGCAATGGCGTCCGCGGGTGATGCCGGGGCGATCGGCTTCCCGTCGAGCGTGATGGTGCCGGCCGCGATGCGGTCGGCGCCGAAGATGGCGCGCGCCAGTTCCGTGCGGCCGGACCCCACAAGCCCGGCAACGCCGAGGATTTCACCGGCCTTGAGGTCGATGTCGACGCCGTCGAGCACGATGGCGTGGGGCGCCTCGGGGTCGCGAACGGTGCGCAGGCCGCGCACCGACAGCACGATATCGCCGGCCACCGCGCGCTGCGCCGGCCGGGCGTAGAGCTCGGACGCCGCGCGGCCGACCATCTTCTCGATGATTTTGGGCAGCGCGATCGGTCCGCCCTCGCGGTTAAGATGCCCGGCCAGCCGCCCGTCGCGCAGCACCGTCATGCGATCGCATATGGCGGACGCTTCCTCCAGCCGGTGGGTGACGAACATGATGGCGACCTTGTCCTTGCGCAGCCGATCCATGATCGACAGCAGCCGCTGCACCTCGGTCTCGGTCAGCGCCGAGGTCGGCTCGTCCATGATGATCAGCCGGCTTTTCAGCGACAGGGCGCGGGCAATCTCGACCAGTTGCTGTTCGGCCACCGACAGCGCCGACACCGGCGTCATCGGATCGATGGAGAGGCCGACGCGGGCGATGATCGAGCGCGATTCTTGCTCCATGCGCCCCCAACTCACCAGCCCGAGCGGACCGATCGGCGCGCGGCCGATAAAGATATTCTCCGCCACAGTCAGCGTCGGGATCAGGCTCAGTTCCTGGTAGATGGTGACGATGCCGAGCCGCTTGGCATCCTGCGGGCTGGATGGATGATAATCGGCACCGTCGAAAGTGATGCGGCCGCCCGACGGCGGCATGACGCCCGAGAGAATTTTCAAGAGCGTCGACTTGCCGGCGCCGTTTTCGCCCAGCAGGCCGAGGATTTCGCCGGGGCGGATGTCGAGCGAGACATCGCTTAGCGCGGTGACGCCGGCGAAATGCTTGGTGATGCCCTCGACGGCGAGCAGGACGGGTTCGGGCGATGCGGATTCAGCTGGCAAGGGTTGCTCCTCTGATGCAGTTCATGCCGGCACGCTCAGCACTTGAACACCCCCCTCTGGCCTGCCGGCCCATCTCCCCCGCAAGGGGGGAGATCGGCAGCTTTGCTGATAGCGCTTTTCCTGCGGTGTGGAGATTGGCGAAAGCAGGACGGACAGCCAATCTCCCCCTTGCGGGGGAGATGTCCGGCAGGACAGAGGGGGGTGCTGTCCCACCGGCTTTGCCAATCGGCCGATCCCCGCCAAACCCCTACTTCGTCTCGCCAATCCGCTCCGCCTTGTCGAGATTGTCCTTGCCGATGACGATTGGCGTCAAAAGCACCAGCTTCTCCTTCGGCTCGGTCTTGTCCTTGGCAAAGGCCACCGCGATGCGCACCGCGGTGCGCGACTGCTCGCCGGGAAACTGCTCGACGGTGCCCGCAAGCTTGCCGTCGCGCACCGCGACCAGCGCTTCCGGCAGTGCATCGAAGCCGTAGATCTTGACGTCGGTGAAGTTGCGCGCGGCGCAGGCCTCCATGGCGCCCAGCGCCATGTCGTCATTGGCGCAGACGATGGCGTCGGGCTTGCCGTTGGCGGCAAGCCCGGCCTCGGTCACCGACAGCGCCTCGGCGCGGGCGAAGTTGGCGGTCTGCTCGAAGACGATCTGATACTTGTCCTTCAAGGGATCGAGCACATTGTGCACGCCCTTGTTGCGGTCGATCGCCGGGCCGGCACCGGGCTGGCCCTGCAGATGGAACAGCTTGGCGCCGTTCGGGAACGCCGCCACCACGGCGTTGGCTTCCGCCTCGCCGCCCTTCACATTGTCGGCGCCGACATGCGCGAGGATGCCCTCGACGCCGTCGACGCGGCGGTCGATCGTCACTACGGGAACGCCGGCCTTGACCGCTTCCTCGATGGCCGGCGCCAGCGCATTGACGTCGAGCGGCGAGATGACGATGGCGTGTACCTTCTGCACCAGGGCGGCCTCGATGTCGGCGGTCTGCTTGGTGGCCGAGTTCTGGCCGTCGCTTTCGGTCAGATTGACGCCTTGCGTGGCGACTTCCGCCTTGATCTCGTTCAGCATGTGCACGAAGAACGGAAAGCCGAGACTGGGCACCGAGCCAAGGATGGTGAGCTTGTCCTGCGCAAACACCGAGGGCGCGGCAACCATCATGGCGCCGAAAGCCGCGGACGACAGCAGGAATTCACGTCTGTTCATGGGATCCTCCTCCACAAGAACGCACGACCCGAAAACCGGATCGGTTTCAGGAAGGATCATGCGTCGGTTCAAAGTGTGGAGCATCCTCCCTGCGCCCGAAAACGCATGCCGCTCCAGCTGGCCGCCGCTGTAAAAAGAGCCTCCCACCGACGCCTGCGCAGGGATGCTAACCCAGCGCCAACCATTTGTGCAACCTCGATATAACAGAGGTGCCGGGCAATTTATCGGAATTGTCGGATTTTTGGATTGCGGGCTGACATCTCACTGAGGCGTCTGGCTTCCATTCCCTCGACCCGGCACTACCTTGGATTGACCCGCGAAGCTTTTGTGATCTGGAGAACCCGTATGAAGCCGCAAATCATCTGCCATATGCTCGCATCACTCGACGGCAGCCTTCATCCAAGCCGCTACACGACAAGTCCGGACGGGACCCGGGCGGAGTGGTCGAGCCTCTACGAGCATATCCACAATGATCTCGCGGCTGACGCCTGGATCGTCGGCCGCGTCACCATGGCCGAGATGAGCAAGGCCGGCGCGCATCCGCCGGCCAATACCGGCAAGGTCGACCGGCCCTATCATTTCGCGCAAAGGGATGCGGGCAGTTATGCCGTGGCGCTCGATGCCTCGGGCAAGCTTCATTTTTCCAAACCCGACATCGGTGGCGACCATGTCGTGGTGCTGCTTGGGCATGATGTCGCCGACAGCCACCTGGCCGAGCTCGCATCCGACGGCGTGTCCTATATCGTCGCGGAAACGGCGGACATCGATCTCGCGATGATGCTCGAGGTGCTCGGCAGCGAACTCGGCATCCGCCGGCTGCTGCTCGAGGGCGGTGCCGGCATCAACGGCTCGTTCCTTGCGGCCGGGCTCGTCGATGAACTCAGCCTTCTCGTCGCACCCGCGATCGATGGACGCGCCGCGAACCAGGCCTTCGTCGAGTTCGGTGAGAGTGGGCTGCCGGGCAAGATGCAGTTGTCCCTGAAGAGCTGCGAAGCGCTGGCGCATGGGCTCGTCCATCTGCGTTACGCAGTTACTCCTGGATGAGGGCTGACCGCCTCGTACAGAAGGGCCGGCAATCCGACTGAGATTACCGGCCCCTGTATCGTCAGCTTCAGCGCCGATGCTTCAGTCAATTAAGCGGCGTATTGCATGGCATCGAGATCGGCGATCAGCGTCGGGCCGGTCGGGTGCCAGCCCAATCGTGCCTGTGTCAGCGCGCTGGAGGCCGGCAGATCCATCGGCGCGAACATCGCCATCCAGCCGAAATGCTCCGCCGCTCTTTCAGGCGCGATGGAAACGACCGGCAATTTCAGGCCCCGGCCAAGCGCCTCGGCGATGGCCCGCACCTCGACGCCTTCCTCGCCGACCGCGTGATAGCGCGCGCCCGGCTGCCGCTTTTCCACGGCCAGCCGGTAAAGCCGCGCGGCGTCGAGGAGATGGCCCGCGGAGTAGCGGTTGCGGCCTTCGCCGACATAGGCCGAGACGCCCCTTTCACGCGCGATTTCGATGAGCGGCGAGATAAGCCCTTGCTTGACCGGATTGTGGACCTGCGGCAGCCGCACCACCGACACATTGATGCCGGCGTCCAGCAAGGCATTGCCGGCCAGCTCCGAGGCGATGCGCGGATTGGGATGGCCGGGATTGAAGACGTCCTCGATCGCCAGTTCGCCATGCCCAGGGCTGCCCATGCCGACGCCGGAGGTGATCACCAGCGGCCGGTCGGAGCCGGCCAGGGCGGCGCCGAGTGCGGCGATGACCCGCTTGTCCTTTTCGCAATTTTCGGCAAACCGCGAAAAATCGTGGTCGAACGCCGTGTGGATCACAGCCTCCGCCGTGGCCGCGCCGTCGCGCAGCCCCTCGGGATCTTCGAGGGTCCCCCGGTGCACCTCGGCACCAGCGGCAGCCAGCGCCTCGGCGCCGGCGTCGGAGCGGGTCACGCCGACCACCTGGTGGCCCGCCTGGATGAGTTCGGGAACCAACGCCGAACCGATGAAACCGGTCGCGCCGGTGAGAAAGATACGCATGCAAAATCTCCTGCACTAGTTGCCTGCGTAATATTGCTGGTCTATATATCCTATTAAAGTAGTGACCTTATCATGGTATAATGACTAACAGGATGCCCTCCAATCCCGCCGGCTCGCTGGCAGCGTTCCTCAAAGACCGGCGCACGCGGCTCGATCCGGCTTCCTTCGGCTTTTCGGGCCGCCGACGCACGCCGGGACTGCGCCGGGAAGAGGTCGCCCAGCGCGCCAACATAAGCCCGACCTGGTACACATGGCTGGAACAGGGCCGCGGCGGCGCACCCTCGGCCGATGTCCTCAATCGCATCGCCAAGGGGCTGCTGCTGACCGAGGCGGAGCGCGAACATCTTTTCATGCTCGGGCTGGGGCGCCCGCCCGAGGTCCGCTACAGGGGCGTCGAGGCTGTCAGCCCACGGCTGCAGCGCCTCATCGACACGCTCGATGCCAGCCCCGCCATAGTCAGGACCGCCACCTGGGACGTCGTTGCCTGGAACCGCGCCGCGCGGGTCGTGCTGACCGACTACAGCGCCCTGCCCGAAGGCGAGCGCAACATCCTGCGTTTCATGTTCCTGCGCCCCGTCATCCGCGCCAAGCAGCACGACTGGCAAAACCTGGCCCGTTTCGTGGTCGCTTCGTTCCGTGCCGATGCGGCACGCGCCGGCGCTGTCTCCGAGGTGCGCGAACTCGTCGACGAGCTCTGCAGCGCCAGCCCGGAATTCGACGCGCTGTGGCGGGAAAACGACGTGCTCAGCCACGGCGACGGGACAAAGCGCCTGAAACACCCGGAACTCGGCGATATCGAGCTGGAATATTCGGGCTTCGCGGTCGACGGCCGGCCGGATTTGAGCCTGACCGTCTACAACCCGGTCGACAGCGCCGTCGCCGACCGCATCCGCGCGCTGGCTCTCGCCCGACACCCCAAAGAGTAAGGGCCGGACGGCCCGTCCGCGGGGATGACGCCCGCCCTCAAGCGCGCTCGCAGACCGCTTTCAGGATTTGCAAGGTCGGCCCCCAGTAGAGATTGGCATGCGGACGGATCGCCGGTTCGGCGAAGTCGCTGAGCGTCAGCGTCAGCTTCGTCCCCCCATCCATCGGCGCCAGATCGAAGCTGACCACGGTGTGGTTTTCGGGCACGTCCGCCAGCCGCGAGGCCGACAGCGTGCTCCAGTAGCCGTACGCGAAGCTCTTTTCCGGCTCAAAAGCGCGGATGGTGCCATGGTTCTCGAACGGCATTCCGTGCAGCAGTCCGCGCATCACGATCGCGCCGCCGGCATGCCCTTGCAGGCTGACAGTCAACTCCTCGTCGGACATCCATTGCGGGATCATTTCTGGCATCGTCAGTATCCGCCAGACCTTGGCCGGCTCGGCACTGATGACGACGGTCTTGGTGATCGGCGAGATGTCGAGAGACTCACTCATGCGAAGCAAGTTTATCGCGGATGCGGCGGCGACAATATCGCCGGTCCAAGAACCGCGGATGCCGCCACTGCCCCCTTGCTTTGCGCAC
The DNA here is from genome assembly GCF_040320765.1 of Mesorhizobium sp. M0618. Classification (NCBI taxonomy): domain Bacteria; kingdom Pseudomonadati; phylum Pseudomonadota; class Alphaproteobacteria; order Hyphomicrobiales; family Phyllobacteriaceae; genus Mesorhizobium; species Mesorhizobium sp. M0618. The sequence goes on along the minus strand of NZ_JAMYQH010000025.1, from coordinate 43,045 downwards.
GATTGCAGCAGCGCGTCTTGCGAAGCCATTGCAGCCCGTGGCATTTGTCGGCTCCACCAGCACAGACGGCAGCATGACACCACGGCAGACACGACAAAGCGGCAGGCAGGCGGCGCCCGGCGTCAGCCTGAACCGGGCGCTGTCGAAGCTCGGCCTGTGCTCTCGCACGCAGGCCGAGGTGCTGATCGCCGAAGGCCGCGTGCGTGTCGGCAGCAAGGTCGTGCGCGATGCAGCCCTGCGCGTCGACCTCGACCGCGACCGCATCGTTGTCGACGACAGGCCGGTGGTTGCCGAGCGCAAGGTCTATCTCGTCCTCAACAAGCCGCGCGGGCTGGTCACCACCCGCGACGACCCGCAACAGCGCGACACCGTCTATGCCTGCCTGGAAGGGCTCGACCTGCCCTTCGTCTCCCCGGTCGGTCGCCTCGACAAGGCGAGCGAAGGCCTGCTGTTGATGACCAACGACACCCGGTTTGCCAACCGGCTGATGGATCCGGCCTCGCATTTGCCCAAGACCTATCACGTGCAGATCGGCATGGTGCCGGACGCAGCGATGCTGGACAAATTCCGCGCCGGCGTGACCGTCGATGGCGAGACCCTGAGCGCCAGTTCGATCGAACTTTTGCGCAGCGGCGGCCGCACCGCCTGGCTGGAGATCGTGCTCGACGAAGGCCGTAACCGCCACATCCGTCGCCTGCTCGCCGCGCACGGCGTCGAGGTTCTGCGCCTCATCCGCATCGCTATCGGCCGCCTGCCGCTCGGCGACCTCGCCAAGGGTACGGCACGGCATTTGACGCCGGAGGAACTGGAGCTGCTGGCGGGGTGAGCCCCGCGTATCGTCGATGTCGGCGGCCTTGCATCCGCGCCACCTCCTGACAGGAAGCTGTCAGGAGGCCTGGCCTATAGGTGACTCATGGGCCGGGCTGCGGCTCCAGCAATCCAGGAGCAAAACAAATGAATTTCGTCTCTGTCCGCATCATCACGTCGGACGTCCAGCGTCTCGTGCGCTTCTATGGCGAGATCACCGGCATGCCCGTGACTATGTACACAGAAGACTTCGCCGAACTCGCGACACCTGCCTGCACGTTGGCAATCGGCAGCACGCGCACCTTGATGCTGTTAGGCGGCGACATCGCCCGCCCCGCCGACAACCACACCGTCATCCTTGAGTTCCGCGTCGGCGACGTCGATGCTGAATTCGCCAGGCTCTCGGACCTACTCAGGGATGTAACGGTGCAAAAGCCGACCACAATGCCCTGGGGTAATCGCTCGCTGCTGTTTCGCGACCCCGATGGCAATCTGGTGAATTTCTTCACGCCGGTAACCGCCGAGGCGATCAGGAAATTCGACAGGTAGGGCGGAGCGGTACCGCCGGCCTATGCCGCACTACTTCTGGTTCCATTTCCGGATGACCGGCTCGCTCAGATCATGCTCGTAGCCGAGCACGCTGATGCTTGCCGTATCGAGCACGAACAGCGCGCCGCCTTCGGGCGGCAGCCCGATCCAGCGCGCCGCCAGCACGCGCAAAAAATGCGCGCTGGAAAACACCAACATGTCGGCATTGGCCTTGCGTAACCCGTCAATGATCCTGTCGGCCCGCGCGCCCACATCGGCCGCCATCTCGCCCTTTGGACAACCATCGCGAAACACATTCCAGCCGGGGCGCTCGGCCAGGATCTGTTTTGTCGTCAGCCCCTCATAGGCGCCATAGTCCCACTCCTGCAGATCGTCTTTCTTGACGCTCTGCGCGCCGAAGCCGGCCAATACGCTGGTGTTGTAGGCGCGCTGCGACGGGCTCGACCATAAGGCCGAAAAGGACAGGCCCTTGAGCCTATCCGCGACGCCCCGCGCGGCGGCCTCGCCAACCGGGGTCAACGGCATGTCGGTGCGGCCGGTATGCTGCCCCGAAAGGCTCCATGCCGTCTCGCCATGCCGGACCAGATGGATTTGGGGATACACGCTGCTCATGAGATGCCTTTCGATGTGGTCCGGCACCTTAAGCGACGATGCGGCAAAGGGGAATCCGCTTGGTACAAAACTGCGTGGTCGCCTAGCCTTGATCCGCGGCGGGCCGGCCCTGTGATCATCCTGGTGCCGCAACTATATCAAGGCCAGCCTCTACAAGGCTCCCGCCACCACAAGGGCACGGGCCCTTGCACAACAAGTCGAGATCATCATGTACAAACATCTGCTCATCGCCACGGACGGATCGGAACTGGCCGACAAGGGCGTTGCCCACGGCCTGACATTGGCCAAGGACCTCGGCGCTTCCGTCACCTTCGTTACCGTCTCGGAACCATTCCCGATCTTCGCCTGGGGCGGCGCCATGGCCGGCTATGCCGCCGGCGATGAGCTCGTCGCCTACAAGGAAGAGGCAGGCCGCTATGCCAAGGAAGTGCTCGCCAAATGCAAGGCGTCGGCGGACGCCGTTGGCGTGGCCGCGGAGGTGGTCCATGTCGAGGACAAGCGGCCCGCCGAAGCCATCCTGGAACTGTCGCAGGCCCTGCGCTGCGACCTGATCGTCATGGCCTCGCACGGCCGTCGCGGACTGGGCAAGCTGCTTCTCGGCAGCCAGACGGCGGAAGTGCTGTCCTACACGGAGATTGCGGTGCTGGTGGTGCGGTAACAGATTTGGCCCAGCGCGCTCCTCACATGCCCGTGAGGCTAAAGCGACAGGATTTATATTGTACGGATTCAATCCGTACCATATAATAGCAGACAAAGGAGATAGCCATGCCTCGCAACGTCGGTGATAACGGTCGAATCGATTTCCGGATTCCGCCCGAAGCGAAAGCCGTCATCGCACGTGCGGCCGCCTTGTCGAATGTCGGCCTGACCGAGTTCGTTACGCGCTCCGCACTGCGTGACGCCCAGGCTGCGATCGAACGCGCCGAACATCTTGCGCTGTCAGAACGGGACAGTCTGCGCGTCCTCGACCTGCTTGAAAACCCGCCCTCCCCGACCAACCGCCTTATCCGCGCCGCCAAAACCGGCCAGACTCTCGCGTGAACTCCGTCACATGGCAAGAAGTGCCGATCGGGAGACAACATAACCGTGCCGCCTTCGACTGTGGCGACGCGGACCTCAACATCTATTTGCAGCGCTTTGCGCGTCAAAGTCATCAAAGCGGTGGCGCAAAAACTTTCGTCGCCGTGACGGCGCAAGATCCTTTGCGCATCCTCGGCTTCTACTCTCTCAGCCCGGCTTCGATCGACTTTGCCAGGACCCCGGCAGTCGCCAAACGCGGCCTTGGCCGCTATGACGTGCCGGTCTACCGTCTGGGTCGGCTCGCCGTAGACCGTACGATACAAGGCCGCGGTCTCGGCGGCGGTTTGCTGCTCGCCGCCGGGAAGCGCTGTATGGCAGTCGCGGAGGAAGTCGGTGGCGTTGCCTTGCTTATCGATGCCAAAGGTGACCAGGCTGCCCACTGGTATGAAGGTTACGGTGCGATCCGTCTGGATGACGCGCCGCTGTCCCTGGTCCTGCCTTTCGCCGCGATCGCCAAGGCGATAGCTGCATTCTGAACGCCTGCCGCAAGCTACAGAATACCGTCCTCCACAAGATAGACACCCAGCGCCAGCAATCCGACGAAGAACACTTTCCGGAAGGTCTCGATGCTCATCCTCCGGCGCAATGCCTGGCCGGCGAACATGCCGGCCAGCGCCGGCGCAAGGGCTGCGACCGATCCCGCCAGTTGCGCGCTCGGCGACGCCAGGGCACCGGTCCTGAACAGCCCGATGGCGAGCGCCGCCGTCGACACGGTGAAGGACAGGCCGAGCGCCTGGATCAGGTCTTCTTTCTCCAGCCGCAGCGATTGCAGATAGGGCACTGCCGGGATGACGAAGACGCCGGTGGCGCCGGTGACCAGTCCGGTCGCCACCCCGACCAGCGGTGACATCAAGGCCTCATGGCGCACCGGCGTGGTGAAGCCGGCCTTGGCGAGGCCGAGGATCGCATAAAGCACCAGTGCCGCGCCCAGCCCGGCAGAAGCCGCGCCCGTATGCGTGCCGGTCAGCAGACCGGCGCCGGCAACCGTGCCGAGCATCACGCCGGCCATCATCGTCCACAGCCGCTTGCAAAGGCGGCCGAAGGACGGGCCGGTCAGCAATTGCCAGAGGTTGGTGACCAGCGACGGGATCAGCAGCAGCGCCGCGGCCTGCGCTGGCGGCATCGTCACCGCCAGCAGGCCCATCGCAACGGTAGGCAGCCCCATGCCGACGACGCCCTTGACGAAGCCGGCGGCGAGGAAGACGGCGCCGATCCAGGCGAGGACGCCAGCGCTCAGCATGATCGTATCTTCAGGGCCGGATCAGTCATGCAGCAGCATATCGGTTGCGTCGGCATCCGGGCTGGCGGCCTTTGCCGGCGCCGCATCGCGGCTGGTGGATACGACCGTCGCCGCGCATCCCCGCAGGCCTGATCCCGCTGGCGCCATGGCAAGGCCAGCCACGGCAATGGCCAGCACGATCGCCGTGCTTTCGAGAATGCCGAGCCGGCCTGACGTTCGTTTGTTCATCACAATTCTCCTTCGAAACTGTTTGACGAAGATCCCGGCCGATCACAATGTGGAAGTTGTGCTGCCAACCTTCGGCCAGGACGAAGGCTGGAGGGCCGATCGCCTTCCCGGGCGCTGAATATTCGCAGGAGCAAAAGAATGCGCTTCGATCTGGTCGATCTCCGCCTGTTCCTGCTGGTGGCCGAACGCGGCAGCATCACCCATGGCGCCGAGCTTGCCGGCCTGGCCCTGGCGTCGGCCAGCGCCCGCATCAAGGGCATGGAGGAGCGGCTCGGCGCGCCGCTCCTGGAGCGCCGCCGCCGTGGTGTGGTGCCAACGCCGGCGGGACAGGCGCTGCTGCATCATGCGCGCGCCGTGCAGAACCAGATCGAGGCCATGACCGGCGATCTGGCCGCCTATGCCACCGGCCTGCGCGCCCGCGTCCGGCTGCTGGCCAACACCGCCGCTACAGCCGAGTTGCTGCGCGACATCCTGCCGGCTTTCCTTGTCGCCCATCCCCAGATCGACATCGATCTCGACGAGCGCCCCAGCCATGAGATCGCGCAAGCCGTGGCCAATGGTGCGGCCGATCTCGGCATCGCCGCAACCTGGGCCGGCCTGTCGCATCTCGAACAGAAACCGTTCTTCACCGACCGGCTGGTGGTGATCGCCGCGCGGAACCGGCCCGGCCTTGAAGGCCGCACCGTCAACCTCACTGAGGTTCTCGGCGAATCTTTCGTCGGCCTCAGCACCGGCCATGCGCTGCAGGAGCACATCACGCGCCAGGCGGCCCGCCTTGGCGGCCATCTGCATGTCCGCATCCGCGTGCCTGGCCTCGACAATGTCTGCCGGCTGGTCGCGCAAGGCGCCGGCATCGCCATCGTGCCGGAAAGTGCGGCGGGTCGTTCCGTGCGCACACTGCGGCTGACCGACGACTGGGCGACGCGCCAGCTCAACCTCTGCGCCCGCCGCTTCGAAGAGCTGACGCCACAGGCAAAACTGTTGGCGGCAGCGCTGGTCTGAGCCCTGACAGCGACCACCTATCACCAGTAGCGCTGAATCATTGCCTTGCTTTTCCAATATCCGTGACGTAGCTTGTTTGCACATTGGCAAAAAAACCGCCAAAGTTTTTTCCTTTTGTGAAAGACGGGGACTTTGCGAGAACATCTCGATCTGACCGATCGGCGGCTGGTCAAACAGCTGTCGCAGGATGCACAGCCGGGCATCAACCGCATCGCGGAGATATTGGCGATTTCGGTGCCGACGGTGCGCACGCGGTTGCGCAACCTGCTCGACCGCAACCTGCTCAAGATCGTCGGCCTGCTGAATCTGACCGAGCGTCCCGAGCTGATCTCGGCCATTGTCGGCATCAATGCCCAAGGGCGCGGCCGGGCCCGCGAACTGGCGCAGCGCATTGCCGAACTGCCCTTCGTCAACTCGGCCTCGGTCGTCACCGGGCGCTTCGACATCATCGTCGACGTAACCGTGGCGGGTGACGTCGCCGACCTCTACCGCGTCACTAGCGAACTGATCCCGGGTGCCGGCGAGCCCGGCGAAGTCGTGCGCAGCGAAACCTTCGTCGTCATGGCGTCCTGCAACAAATGGGTCAGCCTGCCGGAAGGCTGCTGGTCGGACGACCGCAAGGAGCCGGCATGAAGATCGCGGTACTCGGCGGCCTCGGCCTGCAAGGCCGGGCGGCAATCACCGACCTTGTTGCCAGCGACGGCGTCGAGGAAATCGTCTGCGTCGACACCGCAGCGGATGGCCCGGCCCGGCTTGCCGGCCTGACCGATCTTGCCCGTGTGCGCTTCGTCGTGCCTGAAGGCGCGATCGGCCCGGCGCTGGCCAATGTGCTTGATGATGTCGACGCCGTCATCGACCTGTTGCCGCAGCCATTGATGCGCGAGGCGGTGCAGGCCGCGATCGCCACGCGCACGCCGCTGGTCACCACCAACTACGCCAAGTCGATCGCCGATCTGGCGCCGGCCGCCGAACAAGCCGGCGTCTCGATCATGACCGAATGCGGGCTCGACCCCGGCATCGACCTCGTACTCTACGCGCGCGCCGCCAGGCAGTTCTCTTCGATCACCGCGATCGATTCCTATTGCGGCGGCATCCCCGAGCCGAAGGCGATGGCCAAGCCGCTGTGCTACAAGGTGAGCTGGAATTTCGACATGGTCCTGGTCAGCCAGAACCGCGACAGCGTCATGATCGAGGGCGGAAAGCGCGTCGCGGTGCCGGCCGGCCAGCAGCACGAAAACCCTTTCATCCATGAGATCGAGGTCGCGGGCCTGGGCAGGCTGGAAGCGTTCCCAAATGGCGATGCGCTGCATTATGTCGAGATGCTGGAGGCAGCCAAGGGTCTGCGCCGTTCCGGCCGCTACACGCTGCGCTGGCCGGGATGGTCGGCCTTCTGGGCGCCGCTAAAGGAGCTCGGTTTCCTCTCTGAGGACAAGGTGCCCGGCACCTCCAACAGCCCGCGCGAATTCCTCGGCCGGCTGCTCGGCCCGCAACTGCAATATGGTCCCGGCGAGAAGGACCTGTGCGTGATGCGCAATGTCTTTTCCGGCCTCGAAGGCGGCCGCGCCAAGACGGTGACGTCGGACCTGATCATCGAGCGGGACCTGGCTTCGGGCCTGTTCGGCATGAGCCTCGGCGTCGGCTATCCCGCCAGCATCGTGGCGCAGATGCTGGCGCGTGGCGAGATCACCAAACCCGGCCTGCTCAACCCGCTGCTGGACGTGCCCGACGAACCCTTCTTCGACGAGCTTGCCAGACGCGGCATCAAGGTCACCGAGACGGTGGCCTGGGACTGAGGTTTTCGAACGGTGGCTGCCGCCGGCAACGGCGCTGCCGCTCAAAAAGCACCCCAAAGGGTGAAAAACAACGAAGACATGGAACAATAAAACAAGGAGGACTACCAAATGAAGATTGCCAAGCTTTTCATCGCCGGACTTGCGCTCGCCGGCCTTACCACTGCTGCCTCAGCCGGAACACTGGACGACATCACCAAGCGCGGCGAACTGCGTGTCGCCGTGCAGACCCAGGGACCCCCTTTCTCGCTGGTTGGCGCCAATGGCGAACGCACCGGCAGTTCGGTTGAACTGGCCGAACTGATGGCCAAGGAAATGGGTGTGAAAATCACCTTCCTCGATTTCGACTGGGATGGTCTGATCCCGGCGCTGCTGTCAGGCAAGGCCGACCTTCTGGTCGCCGACATGACACCGACGCTGGCGCGCGGCATGAAGGTCGCCTTCACCACGCCTTACATGTACACCGGCAGCACCGTCTTCACCAAGGCCGACAGCAAGTTCAAGACCACCGAAGACTGCAAGGCCAAGGGCACCAAGATCGCCGTGCTGCTCGGCGCCACCGGCGAGAAGGAAGCCAAGAAAGCCTTCCCCGACGCCGACATCAAGAGCTACAAGGGCGGCGGTCCGCTGCTGCTCGACGCCGTCAACAACGGCCAGGCCGATTGCGGCGTCAACGACGTCTCGGCGGTCAAGGGCCAGTCGACCGCCTATCCGGCCGGCAGCTTCACCATCATGCCGGACCTTCTGTCGAAGGAGCCGCTTGCCTTCGCCACCCGCTATGACGAGCCGGACCTGCTGGTCTGGATGAACCTGTTCCTCAACCAGGTCACCATCGATGGTCGCCTGCAGAAGAACCTCGACTACTGGGTCAATTCCGACGCCTGGAAGAAAGACCACTAAGCAGCGATAAACCCAGGCGGTTCGCGCGCGTCTCAAGCGCCGCGAAACCGCCTGGAATTTCGCTTCATCCGTCGTTTCCTGCACTCTGGGGATTGCACCCAACGATGCTCGAAAATTTCAGTTTCCGCACCATCGTCGAATACCTGCCGCTGTTCGGACAGGGCCTGATCACGACCGTCTGGCTGTCGGCGCTGTCCTTTGTAGGGGCGCTCATCGTCGGCATCGTGCTGTGCGCCATGAATCTGCAGCGCGGCTGGCTGTTTCGTGTGCCGGCCAAGGCCTATATCGATGCGGTGCGCGCCACGCCCTTGCTGGCGCAGCTCTATTTTCTCTATTTCGGCCTGCCCCGGCTCGGCTTCGTCCTGCCGGAACTCGTCGTCGGCATCCTCGCGCTGTCGTTGAACAGCGGTGCCTATATCGCTGAAATCATTCGCGCCGGTATCTTGTCGATCCCGCGCGGCCAGGTCGAGGCCAGCGTCGCCTCGGGCATGACCTATGTCCAGCGCATGCGCCTTGTCGTCCTGCCGCAAGCCTTCAAGGTGACGATCCCGCCTCTGCTTGGCCAAGCCATCGTGCTGGTCAAGGATTCCGCCCTTCTGTCGCTGATCTCGGTTGCCGAACTGACGCGCGCCGGCCAGTTGCTCGCCTCCGACCGCTTCATGCCGGCCGAAGGTTTCCTCACCATCGCCGCCTTCTATCTGCTGCTCTATTACGGACTGAAGGGACTGGCTGGCGTCTCCAGCCGCTGGCTCGGCACGGCGGGGGCGCGGACATGATCTGGCAACAACTGCAAAGCCTCGCCGGCTCCTATCCGCTGGCCCTGCGCGGCCTCGGCATGACCGTGATGCTGTCGCTGATCAGCCTTGTGCTCGGCACCTTGCTCGGCTTCGGCCTCGGCATCCTGCGCACCGGCGGCAACCAGCTGATCTCGGGCTTGATCGGGGCCTGGGTCGACCTGATCCGCGGCACGCCGTTCCTCGTGCAGATCTTCCTGATCTTCTTCATCCTGCCGGAGTTCGGCATCGAGCTTGACGCCTTCACCGCCGGCATCATCGCGCTGACCAATCTGGCCGCCTGCTTCATCTGCGAGATCGTCGTCGCCGGCATCCGCTCGGTGCCGACCGGCCAGGTCGAGGCGGCGCTGGCGTCCGGCCTGTCGCGCTGGCAGCGCATGCGCCAGGTGGTGCTGCCGCAGGCGATGCGCATCGTGCTGCCGCCGCTGGTCGGGCAATATGTGCTGCTGATCAAGGATTCTTCGGTCGTCTCCGCCATCGGTCTCACCGACCTCACCCGCGTCGGCTGGCTGGTGGTGCAGCGTGTGCCCAACGGCCTCTTGGTCTTCTTCCTCGTCGGCGTCGGCTATTTCATCGTATGCTATCCCCTGATCATGCTGGCCCGTCGGCTGGAGCAGCGCATGGGCGCGGCACATGGCGAGGTGCAGTTGTGACTTCCAACCCCAAAGGTCCAGAAAACATGACCACAACGGGCCTTGCCAAGACCGGTATGATCGACTTTCGCGGCGTCAACAAATGGTTCGGCTCGCTCAACGTGCTCAAGGACATCACGCTCAGCGTCGAGCCGCGCGAAGTGGTCGTCGTCTGCGGCCCGAGCGGCTCGGGCAAAAGCACTCTGATCCGCTGCGTCAACGGCCTGGAGGCGATCAAGAACGGCGACCTCGTCGTCGACGGCCAACGCCTGGGCGACCCCGCCACCAACATGACGCAGCTGCGCACCGAGATCGGCTTCGTCTTCCAGTCGTTCAACCTCTACCCGCATAAGACGGCACTCGAGAACGTCACGCTAGCCCCCATCCATGTCCGCAAGATCCCGCGTGCCGAGGCTGAAAAAGCAGGCCGTGAATTGTTGGCCAAGGTGGGCCTCGCCGACAAGGTCAATGCCTATCCCGCACAGCTCTCCGGCGGCCAGCAGCAGCGCGTGGCGATCGCGCGTTGCCTCGGCATGCGGCCCAAGATCATGCTGTTCGACGAGCCGACCTCGGCGCTCGATCCCGAGATGATTTCCGAAGTGCTCGACGTCATGGTGGCGGTCGCCGAGGAAGGCATGACCATGATGGTGGTGACGCACGAGATGGGCTTTGCCCGCAAGGTCGCCCAGCGCGTGGTGTTCATGGACGCCGGCGCCATCGTCGAAAGCGGCACGCCGGACGAGTTCTTCTCACACCCCAAGACCGACCGCAGCCGCGCTTTTCTGAGCAAGATTCTCAGGCATTGATGTCACGCCCGACATGCTTCTTTTTTGGAGTATCGACGAACCTCCGTTTGGGCAATGCAGGGCTTCCGTCATTGACGACATAGCGCAAACGCGCTGCAAGCCTTGCTTCCGCTTCAGGCCAATCCTTGAGACCTACCGGAAGCCGCGCGATAAGCTTCAGTTCGCGATCGTAAAGATCCACATGGATGAAAGGAATGACGACGACAACGACAATGACTTGTTCAAAGCCTGCCAACTCGGAGAGTGGGATCGTTTTGTTTCTGAAGAGACGACGGTAGATGATGTTTTCGCCTTCGATGCTCCAACGTGCGTATTGGACAGCAATCCCGGCCACCATGAGACCGACAAGGAAAACACCGATGACCACTCCGGACCAAAGCTCGGCCGGGGTCTGCGCTTCGGGATGCATGAAAATACCCATAGATCATGGCTGCCAATGCGCCCCCGGCGCCCAGACAAACAAACCATCCCAGCGTTCGTTTTGCTGACCCGGTCTTGAATACGAGATCATTCTGCATAAGATTCCACCTGGTTCACTGTGACCGCGGGTAGCGGGAACCCCGCGACGCATTCGATGTCGAGCCGGTCTTCCCGGCGCTCCATAAGAGCCAGGTTTCCGTCGGCAGTACACTGCGGTAGATGCAAAAGGGATTGCGGTCGATCCCCACTCTCAGCGTTCCGGACCCTTTTGCAGACCATCATGATCGGCGCCAGGTGCCAAGTCACGCGAGATGGGTCACGAACGCTGGCAGGCCGCCCCGCCGTCTGAGCAGCACGATGGCGAGGAAGGCGATCACGCCGCTCGCGGCGACGACCACCAGCACCCACAGCGAATTGGCGACCGATGTCCGCGCCATCATGAAGGCGAGCGCGAACGGCGCGAAGGCCGAGGTGAACTGACGGGCAGCGCTCGCCCATCCGAGCCGCGCACCATAGCCCTCGCGGCCGAAGAGTTCGAGCGGCAAGGTGCCGCCGACGATGCTGGTGAGGCCGGAACCAAGGCCGAACAGCAACACGAACAGGAAAGCGCCTGGCAGCCATGGCGTCGTCAGGAGCAGTGCGCACAGCCCTGCTGTGATCAGCGACGCCGCGATGACGGCAAGCTGCGTCTGCTGCAGCCGCCCGCCAAACAGCATGTTGATCAACCGGCTGGCGACCTGCGCCGGCCCGAACAGGGTCGAGACGAAGAGGCCTGCGGTTCCGAGCCCCAGCGCCGCCGTCAGCGGCACCATGTGGATGAGGATCGCCGACAGCACGAAGCCCTCGGTGGCGAACCCCGCCAGCATGAGCAGGAAGGCGGTCCGGCCGCGCCGCGCATCGAGCCGCGTGCCCGCTTCATCGGGGGCGGACCCGCGCTCTTGCGGCATGACTGCTGCATGGCGGCGCGACAGGCGCATCAGCCACGCGTGGATCGGCAGGCATAGGCCGAAATTGAGAGCGGCGAACAAAAGATAGACCTCGCGCCATGTCAGATGCGCATGCAGCGCCGAAGTCAGCGGCCAGAACAGGGTCGAGGCGAACCCGGCGATAAGCGTCAGATGGGTGATGCTGCGCTGCGGTCGGGGAACCCCGATCTGCACGATCGCAACGAAGGCGGCGCTGTAGAGAACGAAGCTGGAGGCCAGTTCCATCGCCAGCAAGGCCACAACGAAGCTCACGCGGTCGGGCGCGACGGCGCACAGCGCCAGCGCCACGGCTGCCGCCACCGAGCCGACGGTCATGATGCGGCCGGCGCCGAAGCGGTCGGCCCACCGCCCGGCAGTCGGCGCGAACAGGCTGCCGGCAAATAGCGAGGCCGACAGCGCGCCGAACACCCAGCCTTCCGTGAGCTCGAACTCCCCAGCCATTGCCGGCGCCAGGATCGAGAAGCTGTAGTAGAGCGTGCCGTAGCCAATGATCTGGGTCAGCCCAAGCGCCCAGATCGCCTTGCGCAGGACGGATCGTTCAGGCATCGGCGCCGACCGCCATATCCTCTCGCGTTTCGGTGGCCGGCGCGGTTGCGCAGCCGCAACCCGATGCGCCGGTTGCCTTGGCGTCCGCATCCCTGACGCAGCAGGCATCGACAGCGGCCGGCGCGGGCCCGCCACAGCAGCCGGCGCTTGCCGCTACCGTCGCGACACCGACGGCGCTGCACACGCCGGTCTCCGGCAGCACCAGCCGGACCTCGCGGGCCGCGGCATGGTCTCCGGCAATATCGGCCACCACCGAGCGGACCTGCTCGTAGCCGGTCGCCATCAGGAAGGTCGGGGCGCGGCCGTAGGATTTCGAGCCGACGATGGTGAAGCCGGGTTCGGGATGCGCAAGCTCCGCGATGCCATGCGCCGGAACCGTGCCGCATGAGTGGAAGTTTGGATCGATCAGCGGCGCCAGTGCCGGCGGCGCCTCGACGGCGGGATCAAGCGCGATGCGGATTTCGCTCAGGAACGACAGGTCTGGCCTGAAGCCGGTGGTAACGACGATGCGGTCGATGGCTAGGTTGAACGGCTTGCCACCCAGGCTGGCATCGACAACAAGCCCCTCGCCCTGCGTCTTGATGCCGTTGACGGCGCAAGACGTCAGCATGTTCAGCCTGCCATCCGCCATTGCCTGCCTGGCAGCCAGCCCCAGCGCGCCGCGTTCCGGCAACTGGTCGTTCAGCCCGCCGCCGAGCAATCTCTCGATGCTGGCGTGGCGCAGCGCCCAGAAGATTTCGGTGCCAGGCGCCGCATCCTGCAGCTCCATCAGCGCCAGCGCGACGTTGATAGCCGAGTGCCCGCCGCCGATGACCAGGATGCGCTTGCCCGCATAGTCTTCTCTCGCCTTGCCGAGCACGTCGGGAATGCCATAGGCGATGCGTGCCGACGCCCCGCCTTCGCCGGCAACTGGCAGCCCGTCGACGCCGATCGGATTTGGCCGCCACCATGTTCCGGACGCGTCGATGACGGCGCGCGCGTGAACGCGGTGTTCGCCGCCGGCATCGCGATAGCGGATGACGAAGGGCGCGTCCTTGCGGCCATCATTGGCGACCTTGTCGTGTCCCTGACGGGTGATCGCGGTGACCTCGGCGCCGAGCTTCAAATTGGCGGCGATCGCGGGAAGCCGGCCAAGCGGCGCCAGATAATCGCGCACGATCTCGCCGCCGGTCGGCAGGCCCTGGCTGTCCGGCGCCGTCCAGCCGGAGCGGTCGAGCAGCGCCCGCGCCGCCGTATCGATGTTGTATTTCCATGGCGAAAACACCCGCACATGGCCCCAATCGAGCAGCGCCGCACCCACGCTTTCGCCGCGCTCCAGGATCAACGGACGAATGCCGCGCTCGACTAGATGCGCCGCGGCTGCCAGCCCGACCGGGCCGGCGCCGATCACCGCGACGGGAAGGTTTGCCACCATGTCCATAGGTTCGATCCTTCCGGTATGTTCGAATTATAAGTGCAAAAAAATCAAACCAGTGCTTTGCCGACGGCGGGCGCGCAGACGGCGTCAGCGCAGCACTCGTCGGCGAGATAGCCGATCAGCGCATTCATGCCGGGATAGTTGGCGCGGCAGATCAGCGTCGTCGCTTGCCGCTCCTGCGTGACAAGCCCGGTGTCGACCAGCCGTTTGAGGTGATGCGACAGCGTCGATGACGGAATGTCGAGCTTGCCCTGGACGCTGCCGACGGCAAGCCCGTCGTCACCGGCGCGCACCAGGATGCGATAGAGCTGAAGTCGCGTCGGATTGCCGAGTGCTTCAAGCTGGGCAGCTGCTTTTTCGAGTTTCATGGAAATAAACTACGCGGCACTTTTCGCGCCGTCAACTTAATTTCGAAAAATATGGAAATAACATCAGCCGGCGCGTTTGCCCGAGGCGCCTGTGATCACCTCGCCATCCTCTTTGGTGAACGCACCGATCTCCGGGTTGGGCAGGATGTCCAGCACCTTTTCCGACGGCCGTGCAAGGACGACGCCGAGCGGGCTGACCACGATCGGCCGGTTGATCAGGATCGGATGTGCCAGCATGAAATCGAGGATCTGCTCGTCGGACCATTTCGGGTCGGCAAGGCCGAGTTCGGCATAGGGGGTGCCCTTTTCGCGCAGCAGGTCTCGCGGTGTGATGCCCATCGCGGCGATCAGTTCGACCAGCCTTTGTCGCGACGGCGGCGTCTTCAGATATTCGATCACCTCCGGCTCCTCGCCCGACTGCCGGATGATGGCCAGCGTGTTGCGCGACGTGCCGCAATCGGGATTGTGATAGATAGTCATAGTCATTTCGCGGCCCTTTCGCCGGACATGGTGTTGCGAACGGATGTTCCTTGTTCGTACCAGCCCTTGCTGTGGTTCACGATCCACACCACCGACAGCATGACCGGAACCTCGATGAGCACCCCGACCACGGTGGCAAGGGCCGCGCCCGAATTCAGCCCGAACAGCGCGATCGCGGCTGCCACCGCCAGCTCGAAGAAGTTCGACGCGCCGATCAGCGCAGATGGTCCAGCCACGCAGTGCCGCTCGCCGCTGAGACGGTTGAGCAGATAGGCAAGACCGGAGTTGAAATAGACCTGGATCAGGATCGGCACTGCCAGCAGCACGATCACCAGCGGCTGCGCAATGATCTGCTCGCCCTGGAAGCCGAACAGCAGTATCAGCGTCGCCAGCAAGGCAGTCAGCGACAAGGGCTGCAGCGTGGCAAGCAGGGCATCGAGCCCGACCTGTCCCCTCGCTGCCAGCAG
This sequence comes from Mesorhizobium sp. M0618, assembly GCF_040320765.1. NCBI lineage: Bacteria > Pseudomonadati > Pseudomonadota > Alphaproteobacteria > Hyphomicrobiales > Phyllobacteriaceae > Mesorhizobium > Mesorhizobium sp. M0618. The sequence continues at coordinate 27,921 of NZ_JAMYQH010000025.1, read as the reverse complement.
CCGGCCCCGAACCAGCTGCGCGACGATCACCGGCGCGACGATGTAGAGTGCGACCGACAGCATCAGCGTGCCCCATGGCACGGTGATCGTCGACAGGCCGAGCAGCAGGCCGACGATGGGCGCGAAAGCGACGATCATGATCGAGTCGTTGAGCGCCACTTGCGAAAGTGTGAAATTCGGCTCGCCGCGCGTCAGGTTCGACCAGACGAAAACCATCGCCGTGCAGGGCGCCGCGGCAAGGATGATCAGCCCGGCAATGTAGGAATCGATCTGCACGGCGGGCAGCCACGGCCGGAACAGCCAGCCGATAAAGAGCCAGCCCAGCAGCGCCATCGAAAACGGCTTCACCGCCCAGTTGATGAACAGCGTCACGCCGATGCCGCGCCAATAGGTGCTGACCCTGGCCAGCGAGGCGAAATCGACGCGCAAGAGCATCGGCACGATCATCAGCCAGATCAGCACGGCGACAGGAATGTTGACCCTGGCGATCTCGGCCGACGCGATGGCGCCGAACACGCTTGGCAGCAGATGGCCAAGTGCGATGCCCGCGACGATGCACAATGCCACCCACACCGTCAGATACTTCTCTACGAAGCCGATGCCGGGCCGCGTCGCCTCGCCCGCGTTCAGAGCGTGATCGGTCATGATGGCTTTCCTTGTTCGAACGGCGCGCGGCGGACAGTCACAAGCCCCTCAGCAGTCACAGGTCACGGCATTGATGACGGGACGGCAGAGCTCCGGCGCGCCATTGCAGCAATCTTCCATCAGATAGGCCAGCAGGTCGCGCAAGCCGGTCATGTCGGCGACATAGCGCACGGTCCTTCCGTCGCGTTCGGGACGGATCAGCCCGGCATGGGCGAGCACCTTCAGATGCGCCGACATGGTGTTCTGGACCGTGTCCAGCCTCGTTGCGATCTCGCCCGCCGGAATGCCTTCCGGACCGGCACGCACGAGCAGCCGGAAGACATCCAGCCGCGTCTCCTGGCCAAGTGCGGCCAGCGCGTTCAAAGTACCCTTCTTATCCATATATCCGAATCCTCGGATTTATGGATTCGTGATACCGACTCCCCCACGATCTGTAAAGGGTCCGCCCACCATCAGGTGACGGCCAGCACCTTTCCCGTATCGTGCTGGCGCACGAAGTCCACGCGGGCGCCGTCCCAGTGGTAGCTGTAGTGGCGGCCCTGGACTGGAATGGTAATGACATCGGGCCAGAAGATGCCGATGCAGCCGCCGCCCGGCATGCGCACGCTGTTCCACACCAGCCCGTCGCTGCCTGCTGCCCGCAGCGCCCGCCCTTCCGCCTGCGAGGCGGAATAGTCGTCCGGGTCGAGCACGCCGGGCACGGCGTTGACGTCATCTAGGTCGCGGTCGACGCTGCCGATCAGCACGCGGAAATCAGCCGTCCAGCCCGGTCCCTCGTTGGTGGCACGCATGAATTTCTGGTGGTGGTGGATGGTCTCGGCCAGCGCGACGTCCTCGCTGTCGCCCGCATAGTAGATGCCGTAGCTGCCATCCGAGAAGCGGCCTGGCCTCAGCGTCGAGCAGTGCACGAAGGGCGCCATCACGAAGCTGGCGCCGGGGCCGGAAACCCGCCTTGCGGCCGACACCTTGCCGAGATCGCCGATCTCGAACCTTATGCGCGGGTTTGTCTTCGCCTCGACGGCGGCAAGCGCCTCCCAGTCGCGCGGGTCGGCAATGTCCTCGAAGAGGTCGATGGGCGGGTGGATGGAGCGGATGATGCGGAAGGTCTGGTGCCAGTCGACGCGGCGCCTGACCGCAAGCCCACTCACCATGCACCACGCTCCGCATCGAGCCATTCGCGCATCGCCGAGAGATCGGAGATTTCGCCGCGAAGCATCAGGTCAAGCGCCGACTGGCCGCCGAAGATGGCATTGGGCTTGCGGATCCAGGCATAGCCGCGCGCCGGCTCCGTGAACAGATAGCGCAGGCCCTTATGGATGCCCATCAGATGCGCCATGCGGGTGCGCAGATCGCGGTCGATCCTGCCGACGCCGCCTTCCTTCGCCCCAGTCTTCCAACGCGCCCAGGTCCGCGCCGACATGCCGCCGAGCAGGATGCAGGCCTCCAGGTCGGTGAGATTCCAGGCCTTGAACAGGTTGACCGTGGTGCGCGCCAGCGCGCCGGCCTCTTCATCCGAGATGGTGCTGCCAACCGTGGCCGGCGTGGTGACTATGGACTGAAGCTGCATTTTGGTGCCTCGCTATTGGCAGATATATAGCATGTATTTGCCAATTGGCAAGATAAGTCCAACCGCATCTTGATGGGAAGAGGATGGCGGGACGTGGCAGGGCTTGGGTTCCTCGCCCCCACGGAAGTGGGGGAGAGGTGGCTCGGCGAAGCCGAGACGGAGCGGGGGCGGCGCGGCCTTAGGTGATTTAGAGGGAACTTGCCAGCGTCGCAGCCCCCTCTCCGACCGCTTCGCGGCCGCCTCTCCCCCGCTTTGCGGGGGCGAGGAACCCAAGTCCTGAAAGTCGCCGCCAGTACCCCGTCTACTCTGCCGCCTCATACCCTGCGATGCCCTTGATCTCGAGGAAATCCTCGAGCCCGTATTCGGCATATTCGCGGCCATTGCCCGACTGCTTGTAGCCGCCGAACGGCAGGCCGGCGTCCCACTGCGGATAATTGATGTAGACATTGCCGGTGCGCATGCGCGCCGCGACTTCGCGCGCCTTCTTCATGTCCTTGGCTTGGATGTAGGAAGCGAGGCCATAGACGGTGTCGTTGGCGGTCTCGACCACCTCGTCGACGCTGTCATAGGGCATGATCGCCAGCACCGGCCCAAAGATCTCCTCGCGCGCGATGCGCATGTCGTGGGTGACGTCCGCGAACACCGTCGGCCTGACATAGTAGCCGCGGTTAAGCTCGGCCGGCCGGCCTGGGCCGCCCGCTACCAGCGTCGCACCTTCATCGATGCCGGCCTGGATCAGGTCCTGGATCTTGTCGAACTGGACCTGGCTGACGACCGGGCCAAGCTTGGTGCCGGCGGCGTCAGCGGGGCCGACGGTGAACTTTTCCGCCGCGGCCTTGGCATAGCCGGCCGCCTCTTCATGGCGGTCGCGCGGCACGAACATGCGCGTCGGCGCGTTGCAGGACTGGCCGCTGTTGCTGAAGCAGCCGGCGACGCCCTTGCTGACGGCGCTTGCGAGGTCGACATCCCCGAACAGGATGTTGGCCGACTTGCCGCCAAGCTCCTGATGCACGCGCTTGACCGTGTCGGCGGCGGCCTTGGCCACCAGGATGCCGGCACGGGTCGAGCCGGTGAACGACACCATGTCGATGTCGGGATGGCTGGACAGCGCCTGGCCGACGCCGGGACCGTCGCCATTGACGAGGTTGAAGACGCCCTTCGGCACGCCGGCCTCGTCCAGGATTTCGGCGAAGATGATGGCGTCGAGCGGCGCGATCTCGGAGGGCTTCAGCACCATCGTGCAGCCAGCAGCAAGCGCCGGACCGACCTTGCAGGTGATCTGGTTGAGCGGCCAGTTCCACGGCGTGATCAGCCCGACGACGCCGATCGGCTCCTTGACCACCAGATGGTTGCCCTTCACGTGGCGGAATTCGAAAGTCTTCAGCGTCTCGGCCATTTTGGTCAGATGCGCCAGCCCAATGCCGACCTGGCTGTCCAACGCCATCTGGCGCGGCGCGCCCATCTCGCGTGACACAGCGACGGCAAGATCGCCACTGCGCTTCTTGTAGACCGCGATGATGCGGTTCAGCAGGTCGAGCCGCTCACCAACCTCTGTAAAACCAAAGCTGTTGAAGGCGCGCTTGGCGGCAGCCACCGCCTTGTCGACATCGGCCTTGGAGCCTAGCGAAATCTGCGCAAAGGCGTCCTCATTCGAGGGATCTATGACGTCCAATGTGTTGGGCACAACAGGATCGACCCACGCGCCATCGATATAGAATTGCAGATTGTGTGACATGGTTTTCTCCTTGGCCGCATGGCCGCGCCGGGCCGTCATATCTGGCTGGAGATAACGATGCACAAACGCCGCTGTCAAACGCAACCCCCGAAGTCGTTGAGCCAGTGCGGCAGTGATTGAGCCAGAGCGGTTGGGCCAGCGAGTAGTGGTGAGGATGGACTACAGCAAGATATGCCCGGCCTCGACCAGAAACCGCCTCGCGGCGGCCTGATCCGTCGCTTTCACCAACAGATGGTCACCATCGAAAGTGGACACCAGGAAGATGCCCAACCCGTTTTCCGACAACGGCCTGATAACCGACAGCACGATACCGGTTTCATCGAAGGCAAACGGGCCCTCGAGTTTGAAGGCCACCCAGTCGATATCCTGCTTGACGGCATGCGGCACGCGGTCCTGCAAGCAAACGATCGAAAGCTCGTCGTCAGTCCCTTGTGATGCTGACGAAGCCTGGCCCGTCCGCCCAACCGGGAATGATCTCGCCCGCCTCCAGCCGGGAAACCGCGTAAAGCCCTAGGAGTTGCTTAAGCCTGACCCTGGCAGCCATTATCGAACTCCTTCGTCAGATTGCCGGTAATCCCGCGAGCCTCTTGCTCATATAGACCGTCATGCCGCCCATGAACGGCTCTTCCCGATCGATGACATAGCCCTGCCTCTTGTAGAGCGACACATTCGCCTCGAAGGCGCCATTGGTCAGCAGGCGAAGCTCGGCACGTCCTGCTTCGATTGCCTTGCGCTCGGCCAGCTCCAGCAACAGCCGGCCAATCCCTCTCCCCTGCGCATCCGGTGCCACGCAGACATTCTCGATCCAGAGGTGATCTGCGGCCAGGATGGTTTCGATCATCCCGACAATGCCGCCATCCTCGACGGCGAGATCGAACGGATGCTCGGCAACAGCCTTGTCGTAGTCGGCGCGCATAGGCAGCGGCTCGCGGCCGATCACCGGCACCCATTTGGCATAGGCGGCGCGAACGATATCCCGGATCGCGGCGGCGTCAGCGGGCTCGGCCGGCCGAAGCCGGATGGAAGAAACGATGGTCATGAAGCTGCTCCAGACATGAAAAACCCCGCCGGTGGTCTCGCGGGCGGGGCTGGAAACGAACGAACCGGATCTATCCTGCCGGTCTTTGTCGTCGCGCAATCAGTCTGCCGCTCCGCCCTGTGCAGGTGCGGCGTCGCTTGGTGTTGGCGGGCGCGAGGACGAACATGGCGCCAAGCTGGAACATGATGCGTGGCGCTGTCAAGGCGGCTGCTCGATCGGTAATGTCTCATGTCATGGAATCGCTGCGGGCCTTGCGATAAACGGCAATTGATCGATGGACAAAATATGACCGGAACGCTGAACAAGGGTGCGGATGGTTGCCATCCTGAACCTGGCCTATTTCGGGATCGAGTTTGCCGTAGCCGTCTGGATCGGATCGGCATCGCTGTTCGCGGACAGCATCGATTTTCTGGAGGACGCATCCGACAATCACCGCCGCCGACGGCCCGGCTTTCGCCGTCGAGATGCAGGGACCACGCGGCAAGCAACAATTACTGGGCCGGTTTCTCCCTCCCCGCGCAACACAGCCTGACCGCGCCTTTGGGAATCGCTGCCCCCGGCGGCCGGTGGGCGGCGCAATGCCCGGCCGATGGAACACCCTCCATCGCCGTCGCCGATATCCACACAAATCCGGCGGACCCGGCCCGGCCCTGGCGGCGACGGCGCGGACGGGAATCTATCAGCCGCATCTGGTGGACGACGACCAGCGGAGCAACGACCGCGGCATGTTCTAGGCGGCGCGCCGGCAGGCCATGTCGCATCTGGACTGCACCCGCAGTCGTTCTATCTTTTTTGCTCGACCCAGACCAAGCACCGGAGCCATCGCCGTGACCGTTACCGACCTCTATCGAGGCTACATCGCCTGCCTCAACAATCAGGATTGGCAAAATCTGCATCGCTTCGTCCATGACGAGGTGCACTATAATGGCGACCGCGTCGGGCTGGCGGGGTACCGCGAAATGCTGGAGCGGGATTTTCGGGAAATTCCGGACCTCTATTTCGACATCCAGCTGCTGATCGCCGAACCGCCGTTCATAGCCAGCCGGCTCCAGTTCAACTGCACGCCGAAGGGAACCTTCTTCGGCCTGCCCATCAAGGGCCGGAAGATCTCCTTCAGTGAGAACGTCTTCTATGAATTCCTCGACGACAGAATCAGGAACGTCTGGTCGGTGATCGACAAGGCGGCGATCGAAGCGCAGCTTTAATCCAGGTTGGCCCGAAGATGACGCGCAGCCAATGCCCGACCGATCGTTCGTAAAAATCGATCATTCTAACGAAAATAATTCGCTGGAAAGATTATTTGAGGAATGGCATTCCTCCGGCATACCCGTCCGGAGCATTGCATTGTCTTCCGTTTCCCACTTCGCGAACGATATCCCCAAAAGCGCGTTTCCTGCCGATCTGACCCAAGGGCGAAAATCCCTCAATTGGAATGGCATCGTCCCCGGCATCGTCTTGGTCACGATGATCACTGCGGTCGCCTTCTCGGCCCGCAACGTTTCCGGCTTCGCGCTGTTCAGCCCGATGATCCTCGCCGTCGTTGCCGGCATGATCTACTCCAACGTGCTGGGCACACCGGTGCACGCCAAAGCCGGTATCGCATTCTCGCAAAAGCGCCTGCTGCGCTTCGCCATCGTGCTGCTCGGCTTCCAGCTGACGCTCGGCCAAGTCGTCTCGATCGGCGCCGGCGGCGTCGGCATTGTCGCGGCCACGCTTGGTGCCACCTTCGTTTTCACCATCACGCTCGGTCGGCTGATCGGCGTCGACGCCAAGCTGGCGCAGCTGATCGCCGCCGGCACCTCGATCTGCGGCGCCTCGGCTATCGTTGCCACCAATATCGTCACCGATGCGCGCGACGAGGACGTCACCTATGCCGTCGCCTCGATCACCTTGTTCGGCACCGTCGCCATGCTCGGCTTCCCGCTCATGGCGCCCATGCTCGGCCTCGACCAGCACGCTTTCGGCCTGTGGGCAGGCGCCTCGATCCATGAAGTGGCGCAAGTCATCGGCGCCGGCTTCCAGAACGGCACCCAGTCCGGCGAGATCGCCACCGTCGCCAAGCTGACCCGCGTCGCCATGCTGGCGCCGATGGTCGTCGCGCTCGGCCTGATGGCGCGCCGCAGGAGCAGCAGTGAGGTGGCGGCGCGGCCGCCCATGCCGTGGTTCGTCGCCGCCTTCGTCGCCATCGTGGCGCTGAACAGCCTCGTCACCGTGCCGGCCGAGGTGAAATCGGCAATGGCGCTCGCCACCACCATCATGCTGACCATGGGGCTGGCCGCCATGGGCCTGCAGGCCGACATCTCGCAGTTGCGCTCGCGCGGCCTGCGCCCCTTGGCGCTCGCCTTCTCGGCCTTCCTGTTCATCGGCTGCTTCAGCCTGCTGCTGGTGAAATTCGCCTAGTCTAAACCGGGCCTAGTCCTCGAACGAACTCGACGCGGCATAGATCGCCGCCAGCGTCTCGATGCCGGCCTGGTCGGCCTTGTCGAAGCGGCCGGGCAGCGGACTGTCGAGATCGAGCACGCCGAAGACGCCTTCATCGTCCTCGAGCAGCACCACCAGTTCCGAGCGCGAGTCGGCATCGCAGGCGATGTGACCGGGAAAATCATGCACGTCCTTGATCAGCATCGAGGTGCCGAGTTCGACCGCCGTTCCGCACACGCCCTTGCCGACGGCGATGCGCACGCAGGCCGGCTTGCCCTGGAACGGCCCGAGCACCATTTCCTCGTCCGACTGCAGGAAATAGAACCCGGCCCAGTTGAGGTCCGGCACCATCTGGAAGATGAGTGCTGCGGTGTTGGCGGCGTTGGCGATCGAATCGCGCTCGCCGTCGAGCAGCGCCTTAAGCTGAGTGGCGAGGTCGCGGTAGAACGCGGCCTTGTCTGAGGTGTCGATGGCCTTGGCCGCAAACATGAACGTGTCTCCGTATCGAGGATAGCTGTTCGTCCGATCGCTTGCCAAAGTCGGCGAGCTCCGCGACCAGACGGCCGCCCGCACAGTCTAGCGTGGATTAGCGTCCCCTCCGAAAGCCGCAAGATCAGGGGTGCCTCCCGGCGCTGAGCCGGACGGCAAGGCAGCTATGCGTAAACTTTGCGATCATCTTGAGAATCATGACGGCCCCGATCGGGGCCGTCATTCACCTCTCAAACAGATCGGACAAGTCCCGGGTTTTAGTAGCCGCCCATACCGCCGCCGCCCGCCGGGGCAGCGTCTTTCGGCGGGATGTCGGTGATCATCGCTTCGGCGGTGATCAGAAGGGCTGCGATCGAACCGGCATCCTGCAGTGCGGTGCGCACCACTTTCGCCGGATCGACGATGCCTGCCTTGATCATGTCGACATAGACCTCGTTCTGGGCGTCAAAACCCTGATTGTGGTCCTTGCTGTCGGTGAGCTTGCCGACGACGATCGAGCCTTCAACGCCGGAATTCTCGGCGATCTGGCGGATCGGCGCTTCGAGCGCCCGCAGCACGATCGTGATGCCGGCCGTGACATCGGCATTGGCGCCGGTCAGGCCGCCAAGCACCGAGCGGGCACGCAGCAGAGCCACGCCGCCGCCGGGCACGATGCCTTCTTCAACCGCCGCGCGGGTGGCGTTCAGCGCATCGTCGATGCGGTCCTTCTTTTCCTTGACTTCCGACTCGGTGACGCCGCCGACGCGGATGACGGCAACGCCGCCGGCGAGCTTGGCCAGTCGCTCCTGCAGCTTCTCCTTGTCGTAGTCGGAGGTCGTCTCTTCGATCTGGCCCTTGATCTGGGCGACACGCGCCTGGATCGTCGCCTTGGTGCCGGCACCGTCGATGATCGTGGTGGTGTCTTTCTCGATCAGCACACGCTTGGCGCGGCCGAGCATCTCGATGGTGACGTTTTCAAGCTTGATGCCGAGGTCCTCGGAGATCATCTGGCCTGATGTCAGCACGGCGATGTCTTCCAGCATCGCCTTGCGGCGATCGCCGAAGCCCGGCGCCTTGACGGCCGCGACCTTGAGGCCGCCGCGCAGCTTGTTGACGACCAGCGTCGCCAGAGCCTCGCCCTCGACGTCCTCGGAGATGATCAGCAGCGGCCTGCCGCTCTGCACCACCGCTTCGAGGATCGGCAGCATCGCCTGCAGATTGCCGAGCTTCTTCTCGTGGATGAGGATGTAGGGCTCTTCCAGCTCGACGCGCATCTTGTCGGCATTGGTGACGAAATAGGGCGAGAGATAGCCGCGGTCGAACTGCATGCCTTCGACGACGTCGAGTTCGGTCTCTGCGGTCTTGGCTTCCTCGACGGTGATGACGCCGTCATTGCCGACCTTGTCCATCGCCTTGGCGATCATCTCGCCGACGCTGGCATCGCCATTGGCGGCGATGGTGCCGACCTGTGCGATCTCGGCCGACGACTTGACCTTCTTGGCGCGCGCCTGGATTTCCTTGACCACGGCGGAAACCGCCTGGTCGATGCCGCGCTTCAAATCCATGGGGTTCATGCCGGCGGCGACCAGCTTGGCGCCTTCGCGCAGGATCGAGGCGGCCAGCACCGTGGCGGTGGTGGTGCCGTCACCGGCGAGGTCGTTGGTCTTCGAGGCCACTTCGCGCACCATCTGGGCGCCCATGTTCTCGAACTTGTCGGCAAGCTCGATTTCCTTGGCGACGGTGACGCCGTCCTTGGTGATGCGCGGCGCGCCATAGGCCTTGTCGATGATGACGTTGCGGCCCTTGGGGCCGAGCGTGACCTTCACCGCATTGGTGAGGATCTCGACGCCGCGCAGCATGCGGTCGCGCGCATCGGTGGAGAATTTGATTTCCTTGGCAGACATGATTTTTATCCCGTTCGTTCGGAGAAAATGAGATCAGGCAGCTTTCTTGGCGGCCACGGTCTTGTCGGTTGCAGCCGTCTCGCCCTTGTCGATGATGCCAGTCTCGCTCTTGTCGATGACGCCCATGATGTCGGCTTCCTTCATGATCAGCAGGTCCTCGCCGTCGATCTTGACCTCGGTGCCCGACCATTTGCCGAACAGGATGAAGTCGCCGGCCTTGACGTCGAGCGGAACAAGCGCGCCGTTTTCGTCGCGTGCGCCAGGCCCGACGGCGATGACTTCGCCCTCCTGCGGCTTTTCCTTGGCAGTGTCGGGGATGATGATCCCGCCCTTGGATTTGATATCGCCTTCGGCGCGACGAATGACGACGCGGTCGTGGAGTGGCCGAAATTTCATGGGAACTTTCTTTCTGGGGCCGGCACAGGCGGCCACGCCCCTCCTCTATAGACGCGTTGGCACTCGATAGATAGGAGTGCCAAAAATTATTCGCGGACCACATTAAATATTCAAAAGTATTATTTCAGCTGGCCGTTTCGTGATATCCGCAGAATGTCAAATAATTCAAAAGATTGAATTTTGCCGATCGAGTGCCTATTTATCGGACAAGTTCACTTTCACGATTTCAGGCACAAGGGAGATTTCTTCGATGGCCGAAGGCAATCAGACGATCATGGAAAAAGCTGAAGCCCGCTTTGTCGACAAGCAGAAGAAGACAGCGGAGAAAAACAAGGCGACCGCCGAATATATGTCCGAGGCAAGAGCCAGGGAAATCAAGACGGCAAGGCTGAGGGAGCTTCGGCTGGCCAAGGAAGAGGCCGATCGTGTCGCCGAGGCCCTCAATCCGACGCCGAAGAAGAAGCGGGTGACCAAGAAAGCCACGGAGGCCAAGACATGAGCCTCACCTTTCCCAACCGCAGCCGCAGCTATGACGAAGCGGGCCAGCGCATTCGTTTCGTTGGCCATGACGGCATGTTCCAGATTTCGTTTTCCGTCGCTGCCGACGCCATGGCCAAGATGCGGCCGGGCACAGCTGCCGACGAAGCCGGTTATCTCCAGACATTCGACACCGAGAGCAGCGCCATCCGCGAGGTGGCGTCGAAGGCCTATGACCGCACCCGCAAGAGCATGTATGTGCTGACGGCGGCCGATTTCGGCTGAAATGGCGGCGAGTTGGCGCTGACCGCGATCAGGTCTTGCGCTCGGCCCTTTCGCGGCGTCTGACGTCGCGGACATTCATCTGCACGACCATGTCCTCGGCCTCGCGCGGCCCCATCCCGACCATCACCTTTTGCCGGACAACCGCAGGCTGGCCGGTAAAGACATCGATGATGCTCCAGCTCTGGGGAAGCTCCATGCGCAGCGTGTAGCGGTTGGCCATGGCGGTCAGCCTTGCATCGTGAAAAACACGGCGCCCAGGATCAGCACCGTCCAGGCGACGACCGACAGTTTCAGCACCATGCCGCCATGCACGGCCAGAAGCTTCCGCAGGTGCGGCACACCTGCCGACGAGACCGGTGCCGCCGCCAAGGCGACAGGGGCCTTGAGGCCAAGTTTTCCAAAGACGGGCAGCAGCGACGGTTCACGCACGAAAGGCCTCGAATGTCAGGGAAAAGCGAAGCAAGAACGCTCGCACCCCTTCCATAGCACTTTTTTCGCGAGCGCCTGCATGCCAAATTCAAGACAGGACTGCTTTGACGGCCAGTCCCTACTGCATTCGCAACACACAATCTATTCGTGGGAACTGACTGCGCCCGGGGCAGATTGGGACGCCAAATTTTGGAGGCCTCGCCTCGGGATCGAACCGAGGCTTCAGAGATTTGCCGTCTCCAGCGTAGCCGCTCCGCCACGAGGCCATGGCTGTGAAGTAGCGGCCAAATATTTACGGAAAGGTTAATCCCGAGGGATTGTTCAGAATTTTCGGGGTCGAGTTTCAGAGCGTTCGCCAGCCAACCTTGCCGGGTCTCGCTTCCGGCGCAGAGTTGAGATCCTTCACGCCCCAAGCGGCAGCCCGCCCCGTCTCGACCGAGGGCCTCCAGCACTGCGACTGACGTTCTTCCCCTGAGCTACGCGCTTCCGAGGCTACTTTTACCCCGCGTTGCATTTCGGAGGAGAGGAGCGGAGGCCAACCAACTTTTCCCCTTGAACAGCGATTCGATCTGGCTTAGCTTCATCTGAGAAAAGGTTTTCCCAAACAATCGTCGTCGGGCTCGGCCACCTGCCGGGCCTTATCCGGCTCGGTAAGAGAAAACCTTTTCCCAACCAAGGATCTCGGCGCGATGCCATCGGACGATCTGCCTGTTCCGGTCTTTTCCAAGCCAGTCACCTTGCGTGACGTGGCCGCCCAGGCCGGAGTCAGCGTCGCCACCGCATCCAAGGCGCTCAACGGCCAGGGTCGGATGACAGCCGAGACGCGCGAACGCATTCGCGAGACCGCCCGGCGGCTCGGTTTCCGGCCCAACAGCCTGGCGCAAAGCCTACTCCGGCGCCGCAGCTTCACCGTCGGCCTGCTCACCAACGATACCTATGGCCGCTTCTCGTTGCCGCTGATGTCGGGCATTTCGGACGCGCTGGTCGACAATGGCGTCTCGGTGTTCCTGTGCAATGTCGAGGAGGATCCGCGGCTGGGCCAGATGCATGTCGATGCCATGCTCGACAAGCGCGTTGACGGCATCATCGCCACCGGCAAGCGCATCGATCGCCATCTCCCCGTCGACCTCTCCAATCTGCGCGTCCCGGTGATCTATGCCTTCACGCAGCCAGATCCTGACGCCGTCGCCTTCGTCTCGGACGATGTTGGCGGCGCCCGGCTGGCCGTCGAGCATTTCTGCCGGCTTGGCCGCAAGCGCATCGCCCACGTCACCGGGCCAGCGAGCTTTGCCGTGGTGCACGCGCGCGTCCAGGCTTACCGCGACGTGCTCGTCGAAAACGGCCTCCCGGTCAGCGAGCCGCTGCTCGGCTCCTGGTCGGAAGCCTGGGGTCACCAGGCGGTTGCGCAACTGTTCGACGGCAAAAGCGAAAGGCCGGACGCGGTCTTCTGCGGCAACGACCAGATCGCGCGCGGCGTCATCGATGCTCTGCGCGAACGCGGGCTCGACGTCCCCAGTGATGTCGGCGTCATCGGTTTCGACAATTGGGAGATCGTGGCCGAGGCGACGCGCCCGCCGCTGACCTCTGTCGACATGAACCTGGTCGCGCTCGGGCGCGAGGCCGGGTTGACCCTGCTTTCGCTGGTCGGCGGCAAGCCCGCCGCGCCAGGCATTCGAAAACTGCCGTGCCGGCTGGTGGTGCGGCAGTCATGCGGCCATCCGCCGGGTGGCTGAAAACGAAGCGCCGCGCAATCGGCGCCGAGCCGCGGACCGCGGCCAACCTTGGAGGAGGAGAACATGAGGAACCTGATTGCCAAACTGACTCTGGCCGCTGCCGTTTTGGGTGGCGGTCTCGGCACTGCCGCCGCCGAGACGGCCAACATTTGGGTGCGCGCCGACGGCTCGAATTTCATGCCGAGGATCGTCGATGCCTACAACAAGGCGCACACCAACCAGGTCAAGCTCGACATCATTCCCAATGCCGAGATCATCCCGAAATACGGTGCCGCGGCCGCCGGCGGCACGGCGCCCGACGCCCTGTCGCTCGACCTGATCTACACGCCCTCCTTCGCCGCCGCCGGCCAGCTGGAGGACATCACCGACTGGGCCAAGTCCCTGCCCTATTTCTCGAGCCTGTCGCCTGCGCATGTGAAGACCGGCACCTACAAGGACCACATTTACGGGCTGCCGTTCTCCGCCGACGCCTCGGTGCTGATCTGGAACAAGAAACTGTTCAAGCAGGCTGGCCTCGACCCTGAAAAAGGCCCTGCCAACTGGGCCGAGATCGCGACCGACGCCGAGAAAGTCAACGCGCTCGGCGGCAACATCAAGGGCTTCTACTTCTCCGGCAATTGCGGCGGCTGCAACATCTTCACCTTCACGCCGCTGATCTGGGCGTCGGGTGGCGACATCCTCTCGGAGGACGGCTCGAAAGCGACGCTGGACAGCCCGCAACTGCGCGGCGCCATCGATCTCTACCGCTCGATGGTCAAGAAAGACCTGGTCCCGGCAGGTGCGCAGACCGACACCGGCGCCAACTTCTTTGCCGCCTTCGCCGCCGGCAATATCGGCATCTCGCCGTCCGGCGCCTTCGCCATCGGCGCGCTCAACACCCAGTATCCCGATGTCGACTACGGCGTCACCTTCCTGCCGGGCAAGGACAGCGGCTGGTCGTCCTTTGCCGGCGGCGACAATTTCGTCGTCACCAAGGGCACCACGAAACTGCCCGTGGTGAAGGAGTTCCTCGATTTCGCCTATTCGCTCGAGGGCCAGACCATCCTCGCCAAATACGGCAGCCTGCCGGTGCGCGGCGACATCGCCAAGGAGGCACTGAAGGACCTCGATCCACGCTATCAGATCGCCGCCGAGGCCATGGCCAAGGGCAAGACGCCCTATTCGGTGGTGTTCAACGACCTGATCAACTCCGCCAACGGGCCGTGGACGCAGATGATCAACGAGGTCTTCTTCGGCGACGATGTCGATGGCGCCATAGCCAACGCACAAGAGACGATGCAGTCGATCATCGACCAGGCGCCGCAAAAATAGCGGACGCCTGCCGGCCGCCCGCCTGTCTCCCTGGGCGGGTGGCCGGCGCGTTCTTTACCCTCCCCCTTGTGGGGAGGGTCGCTGCAAAGCAGCGGGGTGGGGGTCAGCGCCAGTACCCCCACCCGGACCTTCGGTCCGACCTCCCCACAAGGGGGAGGTGGGGCGGCCAACTGTATCCGACGGAAGAACAGGCACGGCATGAGCTCTATTACAACCGCAGCAACCCCTGCCCCGCCCCGCGCCCGCAGGGTCGCCAGCCGCCAACAATGGATCGGCCTGCTCTATGTCGCGCCGGCCGTCGCGCTGGTCGTCGTTTTCTTCCTCATCCCGCTTGGCATGACGGCGTGGATGTCACTGCACAACTGGCCGCTGATGGGCGAGCACAGCTATATCGGCCTCGGCAACTATGTCGCCATCCTGCGCGATACCAGGTTCTGGAACGCGCTGCGCTTCACCGCCTACTACACGGTGATCGTCACCATCGCGATCTTCGTGGTGGCGTTTCCGCTGGCGCTGTTCGTCGAAAGGCCGCGGCCGCTGACCAATCTCTACCGCACCATGTTCTTCATGCCGGCGGTTGTCGGCTTCGCCTCGGCCAGCCTGCTCTGGTCATGGCTCTTGAACGTCGATTCCGGCCTGTTCAGCCCGGCCGCCTACGACCTTGGCCTGATCGATAGGAAATTCAACCTCTTGGCCACCTTCCAGCCAGCCTTCTGGTCGATCATCGCCATGGTCGTCTGGAAGGTCGCCGGCTTCACCATGATCATCCTGATGGCCGGCCTGCAATCGATCCCGCAGGATCTGCAGGAGGCGGCCGTCATCGACGGTGCCGGGCCGTTCGCCCGGTTCAGGGCGATCACCCTGCCGCTGATGCGCCGCACGCTGGCACTGGCGCTGATCCTGTCGGTCGCCGGCTCGATCCTCGCCTTCGACCAGTTCTACATCATCCTGCGCGGCGGCCCGCGCAACCAGACGCTGACGGCGGTCTACTGGATCTTCAACCAGTCCTTCGTGTCGTTCAAGCTCGGCTATGGCGCGGCCCTGTCGATGGTGCTGCTCGTCGTCCTGGTGGCGCTCAGCCTCGTCCAGCTGTGGCTGCTGCGCAAACCCGAGGGGCTCGACTGATGGCGCAGGCCGCCTCCCGCAACCGCCGGCTCCTGACCCGCATCGGCGAGCATTCGACAGGCATCATCGCCTCGGTGTTGTTTGCGGCGCCGATCGTCTGGGCGGTGCTGTCGGCGTTCAAGCCGGCGGCCGAAGCACGCCTGCCGCCGCTGCCGCCCTGGCCGACGTCGGGGTTCTCGCTGGAGAACTATGCCACGCTCAACAGCTTCGGCGACGGGCTGTGGGCCTCTGCGCAAAACAGCATCTATGTCTCGGTGATGACGGTCGTGCTGTCGGTCACCGTCAGCGTGCTGGCCGGCTACGGTTTTTCGCGCTTCCGGTTTCCGTTCAAGAACCTGTTCTTCATCCTCATCCTGTCGACGATCATGATCCCGTTCCAGTCGATCCTGACGCCGATCTTCCTGGTGCTGACCAAGCTTGGCCTGCACAACACCCTGACCGGCCTGGTCGGCGTCTATGTGACGCTGCAACTGCCGTTCTCGATCTTCATGATGCGCAACGCCTTCGACGCCGTGCCGCGCGAAATCGAGGAGGCCGCCCGCATGGACGGTGCCAGCAATCTCACAATGCTTTTGAAGGTGATGCTGCCGCTGGTCTGGCCGGGCGTCGTCACCATCGCCCTGTTTGCCTTCCTCGGCGCCTGGAACGAATTCCTCGCCGCCCTCGTGCTGATGACCGACCAATCCAAGTTCACGCTGCCGGTGATGATGACCGCACTGCAGTCGGGCCGCTTCGGCGCCATCGACTGGGGCGCGGTGCAGGCTGGCGTCACCGTGATGATGGTGCCGTGCCTGATCCTGTTCCTGGCGCTGCAGCGCTTCTACATCCGCGGCCTGATGGCCGGGGCCGTCAAATAGACAGACCGAATGGAGTAAGTTTCATGACCGCATCGCCATCCGCAAAAACCGGAAAACCGAAGCTCGCCTTCCGCCCGCTGCCGGTGCCGCAGGTCGACGTGCACGGCTTCTGGGGCGACCGCGCCGACGCTGTCGCCACACGCACCGCCGACATCCTCTACGAGCGCTGCGTCGAGGCCCGCATGCTGGAGCAGATCGATCCGGACCGCCCCTCGCCCGGCATAGTCATCCCCTTTCACTCGCCCTCTCCCGACGAAGCCGATCGCCAGGGCGCGGAATTCACCGGATCGACGGTGACCACGCAGATGTTCTGGGATTCCGATCTCGGCAAGACGATCGAGACCGCGGCCTATTCGCTTTACCGGCGCAAGAACCCCGAACTGGAGAAGAAGATCGATGCCGTCATCGACATGTATGGCAAGCTGCAGCAGGAGGACGGCTATCTCTCGAGCTGGTATCAGCGCATCCAGCCCGGCAAGCGCTGGACCAATCTGCGCGACTGCCACGAGCTCTATTGCGCCGGCCACCTGATCGAGGGCGCGGTCGCCTATTACCAGGCGACGGGAAAACGCAAGCTGCTCGACATCATGTGCCGCTATGCCGACCATATCGCGTCGGTGCTCGGCCCCGAGCCCGGCAAGAAGAAGGGCTATTGCGGTCATGAGGAGATCGAGCTGGCACTGGTCAAGCTGGCGCGGGTGACCGGCGAGCGGAAATACATGGAGCTGGCCAAATACTTCATCGACCAGCGCGGGCAGCAGCCACATTATTTCGACGAGGAGGCCCGCGCCCGCGGCGCCGACCCGAAGGCCTATCATTTCAAGACCTATGAATACAGCCAGTCACACATCCCGGTGCGCGAACAGGACAAGGTCGTCGGCCATGCGGTCAGAGCGATGTACCTCTATTCGGGCATGGCCGACATCGCCACCGAATATGGCGACGACACGCTGCGGTCGACACTCGACCTTCTGTGGGACGATCTCACCACCAAGAGCCTCTATATCACTGGCGGACTGGGACCATCGGCGCACAATGAGGGGTTCACCAGCGACTACGACCTGCCCAACGAGAGCGCCTATGCCGAGACCTGTGCAGCGGTGGGCCTGGTGTTCTGGGCCAGCCGCATGCTTGGCATGGGGCCGAACGCGCGCTACGCCGACATGATGGAACGCGCCCTCTACAACGGTTCGATCTCGGGCCTGTCGCTCGACGGCTCGCTGTTTTTCTACGAGAATCCATTGGAAAGCCGGGGCAAGCACAACAGGTGGAAATGGCACCGCTGCCCGTGCTGCCCACCCAATATCGGGCGCATGGTCGCCTCGATCGGCAGCTATTTCTACAGTCTGGCCGACGATGCGTTGGCCATCCACCTCTATGGCGACTCGACCGCCCGTTTCGACATATCGGGCGTCCCGGTCAGTCTGACGCAGACGAGCAGGTATCCCTGGGACGGCGCCGTCGAGATCGCGCTCGAATCGCAGGCGCCGGTCGAATTCACCTTGCACCTGCGCATTCCCGCCTGGAGCGCCAGTGCCCAGTTGAAGGTGAACGGCGAGGCCATCCAGCCGGCTGAGATCACCAGCGACGGCTACGCCGCGATCAAGCGGACATGGACGAAGGGCGATGATGTCCGGCTCGATCTCGAAATGCCGATCGAGCGGCTCTATGCCAACCCGCAGGTGCGCCAGGATGCCGGCCGCGTCGCGCTGTCACGCGGCCCGCTGATCTATTGCGTCGAGGCATCAGACAATGACAGCCAGCCGCATCGCCTGACGCTGCCGCGAACGGCCACCATCGAAGCGCAGCAGCGGCCGGAACTTCTCGGCGGTGTGGTGACGCTGTCGACCGCGGCACTTGCCGATGTCCCCGACGGCTGGCAGGACGGGCTCTACAGGCCCGAGCCGCCGACCACCGCCGAGACGCGCCTGACCGCCATTCCCTATTTCGCCTGGGACAACCGCGAGCCCGGCGAAATGCTGGTGTGGCTCAGGGACGGCTGAACGAGGTCGGTCTATGGGCGATGACCGATCCAAGCTCAGCCGCGGTCGATGCCGCAGTTTCGGGCTTTCGGTCCATATAGCGCAGACGCAGGCGCAGGAATGGCGCCTCGACGCAGGTGTAGCTGAGATAGCCGATCGGGATCGTCGCCACGAAGCACAATGCGGACCAGAGGCATGCGACGTAGAAATTGCTGATGCTCATGACATTCGTGTCTATGAACGCCGCCAA
The DNA here is from genome assembly GCF_040320765.1 of Mesorhizobium sp. M0618. NCBI lineage: Bacteria > Pseudomonadati > Pseudomonadota > Alphaproteobacteria > Hyphomicrobiales > Phyllobacteriaceae > Mesorhizobium > Mesorhizobium sp. M0618. The sequence goes on along the minus strand of NZ_JAMYQH010000025.1, from coordinate 9,297 downwards.
TTGCATGACGAAGAACAGGTGCAGAAGATAGATCGAATAGCTGTAGGCCCCCGCCTTCTCCAGTATCCTGAACGGCGGGCTTGTTCGCTTTTTCGAAAAGCTCGTGTCGTAGTAGGCGATGCTGAATGAATAGGCTGCCGCCTCCAGGGTCGGCAGGATGATCCATATCCAATGAGGCGACGGATAGCGGCCCAGTTGGTAAAATCCGCCGGCTGCATCGAACCACCAGAAGAACCCCGAAAAAGCCATGAGAACGGCCAGCGCCAGCCAGTGTTGGTTCTTCGCGTGGGCACGCAGGTGGAAGGCAAGAATGCCGGCCAGGAACTGATCCGCATGGCCTATGATGGTTACGGACGCCGCCGACTGCACTTCGCCGATCTGCACATACAGGACGGACCTCAGCACAATGGCTGCCGCGATGAACAGCAAGGGCGCGAACACAAACCGCCTGGATGCCATCAGCAAGAACGGCAGCAACAGGTAGAAGTGCGCTTCGATCGTTACCGACCAGCCGCCATTCGGGAGGGTGGGAAAAAGAAACCCCAATCCGACGCCCGTGAAATACCCGTCGAGGGACTGTCCGGCCAGGTACCTGCGGCAAGCCTCGATACATATCACGACCAGCAGAAGCGGAAGCAGCCTGAGGGCCCTGTTGGCAAAGAAGGGCAGATAGTTGATCTGCTTTCCATCGAGCAGCTTGGCGAACAGGTACCCGGAAAGCGCCATGAACAGGGAAACGCCAGTATGCCCTTCATCCAGAACGCTGAAGAGGGGAAGAGCCGGCACGAAGTCATAAGGCACCGGGCCTTCAGGAGACGCATGAAGGAAATGCCAGGAAAAGACAAGAAAGGCCGCCAGGCCACGAACATGATCCAGCGCTGGGTAATGCTCTCCGGTCGAGGATTTCATGATTTGCCCACGCGCACCGTGTCCTGCGCCGGTGTTCAGGTCATCGTTGGGCCAGAACTGTTTTCAATTCATTAAACCCTCACTGCGGAGACTTTCGAAATCAGAGATTTGCTTCGAAAAGCGCTGTGGCCTGCAAACATCCGGGGCCAAACACGACTGAAGCGTGCCGCGTCTGAGCGGATCACTTCTGGGCGGATCACTTCTGGGCGATGGTCAGCCCGATCTCCACGGCCACCAATTCCTGCAACCGCCACAGATTGCGGTCGCGGATGCCGCAGGCTTCGAGGTGGCGGATCGTCTCGAAAAGATATTGCGCGCCCGAGCCCCAATGACCGGCGGCTGTCACCAGCGTCGCCGCGATCGCCTGCTTGTCGAGCTTGCCGGCATAACGCGGATTGGCGGGATCGACGACGAAGCCAAGCGCGCGACATGGGCCGCCTTCGGTCCTGACCTGCAGCCAGCGCGGCACGTTGACGGCGGGCAGGATGGTCATTTCGCGGCGCAGCAGCGCTTCGAGGTTAGCCGCCAGCGGCTCCGCGATCTCGAACACCATGCCCTGGCACTGGCCGCCGCGATCGAGCGCCATCATCAGGCCGGGCTGCTCGACCGTGCCGCGAAAACGCTGCACCGTGAAGCAGAACGAACGATGCCAGCCGCTGGCCACCGCGCGTTCTCCGCCCCTCACCTCACCGGCGGGCTTCCACAACAGCGAGCCATAGGCAAATAGTTTCAGCGGCCCGGCCGGAGCGCCGGCCAGCACCTCGTCGCGGATGCGCGCATAGTCGGCATCGGTCATGTGAACCATGCCCGGCGTCGGCCCGGCATCCTCGACAGCACGCATGGTGCGCGCGATGAGATCCTCGGTCAGAGCCATCGGCGCCTTGCGCGGGACCCTCGATGATGCGGTGGAAATAGCCTTGCTCATCTTCGCGCTCCCAGCCCTACCGCCATGTTGCCGAAGGCTGAAGGATTCTCAAGGGCCGTGCAGCCGAGATAGATCACGAGTGGCCGATGCCGCTCTTGCGTGACGCGTCTTGGAACGATGTTGCCGGCAAACTGTTCTGTTCCTTGCCGGAGGATGCCATGAACGACGCGTCGGCAAAGCCCGCTGGCCCCGTCCTTTCATCGGCGGAGCGCGTCAACACGCTGTCCCATTTCCACCGCGCCGAGATCGCTCGCATGGCAGGATGGCGCGACCGGCTGGACAGGACAACCAACTGGGCAATCACGGTGGTGGCGGCGCTGCTTTCGGTATCGCTGTCGACGGCCAGTGCGCATCACGGCGTGCTGCTGTTCGCCATGCTGCTGATCCTGCTGCTGCTGTGGATCGAGGCGCGCCGCTATCGGTTCTTCGATTTCTATCGGGCGCGCGTACGCCAGTTCGAACGCCACTATTTCGCCCAGATCTTTTCCCCACAGCCCGACTTCGCCTCGGACTGGCTGCTCATCGTCGGCGAAGGCCTGCGCGCGCCGAAATTCCTGCTGTCGCAACGTGTCGCGCTGGCGCGCCGCCTGCGGCGAAATTATCTCTATCTCTTCCTGATCCTGCTGCTGGCCTGGGTGCTGAAGATATCGACCCCCAGCCTTCAGTCCGCAGGTGTCAGGACCGGCTTTGTCGGCTCGCTTCGCGAGGCCGTAGACAGCGCCGCCCTTGGCCCGATTCCCGGTGTGGCGATCGTGGTCTTTGTGGCGGCTTTCTATGTCGGGCTGCTCGCCTTCGCCTTCTTCGCGGCCGGCGACGACGGCGAACTTTCCTTCGGCGACGTCCATGTTTGACGTTGATGTCCGGCGACACGCCGCTGCAATGTCAACGGCGCCCCGCGGCGTTGACATGGTTGGTCCGCCGGGACGTTTGGGGAACGGAAGACCCTGTCTTCGCGGCTAGATGCCGAAGAACTGCTTGCCAATCATGTAGCCCAGTGCCGCCACGACCAGCGGAAAAAGTGCCGGCGCGGCTTTGCCTAGAAGGGAGACCTGCTGGTCCTTCGCTGGCGTATGACGTGCATTGCCGAGATTCTTGGTCATTGCTTGCCTCAGGTTCGGAGGATTTATTAGCAAATGCTTATTAAAAGCATGGCCGCATTAACGGCCTGATAGGAAATCAACTCTGATCAGATGCAAATTCTAATGATCGGCACATGGACGGCAAAGACGCGCTGCCCTATTTAGCGCGTTCGAAGCATTGGCCGGGACGCGCGGCCGTTCGCGCCAATCGGCAAAACCGCGCCTGAACAACAAGATGGCTCAGGACCCGATTTGGCAGGTGAACGCCAGCTCCAGAGCCGGTGCAGTTCGTCCGCCGCCTCGCCCGACAGGCGCGGGGTCGAACGGCATGCCTGTGGGTACGCAGGCCGTGCGCCTCAAAAAATTCGCAAACCCAAAAAATTCGCAAACCAATGTCGGACTGGCTAGCCTTCGTCCGTCCTTGGGGTATCGAACAGGCATTCATGAAAGGATCCAGCAATGCCCGGCACCGTACGTTTGCACCGCGTTCTGACGACCAGCCCGGAAAAGGTCTATCGCGCCTTCGTTGAAGCGGACGCGCTGGCCAAGTGGCTTCCGCCAAACGGCTTCACCTGCACGGTCCATAATTTCGAGGCAAAGGTCGGAGGCACGTTCAAGATGTCGTTCCGCAATTTCACCACCGGCGACAGCCACTCCTTCGGCGGCGAATATCTCGAACTCGTTCCGGGCGAGCGCCTGCTTTACACCGACAGGTTCGACGAACCCAACCTGCCCGGCGAGATACGAGTGACCGTGGTCTTGAAAAAAGTGTCGGTCGGCACTGAAATCGACATCACCCAGGCGGGCATTCCGGACGTCATTCCGGTCGAGGCCTGCTATCTCGGCTGGCAGGAGTCGCTCAGAAATCTGGCAAAGCTCGTCGAGCCCGAGATCAATCAATAGGCTGAGAGTGGCTGGGAGAACGGTCGTTTCTGGCCTGCCGAAGCCCGAAACTTGGACTGTGGCGGGAACTGCCCTTTATCGCTAGCAATTCAACATTGCGTTTGACACCCCCTGAGACTGGACGTGTCAATGAAATGAAGAGTGCAGCGGAGGCTGAAAAAGCATGACTTTGACCAATCGAGACATTGTCGAACTAACCGAATGGCGGCGCAAGCTGCATCAGCAACCGGAAATCTCGAATGAAGAGGAGAAGACCGCAAAAGAGGTCGTCGCCTTCCTCGCCGATACGGGGCCGGACAAGGTGCTGACACAGCTCGGCGGGCACGGCGTCGCGGCCATATATGACAGCGGCAAAGCGGGGCCGACGGTGCTGTTCCGTTCGGAACTCGATGCCTTGCCTATCGAAGAACTTTCAGGCGTGCCGCATTCGTCGCGCGTGCCGGGCAAGTCGCATATGTGCGGCCATGACGGACACACCGCGATCCTGGCATCCCTCGGCCGTCAGTTGGGGCGCGAGAGGCCTGCAAGCGGCCGCGTCGTGCTGATGTTCCAGCCGGCGGAGGAAACCGGCAATGGCGCGGCCGGCGTCGTCGCCGATCCGCGCTTCGGCGAGATCGCACCGGATTTCGCTTTCTCATTGCACAACCTGCCCGGCGTGCCGTTCGGCGAGGTGCGGCTCAAAGCCGGCGTGGTCAACTGTGCATCACGCGGCATGCGCATCGTGCTGGAAGGCAAGACCGCCCATTCGTCCATGCCGGAGACCGGCATCTCGCCGATGCTGGCGATCAGTGAGCTGATGCCGGCGCTGCCGGCGCTCGGGCGCGGGACCTTCGCCGATGACGACTTCTCCATGCTGACGGTCACCCATGCCGCGATGGGCGAAGCCGTGTTCGGCATCGCGCCGGCTCACGCCGAGGTGTGGGCAACGCTGCGCACCCGGCGTGACGAGCGCATGGCAAACCTGTGCGCTGCTGCCGAAGCACTGGTCGCCAGGATCGCGGGCGAGCATCGCCTTTCCGTCCGCTGGGACTATCACGAGATCTTCGTCGCCAGCGTCAACGCGCCGGACGCGGTGGAGCATCTGCGGCGCGCGCTCGATGAAGAGGGCGTCGCGCACGGCGAAGAAGCCCTGCCGATGCGCGCCTCTGAAGATTTCGGCCTGTTCGGCCATAGTGCCAAGTCGGCGATGTTCTTCCTCGGTGCAGGCGAGCGGCACCCTGCCTTGCACAATCCCGACTATGACTTTCCCGACGACCTGATCCCGATCGGGTCAAGGATCTTCATGCGCACGGCACGTAATTTGCTGGGCTGACCTCCGCCAACTCTAACACCGAAAGGAACACGCAATGCCAACGATGCCAAAGAACACGATTTGCCTCTGGTTCGACAAGGACGCCGAGGCTGCGGCTCGCTTCTACGCGGAGACCTTTCCCGACACCAGGGTGGGCGCCGTTCACCGTGCGCCGAGCGACTTTCCGTCCGGCAAGAAAGGCGACGTGTTGACGGTCGAATTTACCGTTGCCGGCATTCCCTGCATCGGATTGAACGGCGGCTCCACATTCAAGCAGAGCGAGGCCTTCTCGTTCCAGATCGCCACCGACGATCAGCAGGAAACCGACCGCTACTGGAATGCCATCGTCGGCAATGGCGGCCAGGAGAGCGCGTGCGGCTGGTGCAAGGACAAATGGGGCGTGTCCTGGCAAATCACGCCGCGCACGTTGACCGAGGCCATGGCGGCCGGCGGCGAGGAAGCCAAACGCGCCTTTGATGCGATGATGGAGATGACGAAGATCGACGTCGCGGCGATCGATGCAGCCCGGCGCGGCTGACCTCGATCGCAGCTGAGTTGCTATCGGACCTTGATGACGACCTTGCCCTTGGCGCGTCCTGTTTCGACATAGGCCAGCGCCTCGTTGGCGGCTTCGAAGGGAAAGACCCGGTCGACAACCGGGCGGATCGCACCAGCTTCGATGAGCGATGCGATCTTGCTCAATTGCTCGCCCTGCGCCCACATGAAGAGAAACGAGAACGTCACGCCACGGCGCTTGGCTCTCGCTCGAATACCGCGGCTCAGCAGGCGAAGCACCAGCTTCAGCACCATGTTCAGTCCCTTTTCCCTGGCGAAGTCGGGATCCGGTGGGCCGGAGATGGAGATGAGCTTGCCTCCCGGTTTCAGCACATTCAGTGACTTTTCAAGTGTCTTTGTGTCCTGGCTGTTCAAGACGACGTCGTAGCCCGACAGCACTTTTTCGAAATCGTCTTTCTTGTAGTCGACGACGACATCGGCGCCGAGCCCCTTGACCAGACCGGCACTCGCCGCGCTGGCGGTGGTCGCAACGGTCGCGCCGAGATGCTTTGCCAGTTGGATGGCGAATGTCCCCACGCCGCCGGATCCGGCTTGAATGAAGACCTTCTGTCCCCTCTTCAGGTTGGCCCTTTCGATGAGCGCCTGCCAGGCGGTCAGGCCGACCAGCGGGATCGAGGCCGCCTCTTCCATGCTGAGGTTCCCGGGCTTCAGGGCTACATCGGCCTCATCCATGGCTATGAACTCGGCGAATGTCCCGATCCGGCCATCGCGCGGCCTCGCATAGACGTCGTCGCCGAGTTTGAACTTGCGGACTGTCGATCCCACGCGGACAACCCTCCCGGCCACGTCGTGACCCAGGATGAACGGCCGGCGATAGGGTAGGATCAGCTTGAACTCTCCGGTTTTGACCTTGGAATCGAGCAGGTTCACCGCCGCGGCGTGGACCTCGACCAGGACATCGCTGTCCCCGAGTTTCGGCTCCGGCATTTCGGCCAGCCGCAGCGTGCCTTTCTTGCTATACTTGTCGACGACGAATGCCTTCATGGCAGTGGCTTTCTGAGAGTATTTTTGGCTAGTCGCATGTGCGTGAAATCCTCTGCTCGCTGTCGTTCAGACCGGCAGGCGGAACTGTTTGCGCAGGCTCTTGTCGAATATCCCCGCGGGAGCAAAGCGACGCAGCAGGCTGACTTGGCGCGCTGCCTTGCCGGCGGTGTAGCGCCGTTGCGGACGGGCATCGGTCGCTGCTTTGACGACCACCTGCGCCACCACTTCGGGCCGATCGGCGACAGGCATCACATCGCGAAGCAGCGCTTCCAGCGTAGCTCGAGCCTGATCGTATTCCTGCAAAGGCGAATCCGGCTGGATCCCGTTCTGGTCGAAGACAGTACGAACGAATGCCGGCTCGATGACCGAGACGCGGATATTGAAGGCACGAACCTCATGGTCGAGCGATTCCGAATAGCCCTCGAGCGCGTGCTTGACTGCCGAATAATGCGCTGAATACGGCGCCGGCACTAGTCCCAGCACAGAGCCGATATTGACAATGCGCCCTTCGCCACGCCGCCGCATCGACGGCAGCACCGCATTGGTCACGCGGATGACGCCGAACAGATTGACGTCGAACAAGGCCTGTACCTGTGCAATCGAGAATTCCTCGGCGCCTCCAAGCTGGCCGACGCCGGCATTGTTGACCAAGAGGTCGATCCGGCCGGTCTGCGACAGCACCGTCGAAACGAGTGCGGCAACGGCTTCACCGTCGGTCACGTCGCAAACCAGCATGGTCACCCCGTCCGGGCCGTCGTCGGCCTTGCGCCGGCTGGTTCCGAAGACCGTGAACCCCGCCCTTGCCAGGGCCTCGGCACTGGCGCGGCCAATGCCCGAAGAGGCTCCCGTTACAACAGCGGTTTTTCCGGAATTCGCATTCATTTCGTGCTCCAAAATCATGAGGGCTAGCTTTTTTGCGCCCGTTGAATTACAGTCGTAATATCAGATTACGTTCATAATGCAATAGCAGAAAGGAATAGCAGCCATGCGCTACGAAAAGGGCCGGAAGGACGCCTCGCGCGGACGGATCATGGAGGTCGCAGCGGAACGCTTTCGCGGCGACGGCATAGCTGCGTCCGGACTGGCGACCATCATGAGCGACGCCGGGCTGACGAACGGCGCCTTCTATCCACACTTTCAATCCAAGGCGCAGCTTGTCCGCGAAAGCGTGGCGGCGGCGATGGAGCTTCAGGCGCAGCAACTGGCGGAAGCATTGGCTTCGGGCGTGGAGATGGCCATCGACATATATCTGTCGGCCGAGCACCGGGACAATCCCGGAAAGGGCTGCGCGTCAGCTGCGCTGCTGCCGGAGCTCGCCCGTCAGCCGCCTGAAACGCGTGAAGCCTATACAGACCACCTGCTGGCTTTGGTGCGCCAGTTGGCGGAAGCGCTACCGCAGGCCAAGAATCCGGAAGGCGTGGCGCTGGCTGTCTTTGCAACGCTCCTCGGCACGCTGCAAATGGCCCGCGCCGTGGGCGGAACGGAATTGTCCGATCGCATCCTCTCGGTGGGGAAAGATGCGGCGAAGACGCTGATCGAGCAGCGTTAGCGCTCCAGGAAAGATCGTAACGGCGTTGCCGGCCATATGGCTGACATCGGGTGATCGCGAAGGAAGCTGATCGTGAGGAATATGCCGGGCGTTGACGGATAGCCGATCCGTCAGATTTTCCGACTGGCCAGCAGCCTTGTCAGCCAGTCCGGATTCATTTCCGGAACAGAGGACAAAAGCCGTTCGGTGTAGGCCGCGTGCGGTGGCGTGAGAACTTCGCTCTTCAATCCCTGTTCAACGACTTTGCCCTGATGCATGACGACGATTTCGTCGGCTATCGCGCGCACGGTAGCAATGTCATGGGTGATGAAAATGTAGCTTATTCCGAGTTCACGTTGGAGACGAATGAGAAGCTTGAGAATTTCCTCTTGGACGATCTGGTCGAGCGCGGACGTGATCTCGTCGCAGATGATAAGCTCCGGATCGGCAGCCAACGCTCGGGCAATGCAGACGCGCTGTTTTTGGCCACCCGACAGCTCGCCAGGCAGGCGTTCCAGAAAATCTTCGCTCATCTCGACCATGTGCATAAGTTCGCCGATCCGGCGATCCCTCCGCGCGCCCTTAAGGCCGAGGTAGAATTCGAGCGGCCGAGCTATGACTTCTTCGACCGTTTGGCGCGGATTCAGGGCGTTGTCGGGCATTTGATAAATCATCTGTATGCGGCGCAGGACCTCCTTCGGCCGCGTCTTCAGGCCCGTGGAAAGAAGCCGGCCGGCAAAAGAAATCGAACCTGAAATTGGCGGCAAAAGGCCGGTGACGACTCGAGCGAGCGTCGATTTCCCCGAACCGGATTCGCCGACCACAGCCACGGTTCTTCCGCGCGGAACCTTGATGGAGACATCCTGGAGCACCTTGACCTTTCCTGCATAGGCCGCGGTAACGTTGTCTATCGTCAGCAGATAGTCATCGGCTGGAACTTCGGGCTTGGCGAGCTTGCGTACGGCCCAGAGCGTTTTTGTATATTCCTGGCTGGGCGAGGCCAGCATCTGGCGTGTGTCAGCCTCCTCCACGGTACGTCCGTGGCGCAGAACCATGATACGATCCGCCATTTGCGCCACCACCGCTAGGTCATGCGTCACGT
>NZ_JAMYQH010000024.1:0-102605 GCF_040320765.1 Mesorhizobium sp. M0618 | reverse complement strand
ATACGCCTACCTGTCTAATGTAATTTCTCACCAACTCCAAATCTCCCTAACTGACCTACTCCCCTACTCCCCTACTCCCCTACTCCCCTACTCCCCTACTCCCCTACTCCCCTACTCCCCTACTCCCCTACTATCTTACCACCCTCACCACCGTCCGATCCGACAGCAGTGGCAGCAGTCGCGCCATCGTACGAGCCGTGACAGCCACACAGCCTTGCGTCGGCGTGAAGCCGGGGCGCGCCAGATGGAAGAAGATGGCGCTGCCGCGCCCGCGCCGGCGCGGCGACAGGTTCCAGTCGAGCACAAGACAGGCGTCGTAGAGCCGGTCGTCGCGCCGCATGCGTTCGTGGCTGGCGCCATAGGGTATCTTGACGGGCCTGTTGTAGTTGCGGTCGTCAGGCACTTCGCACCAGCCCAGATCGGGCCCGATCGGCGTCATCGCCAGACGGGTCCTGCGGCCGCTGGAGAACTGATCTCCCCGGAAATACCCCGACAGTATCCGCATCGCGGCCAGCGGCGTGGCGCCATCGCCTTCGCGCTTGCCGGCCGAGATGCCACCGCGCCCCAACGCACAGGCAAACACCGTTTTCCCGGCCTGCAGCAGGCCCTGGCTTGAATGCCCAGGCCTGGCCCGCACGGTCAGCACACGCAGCCCTTTTCGCAAAATTGCGCCGGCTGCATTGCGATCGTGTTTTTTCTTGTATGATCGTGCCACGGAACAAATCACTGTGAACGGCTGTTGCGCCGGTCAGCTTCCGCATAAACAGGCAGCGGTCAACTGAATTTTCTTTTCAAAACAACGGATTGATCCATGACTTCACGCACCATACTGATCGTCGACGATGATGATGACCTGCGCGGCACACTGGTCGAGCAATTATCCCTTTATGAGGAATTCGACGTGCTGCAGGAATCGACTGCGGCAAAAGGTGTCGCCGCAGCGCGCGGCGGCCTCATTGATCTGCTCATCATGGACGTCGGGCTGCCCGACATGGATGGCCGCGAAGCGGTGAAGATCCTGCGCAAGGGCGGCTACAAGGCGCCCATCATCATGCTGACCGGCCACGACACCGATTCGGATACGATTCTTGGGCTCGAGGCCGGCGCCAACGACTATGTGACGAAGCCGTTCCGCTTTGCCGTGCTGCTGGCACGCATTCGGGCGCAGCTGCGCCAGCATGAGCAGAGCGAGGACGCCACCTTCTCGGTCGGGCCCTATACTTTCAAGCCCAGCCAGAAACTGCTGCTTGACCCGCGCGGCGGCAAGGTGCGGCTGACGGAGAAGGAAGCCTCGATCATCAAATATCTTTATCGCGCCGACCAGAAGGTGGTGACGCGCGACGTGCTGCTCGAGGAAGTATGGGGCTACAATTCCGGTGTCACCACGCACACGCTGGAAACCCATGTCTACCGGCTGCGCCAGAAGATCGAGCGCGATCCTTCCAATGCGGAAATTCTTGTGACAGAAAGCGGCGGCTACAAGCTGGTTCCTTAAACATTTCATTATCCAATGAGCGGTCGGGCGGGGCCGCTTTCGGGTACGATCCAGTTGGAGGGTGGTTTGGATCGAACTCGCAGAGGAGGAGTCGGACTGTCGGTTCGGGGACATAGCTAGATGGCGCTGGATGACGACATCCGCGTCCTGTCCGCCGTGAGGCTCTTCGAGGGCTTCACGCAGGAACAATTGCGCCTGCTCGCCTTTGGCGCCGAGAACACCAGGCTGATTGCCAACCACAAGCTTTATCGCGAGGACGACGAGGCCGATTCCGCCTATATCGTCGTCAGCGGGCGCATCGTGCTCTACCGGGAGCAGGGTGGTGAACGCATCCCGATTGGCACGGCAGGCCCCGGCACGATCCTGAGCGAACTGGCATTGATCGCCGACACCAATCGGTTGACCAGCGCCTCGGCCGAGATCGATTCGGAAGTGATGCGGCTCAGCCGCAAGATGTTCCGCCGCATCCTGGAGGAATATCCCGAGATCGCGGTCAAGCTCCACCAGCGCATCTCGGAGGAATTTCAGGCGATGATCCGCCGCATCGAGGAACTGGCGCCGCGCTTCTCCGGCTAAAGGCTGCCCGCCTGCGAAGCTGTTGTTTCGCGGCCAAAGGCGGAAGCGCGGCAGCGTTTTCAACGACATTGGCCGCGATGAACTGATCGTGGCGCACTGCGGCCGGAGCGGGAATCGCCAATGGCTCGTTCATCCGGACGCCCGGATCCAGAGGCAAGGGTCCGTTGACAGGCATGAGGTGAAATCCTAAAGCACCTCGAAGGCGGCCGGCACAGCAGGCGCCACCACCACCAGGCTCCTGGGGGGAGCGAGCCATGCCGTCAGGGCGGTACGAGACGATTATCTTGTATTCCCGCAATGACGCGTTCGGCGACGGATTAATCCGGATTCCGGCTTTGCGCGCCGCCAGAACGGCATTCCCTGATAGTTTCATCGTCTACGGAACCACCCGATCGTCGTCCCTTGAACATAGCCTCAATCGCCATGCCGGCCATTTGGTCGATGCGATCAATGTGCGGACGTCCCTGGCGTGCCTGATCGCCGGTCACTGCAACGGCAAGGGGCGGTTGGCCGTGGTCGATTTCCGCATCTCGGCGCGTTGGCTGCTTCAAGCCTCGGCATCACTGCTCGGCCGCGGCATCGCCTATGAGGCAAACTTTCCGGCTTTCGCCCTTTCCTGGCGCCTGGGCCAAAGGCCTGAAGCACGACCCGGGCACAATGCCTGGCGCTACCACCGTCTCATCGAACGCCTTGCCGGCAAGCGGCTGCCTTTCGATCATCGGCTGGAGCCTGGCCCGGCCGCACGAGCGGCGGCCAGGGGCCTTGCGCATGGCAAGCATGCTCCGTTGATCATTATCGCGGCGCACGGCAGCGCCAGCAAGCGCATGTCGGCGGATCAGGTTGCCGCGATCGCCGACGGCCTGATCGCCGACGGGGCGGACCTTCTCTATGTGAAAACCCCCGGCGATGGTCCCGATATGGCTGAACTGGCTCAGCGCGTACCGAAGCTGCGGCTTGTTGATTCCGCCGCGATCGAGGGTGTCGATATCGGCGACATCTTGCTGGCGCTCGGCGAGTTTGCCGATCTTTACATCGGCGCCGAAGGCGGTACCGCACATCTCATGGCAACCGTGATGACGCCGATGGTTATCCTCAGTGGCGGCGCCAACATGGCCCGTTGGAGGCCGCTTTCGAACTGCGTGGACGTGATCGAATCCCGTCTTGCAAGCCCGACCGGCCTGGTCGCCAATGTGCCTGCGTCGACAATCATCGAAGCGGCGCAACGGATGCTGGCGACGCGCCGCCGCGACCATCCCCATCTGCCGGATCTCGCTGGCCTGTCAGCCCAGCAATTCGCGACAACGACATGCATGAAGACTTGAGCGCGCCGTTTGAACTTGAATTCATTTGGTCGCGCTTCGAAGCGCGTTGAGATTCAGGTCGGCCATTTGCAGGCCAGCCTCACCTGAACATCGACGCCATGGTACAATGGTTTCGGTGGGGCGAAGCCACCGGCACAATGCAGGCGGAGTTCTCGGCGGCAGATCTGGCGGCTGTCGTACTTTGGTTCCAGTGGAGTTCCTCTCAGTCCTCAATGAGAATAGCAATGCCAGAGAACAACGCGCTGAACACAAAGCATGGCGGCGAATGGATAATAGCCTGGCGCTTGGTCGTACTGGCGGCGACGGCGATTAATGTTGCGATGCTCTTAGCCGTGCTGTTCATCGCGCAAATTCGTGGCCTGGACGCTTGGATCTTTTATCGAGATCCATCTGCAGCCGCCGAAGTCGGCTTCTATACGGGGTGGATTTCGTCCCTGGGTGCTTCGCTATGGATCGGCACCGGCGCTGCGACCCTGTTTGCTGGCCTGCTCACGCATCGATGGGATTGCACGTTTCTCGGCGGCCTTACCCTGTTCTTGGGCCTCGACGACCTGTTGTTGATCCATGAGGACGTGCTGCCCATTGTAGGGATACCGGAGATCGTTCCGATGATTGTCTACGCCGCCGCCGGGTTGTTCTGGTTCTTTCGGCTGCGACGAAAGACATTCGACGGCACGATCGTCTTTGTGGCCGCAGGCTTCCTGCTCGCGATGTCAGCATCCATCGACCAGCTCGGAGAGCTGTTTCCTACCCCGGGTTCTGCGGCCGCCATCGCCGAAGACGTCGTCAAAGAGCTTGGCATCTTCCTTTGGGCGGCAGGTGCCGTTGGGTACGCGGCGATGGTGACACGATTGGGCCGTCCGTGGGTGGATCCAGCCGACTCCACCTCTACCGACTGACTGCCGCAGGCCCCGCATCTTCAAGCAGGCTAGTCCAGATCGAACCGCGCGATCACAGGCACATGGTCCGACGGGCGCTCCCAGCCGCGCGCCGGACGCAGGATTTCGTAGCCGGAAAAGCTGGGCACCAGGTTCGGCGACGACCAGACGTGGTCGAGACGGCGGCCGCGGTTGGACAGCTCCCAATCCTGCGCGCGATAGCTCCACCAGGTGTAGAGCTTCTGCTCATGCGGCACGTTGAGCCGCATCAGGTCGACCCAGTCGCCGGCGCGGCGCATCGCCTCGAAATTTTCCGTCTCGATCGGCGTGTGGCTGACCACGTTGAGCAATTGCTTGTGCGACCAGACGTCATGCTCGAGCGGGGCGATGTTGAGGTCGCCGACCAGCACCGAGCCGGACACCTCGTCATGTTCTGCCCGGATGGCATTCATCTCGGCAACGAAATCGAGCTTGTGCTTGAACTTCCTGTTGATGACGGGATCCGGTTCGTCGCCGCCCGCCGGGACGTAGAAATTGTGCAGCAGGATCGCCTTGCCGCCGGCCCGCACCCTCACCGAGAGGTGCCGGCTATCCTCGATTTCGCAAAAGCGTCGCTTTTCGACCAATTCGATCGGCCGCCGCGCCACGGTTGCTACGCCGTGGTAGCCCTTCTGGCCATGGAAGGCGATGTGTTCGTAGCCGAGCTTGCGGAAAGCCTTTTCGGGAAACAGGTCGTCGGGAACCTTGGTTTCCTGCAGGCACAGCACGTCGGGGGCCTGCTCCACGAGCAGGCGCTCGACGATCGGCATGCGCAGGCGAACGGAGTTGATGTTCCAGGTGGCGATGGAGAAGGGCATTGGCAATCCAGGACAGCGTGCGGCCGACCAGAACCGATGGGTTCCGGCGGGGAAGACGCCTTTTGACGGAGTCAGCCCGGGAAATTGCCAGCCGCGGGCCGCAAAGACAAGCCGGGCCACGCCCGACGAGGCGCGGCCCCGGTGCTTTCCACAGCTATAACAACTGGGTTAGCGCGCCTTGTTGGTGTTGAGCTCGCGGTTCGCCGTGTAGTCGATGGCGAAAGTATCCGGCGCGAAGCTGACGCCTTCCTTGGTGTTGAAGATCATCACCGTCGTATCCTTGCCCTGCGCGTCGGTGATCGTCCACTGCCGCAAATCGAAGGTTTTCGGATCGAACATCATGGTGATCTTCGAATTGCCGAATACGGATTTGTCGGCGAGCTGGATGGTGGTGAGGTCATCCTCCTGCTTGACGCTTTTGACGCGGTCGCCGGAGAGGTCGATCCTGGTGTCGAGCAGCAGCTTCAGAGGCGTCTTCGACAACGGATAGAGATCGGACGTGTTGAGCCTCTTGTTCAGGATGACCACCGACTGGCCGTCTGAAATCACCCGGAAATTCGAAGAGCCGTCATAGTTGAAGCGGATCTTGCCTGGCCGTTCAAGGAAGAACTTGCCGCCGGTCTGCTCGCCCTTGGGGCCGAACTGTACGAATTCGCCGCTCATCGATTTGACCGAGGAAAAGTGGTCGGCGATCTTCTGCGCAGCGGCCGGCACAGCCGCCTGCGCCGAAGCCAGCACCTGGAAGCCGGGCACCGCGTTGAAGGCTGCCGCCCCCGCAAACGCCAGGCCGAGGCCCAGCAACTGACGCCGGGAGGGAGCAAATGTGCTGAGCGCTGAAAGATCGTTTTTCATGTCGGTCACTCTCATCTGATTCCTGAGTTGTTCTGTGCTTGGACCCCCAGTTAGGCTGAAATTTGGCGGGTCGGGCGTCCCTTGGTCGCTTCAACGCCTTGAAAGGTTCAAGGTTGCCGGACCGGGATGTCACAAGGGTCAGGCTTTCCAGTCAGAACTTGTCGTCTTCGGTCGGCACCAGGATCTCTCGCTTGCCGGCATGGTTGGCCGGGCCGACGATACCTTCCTTCTCCATCTTCTCGATGATCGAGGCGGCGCGGTTGTAGCCGATGCCCAGCCGGCGCTGGATATAGCTGGTCGAGGCCTTGCCGTCGCGCAGCACCACGGAGACCGCCTGATCGTAAGGATCGTCGGAATCCTCGAAATTGCTGTTGCCGCCACCGGACCCACCCTTGCCCGACGGCTCGTCGTCGTCCTCGCCGTCATCCTCGGTGATGGCGTCGAGATATTCCGGCACGCCCTGCAGCTTCAGGTGCGCGACGATCTTCTCGACCTCTTCATCGGCGACGAACGGGCCGTGCACGCGCTGGATACGACCGCCGCCGGCCATGTAGAGCATGTCGCCCATGCCGAGCAGCTGCTCGGCGCCCTGCTCACCCAGAATGGTGCGGCTGTCGATCTTGGACGTCACCTGGAAGGAGATGCGGGTCGGGAAATTGGCCTTGATGGTGCCGGTGATGACGTCGACCGACGGCCGCTGCGTCGCCATGATGACATGGATGCCGGCGGCGCGCGCCATCTGCGCCAGGCGCTGCACGGCACCTTCGATGTCCTTGCCGGCGACCATCATCAGGTCGGCCATCTCATCGATGATGACGACGATATACGGCATCGGCTCGAGATCGAGGTTCTCGGTCTCGTAGATCGCCTCGCCGGTCTGGCGGTCGAAGCCGGTCTGCACGGTGCGCGAGATCTTCTCGCCCTTCTTGTCAGCCTGGCTGACGCGGGCGTTGAAGCCGTCGATGTTGCGCACGCCGACCTTGGACATCTTGCGGTAGCGGTCCTCCATCTCTCGCACGGTCCATTTCAGCGCCACCACCGCCTTCTTCGGATCGGTGACGACGGGCGTGAGCAGATGCGGGATGCCGTCATAGACAGAGAGTTCCAGCATTTTCGGATCGATCATGATCAGCCGGCAATCCTGCGGCGTCAGCCGGTAGAGCAGCGACAGGATCATGGTGTTGATGGCGACCGACTTGCCCGAGCCGGTGGTGCCGGCGACAAGCACGTGCGGCATCTTGGCGATGTCGACGATGACCGCCTCGCCATTGATGGTCTTGCCCAGCGCCAGCGCCAGCTTGGCCTTCGTCGTCTCGAAATCGCGGCTGGCCAGAATCTCTCTGAGATAGACGGTTTCGCGCTTGGCGTTCGGCAGTTCGATGCCGATGGCGTTGCGGCCTGGCACCACGGCGACGCGGCAGGCAATGGCGCTCATCGAGCGGGCGATGTCGTCGGACAGGCCGATGACGCGTGACGATTTGATGCCGGGCGCCGGTTCGAGCTCATAGAGGGTGACCACCGGGCCCGGACGGACGGCGATGATCTCGCCCTTGACGCCGAAATCCTCCAGCACGCCTTCGAGCAGGCGGGCGTTCTGTTCCAGCGCGTCCTTGGACAGGCTGGCGTCGCGCACCACGTTCTTCGGTTCGGAGAGGAAGTGCAGCGACGGCATTTCGAACTTTTCCGAGCCGATCAGCGATGTCTGCGCCTCGCGCTGCACACGGGCGCCGGGCACGGGGCGCGCCGCCGGTGCCTCGACGCGGGTGGCTGCGTCGGAGCGGAACGGCTGTACCTTGGCGGTCGACGCGCCGCGGCGTTGCACGACAGGTTCATCGTCGAAATCGGCATCCTCGCCCGCATTGTCGAAGCGGTCGTCGAAGATATCGGCATCGTCGGGGTCGAGCGAGGCGCTGCGGTCATTGACCATGGCGGCGAAGAATTCGGGTTCGACGCGGGCGCGGCCATCCTGGCTCATCCGCTGCTCGGCAAACTCCGCCGATTCGACCCGTTCGGCGGCGCGCCGCCAGGCTGTGGAGCGCTGCTCCATCTCCGGCTCGTACTCGTCCCGCTCCTGCCTGCGGCGCAAGGCACGGCGGTGCATCCACGCGCGCAGCGACAGCCACCAATGGGTGATTGCGCCGAGCGCCAGGATACCCTCGTCGCCTTCGTCCTCGTCATTGTCGAACAAAAGGTCGTCCTCGCGCGGATCGGCGGCGGGCTCGTCCTCCATGACGGCGAAGCCGTTCTTGCGTCCGATCAGCGCCGAGCCATGGGCAAAGAGCCACAGCGCGGGAGCGGACAGCAGGATGGCGATGATGCTGGCGATCAACCCGGTCGGATAGCCGCCGATGACGACGCCGGGGATCTTCAGCACCATGTCGCCAAACACACCGCCGAGGCCCGTGGGCAGCGGCCAGGTCTTGGGCGGCACAACGCAGCCGACCATCGCTGCGGCCAGCAGCGCGAAGCCGAACCAGGACAGCCCGCGCTTGGGCAGCCTGTCGACACCGCGCGCGGAAAACAGCAGGAAGCCCCAGATGACCGTCGGAACCAGGGCGGCGACGGCGGCGAGGCCGAAGAACTGCATGGCGAGGTCGGAGAACACGGCACCCGCATAGCCCATGGCGTTGGTGACGGTGTTGTTCGTCGCGTGGGAGAAACTCGGATCGGCGACATTCCAGGTGGCAAGGCTGGCAACGCCAAAGGCGGCCAGCGCGAACAGGCCGACGCCGACCAGCCGCCCGACCTGACGCCGCGCGAACGCCTGGATGCCGTGCCCCGTATCGGTCAGCGCGAGCGGTGCTGAAGCCCCTGAACGCATGCTCTTCCCCGTCTGTCATGGTCTCGCCGGGTGCGTGGCGCACTCCGGCAGATTCGGGTCTCAGACTATCGGTGGGAAGGTTAAGGGCGCATTAACTATAAGAGGTTGAGACGCTCAAACCTCATTACCGCCGGTTGAGCCGTATGAAGCAATGACGGACGAGGGAGCTTCCATCGAACGACACAATGGCGGGCTGCCGCCCCGCCATTGTCGTCTGGAACAAGGATCGGGCCTCGGCCCGATCGCGGCAAATCAGTTGGCGCCGCCGAGCGCCTGCACATTGGCGCAGAATTCCGCATACGGCTTGCTCATCGCCGCATCCTGGCATTCCTTCTTCATCGCTTCCTGCTTTTCCATCGGCATGGCCATGAAAGCTGTCTTGAAATCCGCCATCGGCTTCATGGTTTTCATGCCGGAATCCGTGAAGAACGGCGCCATGTTGTCGGGCTCATCCAGAGCACCGGCAAATGCCACGCCGCCGATCATGGAAAGAGCAAGCGCTCCGAGGCAGATGTTCTTGAGGTTCATGAGATGGTTTCCTTCCCTGTTGTTGGCACGAGCGTCAGAACGACGATCGCCTCCACTGTTCGGAACCAGAGCGGTCGTTGTTTCCTCAAAAAACCTGATCACCCGAACGTGATTGCGTGAAGCCGGGCATTGCCGGAACGGCTTGCCAAAAAAAGAGGCCCGGACATGATCCGGGCCTCAATGCGTGAACTCCTTTCGGGAGCGTCACGACGGGATGGGAGAATGCGGGGCGGCCGAGGCCGCCTCGCACAGGGCTTACGAGTGATAGGCCGCTTCGCCATGCGAGGTGAGGTCGAGGCCTTCGCGCTCTGCGTCGGCTGTCGGACGCAGGCCGATGATCAGGTCGACGATCTTGTAGAGGATGGCGCTGCCGATACCCGACCACAACAGGGTCACCAGGACACCCTTGGCCTGCGCCAGGAGTTGTGTGGCCGTGCCGGCATAGCCGGCAGCAAAGTCGGCCGTCGAATAGTCGACAATGCCGGCGCCACCGAGGGCAGGATTGACCAGGATGCCTGTGCCGAGCGCGCCGATGATGCCGCCGATGCAGTGGACGCCGAAGACATCAAGGCTGTCGTCGTAGTCGAACGCGTTCTTCACCACCGAGACGAAGAAGTAGCAGACGAAGGTCGCGACGATGCCGAGCACGATGGCGCCCATCGGGCCGGCAAAGCCGGCAGCAGGCGTGACGGCGACGAGGCCGGTCACCGCACCCGAAACAGCCCCAAGCATGGAGGCTTTGCCGCGCAGCAGCGATTCAAGCACGATCCAGGTGACCGCCGCCGCCGCCGTGGCGACGAAGGTATTGATCATGGCCAGCACCGCATAGGCGTTCGCTTCAAGGTTCGAACCGGCGTTGAAGCCAAACCAGCCGACCCACAGCAGCGAAGCACCGACCATGGTCAGCGTCATCGAGTGCGGCGCCATGAGATCCTTCTTGTAGCCGCTGCGCTTGCCGATCATGAGCGCGCCGACGAGGCCGGCAATGCCCGCATTGATGTGAACGACCGTGCCGCCGGCGAAGTCGATGGCGCCGAAGCTGAAGATGAGGCCCGTCGGATCGCTATAAGCGCTCGGGCCGCCCCAGAACCAGACCATATGAGCGATCGGGAAGTAGATGAAAGTGACCCACAGGATGACGAAAAGGATCAAAGCGGAGAATTTGACGCGTTCGGCGAAGGCGCCGACGATCAGGGCCGGCGTGATGCAGGCGAAGGTCATCTGGAAGACGACGAACACCAGTTCAGGAATGGCGACACCCTTGGTGAAGGTCTCCGACAGGGTCGTCACATCGACGCCGGAGAGAAACATCTTGGAAAGGCCGCCGACGAAGGCGTTGCCCGGGGTGAAGGCGAGGCTGTAGCCGTAGAAAACCCAGATGATCATGACCACGCTGGTGATGGTGAAGACCTGCATCAGCACCGACAGCATGTTCTTGCTGCGAACCAGGCCGCCGTAGAAAAGCGCAAGACCGGGAACCGTCATCAACAGCACCAGAACGGTGGAAACCATCATCCACGTGGTGTCGCCCTTGTCGACGGTGAAAGCTGGCGCTGCTGCGGCCGCGGCGGGAGCCGCTTCCTGCGCGAATGCGGCGACCGTGCCCAATGCTCCGAGCGCGAACGAGCCGAGCAGCGCGGAGCGCGCCGCTGACTTCAAGGTGGAAGGAATATTCATTGAACTCTCCATTGGAATACGTGATCGCCGCTCAGAGCGCGTCGGTGTCTGTTTCGCCGGTGCGGATGCGCACCGCCTGATCGATGCCGAAAACGAAGATCTTGCCGTCGCCGATCTGGCCGGTCTTGGCGGCTGCGGTGATGGCTTCGACGGCCTTGTCGACCATGTCGGCACTGACCGCGACTTCGATCTTGATCTTCGGCAGGAAGCTGACCGCGTATTCCGCCCCGCGATAGATCTCCGTATGCCCTTTCTGACGCCCGTAGCCTTTGACTTCGGTGACGGTCAGGCCCTGGATGCCGACGGCGGTAAGCGCTTCGCGTACCTCGTCGAGCTTGAACGGCTTGATGATTGCCATCACGATTTTCATAAGGTTTCACCCTTCGCTGTTGCGGTCCCCCGCGTTTGCACACCTTCACCGATCCTAAAAAGCCGGAGAGTGCCCACGAGGATTCAAGCTCCGTGCCAAGTGCGGAAGCAGTGTGTTAACCCATTGTAAACAAAGAGATTGAGGAGCGTTCCGACGCAACCTGTTGATAGCTGCGGCGATGCATCTGCTTAAAAATTGGGCAAATTTTGAAAAATGCCTACTCTGCAGGCGATCGCTTGAGCCGGATCAGCCCTTCCTGCGCAACCGAGGCAATCAGCGTGCCGTCGCGGGCAAACAGCGACCCGCGCGTAAAGCCGCGCGACCCCTGTGTCGACGGGCTGTCCTGCGTATAGAGCATCCAGTCGTCGAGCGCATGGCTGCGATGGAACCACATGGCGTGGTCGAGGCTCGCCGCCTGGATATCGCGATCGAAAATGGCGCGGCCATGCGCGAAGGTCGATGTGTCGAGCAGCGTCATGTCGGAAAGATAGGCGAGCACCGCCGCCTGGATGGCGCGGTCCGCCGGCACCGGACCGGTGGTGCGGATCCAGATATTCTGCTTCGGCTCCAGCTTTTCGCGGCTGGTGTAATGCTTCAGCATCACCGGCTTCATCTCGATCGGCCGGTCGCGCTCCCAGTAGCGTTTGATGCCATCGGGCACCGCCTCGCCGAATTTGCCCAGCAATTCGCGTTGCGACAGCAATGTGTCCGGCCCCGGAACGTCCTGCGGCATCGGCACCTGGTGCTCGAGACCGACCTCGTCCTGCTGGAACGAGGCTTCGAGCGAAAAGATCGCCTGGCCGTGCTGGACCGCCACCACGCGCCGCGTGGTGAAGGAGCCGCCGTCGCGAATACGGTCGACCTCGTAGACGATCGGCACCTTGGTGTCGCCGGGCCGCATGAAATAGCCGTGCAGCGAATGCACGTACCGATCGGGATCCACTGTCCGCTGCGCCGCCACCAGCGCCTGGGCGATGGTCTGGCCGCCGAACACGCGCTGCCAGTCGAGCAAGGGGCTGCGACCACGATACAGATTGTGTTCCAGCTTCTCGAGGTCGAGAATGCCGAGAAGCTCGTCCATGGCTGCCGTCATATTTCGCGCCCTCACCGCAGAAGTGTTATGGCGGTTTCCGACAGGACGAACAGGCAGTCAAGGGTGCAGGACCCGGCGGCGCGCAGGAGCGAAGATGATGGAACGCAAGGCGGACACGAAAACCGGGGCAAACGTGAAAACAATATCTGGGCTCGATGTCCTGGTCGCCGGCGCCGGCTATGTCGGCCTGGCCGCCGCCGTGTCGCTGAAGCAGGCGCGACCGGGTCTCGCCATCGCTCTCGTCGATGCCGCACCTGCCGGCGCCTGGCAAAGGGATGGCCGCGCCTCGGCCATTGCCGCCGCCGCCTGCCGCATGCTTGACCAGCTCGGTGTGTGGGCCGAGATCGCGCCGCAGGCACAAGCCATCACCGAGATGATCATCACCGATTCGCGCACCGCCGATCCGGTGCGTCCGGTCTTCCTGACCTTCGACGGCGAAGTGGCGCCGGGCGAGCCTTTTGCGCATATGGTCGCCAACAAGGTGCTGAACGGCGCCTTGCGGGCCAGCGCCGAAAAGCTCGGCATCGACATCATCGAAGGCGTCGCCGTGCAGGGTTTCGAACCCAACGGCAGTGGTATCACCGTGCATCTTGCCGACGGCGCGACGCTGAAGGCCCGGCTGCTGGTCGCCGCCGACGGCGTCAACTCGAAGCTGCGCGACATGGCCGGCATCAAGACGGTGAAGTGGGAATATGGCCAGTCCGGCATCGTCTGCACCGTGGCGCATGAACGCCCGCACAATGGTCGCGCTGAAGAGCATTTCCTGCCGGCTGGCCCCTTCGCCACATTGCCGCTCAAGCCCGGTGAGGACGGCACCAACCGTTCGTCGATCGTCTGGGTCGAACGTACGCCCGATGCCGAGAAGCTGGTGGCCGGTGACGATCTCCTCTTCGAACACGAGCTCGAGCAGCGTTTTGGCCTGAAGCTTGGCGAGATCCGCGTTGCCGATAAGCCGCGCGCCTGGCCGCTCGGCTTGACCATTGCGCGTGCCTTCGTCGCACCCCGCATCGCGCTCGCCGGCGATGCCGCCCACGGCATCCACCCGATCGCCGGCCAGGGCCTCAATCTCGGCTTCAAGGATGTCGCAGCCCTTGCCGAGGTGATTGTCGAGGCCGACCGGCTCGGCCAGGATATCGGCGCGCTCGACGTGCTCGAGCGCTACCAGCAGTGGCGCCGCTTCGACACGGTGCAGATGGGTGTCACCACCGACGCGCTGAACCGGCTGTTTTCCAACGATATCGGCCCGCTGCGCACCGTCCGCGACATCGGCCTCGGCCTCGTCGAACGCATGCCGCGCCTGAAGGAATTCTTCATCCGCCAGGCGTCGGGACTGTCCGCCGGCACGCCAAGACTGTTGAAGGGCGAGGCGATTTGAGCCGCCGCCAGCATCCCCAACGTCGTCATCCTTGGGCGTAGCGACGCGAAGCGGAGCGAAGACCCAAGGATCCATGCCGCGACCTTGGCTGAAGAATGCAGCGGAGCAGAATTCTGCACCGTGGTGACGCGTTTGAGTCGCGGCATGGATCCCGGGGTCTGCGCCGCGTCGCTTCGCTCCTTGCTCCGCCCCAGGATGACGAAAGCGATGGGCGTTTCCGCCAATCGCCAAGGTATGCGATCAATTGACCTCAAAACCCAGCTTTTGCCGCAGCCGCAATATCCTCTGGTCGGATATTTCGAGGCGTTTCTCGCCGCCCTGGGCGGCGCGGTTGACCATCTGCAGCAGATCGTTTCGCTCGGCGACATCCAGACGCTCGCGCAGGAACGGCGCCAGCTTGTCGATGACGATTGTGGTGTCGTCGATCTGTGACGCCGCCCATTTGGCGTAGACCACCGCTTCGTCCGTTTTCTTCTTGTCGGCGATCTCGGAAATCACCGCGCGGATGACGGCCTCGCGCTGCGGCAGGATTGGCCCATCCTCGGAGACGATTGACGTGATCAGCGTAGCCGCCGCTACGACCGGATCATCGATCGCCGTCAGCGGCGACAGCGCCGCCTGCTTGCGCAGCTTCTTGCGGCGGATGTTGCCCTGTACGCGCCCGACAACGTCCGCAACGTCACGAGCCGCGTCGTTCATGGCCTTCATCCGGTACCACCAAAACGCTGCCGCGCCCATCACGCCAAGGATAGCAATCAGGAAAGGCATGTCGAAAT
This sequence comes from Mesorhizobium sp. M0618, assembly GCF_040320765.1. Lineage (NCBI taxonomy): Bacteria > Pseudomonadati > Pseudomonadota > Alphaproteobacteria > Hyphomicrobiales > Phyllobacteriaceae > Mesorhizobium > Mesorhizobium sp. M0618. The sequence goes on along the minus strand of NZ_JAMYQH010000024.1, from coordinate 87,985 downwards.
CCCCAAGAACCCCGGCGACGATAGGAGAACTCTCGCCTTGCTTCAACACGCAAAAGTTGCGCACGAAATGAACCAGGACGATCGTTCAGTCGAACGCCTTGGTTTCCACGTGGCTGTAGCACATGGCGGGGGCTATGACCCCGGCACATCGTAGATCGCCCGCACCTCGATGGTGCCTATTTCGGCCAGCGGGATCTCGCCGGCGATCTCCAGCGCCTGGTCGAGATTGTCGGCCTCGATCAAGACGAAGCCGAGCAACTGCTCCTTGGTTTCGGCGAACGGGCCGTCGGTGATCAGCGGCTTGCCCTGGCGTCGCCGCACCGTCTTCGACGTCTTCACCGATTGGAGCGCCTGTGCGACGATCAGCATCCCACGCCGATCCAATGACCGGTCGTGAGTCATGGAATCGGCATCGAGCTTGGCCAGACGCTCCGGCGTCATGGCATGGAGGTCTTTTTCCTCGCCATAGACCAGACAGACATATCTCATTTCCAGCTCCCTTGCTGTGACGAACCATAGGCGATCACGATATCGGTTGAGTCCTTGCCGGCAGCAACATGATCGAGAAGGCTGATCGCAATGCCGATAATGGCAACTGCCGCAAGCAGCCGGCCGAAGCCGGAGGGCGGCACATGCAGCGGGTCGCGTTCCCCTAGATCAGCCCTTCGGCCGGTGCTTGTCCAATGAGCAGAAAACAGATTGTTCATCCGAACCTCCATCCGCCACGAGAATCCGTGGTCGCCCGCAGGACGGTCGGGACCGATGCAAGTCGACATTTTTCCACGCACATTCTTTCAAAAAAGATTCGGCGCGGTCCGCCGGCGCTGCATGCGCGCACAAACAGCGCGGTGGCCTTCCCTCGCGCCCGCGCTATAGTTGGGAGGAACGCCGCCTGGCCGGCGCCACCGCTGTAACAAGGAGGAATTCATGGACCGCACCGCAAACGCCATCTGGAAAGGCGATCTGAAAGGGGGCACAGGCACGCTCGACACCCAGAGCGGGACCCTGAAAGGCACGCCCTATTCGTTCAAGGCACGCTTCGAGGACGAAAGCGGCAAATCCGGCACCAACCCGGAAGAACTGATCGCCGCCGCGCACGCCGGCTGCTTTGCCATGCAGTTTTCGCATTTCCTGGCCGAGAACGGCACCCCCGCCGCCGAACTCGACACCAAGGCCGTGGTGACGCTGGTTCCCGGCACGGGGATCACCGGGAGCGCACTCACCGTGGTCGGCAAGGTGCCCGGCATCGATGCGGCGAAATTCACGGAGCTGGCCGAGAAGGCCAAGGCCGGATGCCCGGTCTCGAAGGCGCTCGGCGCCATAAACGTATCGCTTGATGCCAGGCTCGGCTGAAAACGCTGCATCCAGTGTGAAGACCCGGCGCGAACGCCCAGGCGCGCGCCGGGACCTATGCTCCCAGCGCGTCCAGCCGGGCGCGAAGTGCGGCGACTTCCTGCTCCAGTGCGTTTAGCCGGGCCTCCAGGTCGGAAGCAGGCAGGGCCGATGCACTCCGCTGCGCTGAAAGTGCTGCAACGTCCACCGGGCCGCTCAGCAGATGCACGTAGCGGTCCTCGCGCTGGCCCGGTCCTCGCGGGATTTCCTGGATGAGTGGCGGCCGACGACCGATCAGCATGTCGAGTTCGGCTCGCAGATCTTCGATCGATGGGAACCGCGCCATGCGCTCGGTGCGCGCTGACAATTCATGGGCCGTCTGCGGCCCGCGCAGCAACAGCAGGCCGATCAAAGCGGTCTGCGGCGTGGTCAGCGAGAAGCGCTGCGCCATCTGGTGCTCGTAGCGCTCGACGCGCGAGCCGAACATCTGCCGCACCAGCCCCTTTTGTTCGAGCAGCTTCAGCCCCCGATGCACCTCGGTCTGCTCCAGCGCCATCACCGGCTCGCGCGCCGTCTTCTGGTTGGCGGCGGCCAGTGCTGAATTCAGCGTCAGCGGATAGACATCCGGCGTCAGCTCCTTCTTCTCGATCAGGCAGCCGAGCACACGGGCTTCTACCGGGGAAAGGATGGGAAGGTCATCGCTCATTGGATTTGCTTTCGCCAGCAACCGACCGCCAGCCTAAACCCTTCTCTCCACCATCATCTTCTTGATCTCGGCGATCGCCTTGGCCGGGTTGAGGCCTTTGGGGCAGGTCTGCGCGCAGTTCATGATGGTATGGCAGCGATAGAGCCGGAACGGGTCTTCGAGGTTGTCGAGCCGCTCGCCGGTGGCCTCGTCGCGGCTATCGATCAGCCAGCGATAGGCCTGCAAGAGCGTTGCCGGACCGAGATAGCGGTCGCCGTTCCACCAATAGCTCGGGCACGAGGTCGAGCAGCAGGCGCACAATATGCATTCGTAGAGCCCGTCGAGCTTCTCGCGGTCCTCATGGCTCTGCAGCCACTCCTTGGCCGGCTCCGGCGATACCGTCTTCAGCCAGGGCTGGATCGACGCGTGCTGGGCGTAGAAATTGGTGAGGTCCGGCACAAGGTCCTTGACCACCTGCATATGCGGCAGCGGGTAGACTTTTACCGCGCCGGAAATGTCGTCGCAGCCCTTGGTGCAGGCCAGCGTGTTGGAACCGTCGATGTTCATGGCGCAGGAGCCGCAAATGCCTTCGCGGCAGGAACGCCGCAAGGTCAGTGTCGGGTCGATCTTGTTCTTGATCCACAGCAGCGCGTCGAGCACCATCGGCCCGCAATCGTCCATGTCGACGAAATAGGTGTCGATGCGCGGGTTCTCGTCATCGTCCGGCGACCAGCGGTAAATGCGGTACTCCCGCAGATTGGTGGCGCCCTCGGGCTTGGGCCAGGTCTTGCCCGACTTGATCTGCGAATTCTTCGGGAGCGTGAGTTCAACCATGTTCGATCCTCAATACACTCTGGCCTTGGGCGCGATCTTGGCGAGGCTGATGCCGCCGTCCTTTTCAGCCAGCTGCGGCTCGGTGTGCACCGGCCGGTAGGAGAGGGCCACCTTGCCGTCTTCGCTCAGCCTGGCCAGCGTATGCTTGCGCCAGACCGCGTCGTCGCGCGCCGAAAAGTCCTCGCGTGCGTGCGCGCCACGGCTCTCCTTGCGCGCCTCGGCGCTGTAGACCGTGGTGATGGCATTGGCCATCAGATTTTCCAGCTCCAGCGTCTCGACCAGATCGGAGTTCCAGATCATCGAGCGGTCGGACACTTTGATGTCCTTCAACTCGCCCCAGAGCTGCGAAATGCGCTTGCAGCCGCTCTCCAGCGATTCCTGTGTGCGGAACACCGCCGCGTCTTCCTGCATCGCCTTCTGCATCTTCTCGCGCAGCACCGCTGTCGGCGTCGAGCCGTTGGCGTGGCGGAGCCGGTCGAAGCGGTCCATGATCTTTTCGACCGAGGCTTCGTTGGGCGAAGGGATCGCCGACTTGCGGTCGATGACCTGGCCGGCGCGGATCGCGGCCGCGCGGCCGAACACCACAAGATCGATCAGCGAGTTCGAGCCGAGCCGGTTGGCGCCATGCACGGAGGCGCAGCCGGCTTCGCCGACAGCCATCAATCCGGGCGACACCTGATCTGGATTGAGCGCCGTCGGATTGAGCACCTCGCCCCAGTAATTGGTCGGCACGCCGCCCATATTGTAGTGGACCGTGGGCAGCACCGGGATCGGCTCCTTGGTCAGGTCGACACCGGCAAAGATCTTGGCCGATTCCGAAATGCCCGGCAGCCGCTCATGCAGGACGGCGGGATCGAGATGGTCGAGATGCAGGAAGATGTGGTCCTTGTTCTTGCCGACGCCGCGACCCTCGCGGATCTCCAGCGTCATGCAGCGCGAGACGACGTCGCGCGAGGCAAGGTCCTTGGCTGACGGCGCATAGCGCTCCATGAAGCGCTCGCCTTCGGAATTGACGAGATAGCCGCCCTCGCCGCGCGCACCCTCGGTGATCAGGCAGCCGGCGCCATAGATGCCGGTCGGGTGGAATTGCACGAACTCCATGTCCTGCAGCGGAAAGCCGGCACGCGCTGCCATGCCGCCGCCGTCGCCGGTGCAGGTGTGTGCCGAGGTGGCCGAGAAATAGGTGCGGCCATAGCCGCCGGTCGCCAGCACCACCATCTTGGCGGAGAAACGGTGGATGGTGCCGTCATCCAGGTTCCAGGCAAGAACGCCGGTGCAGGTGCCGTCCGGCTCCATGATCAGGTCGAGCGCGAAATACTCGATGAAGAACTGCGCGTTGTTCTTCAGCGACTGGCCGTAAAGCGTGTGCAGGATGGCATGGCCGGTGCGGTCGGCGGCGGCACAGGTGCGCTGCACCGGCGGGCCTTCGCCATAGTTCATCATGTGGCCGCCGAACGGCCGCTGGTAGATCTTGCCCTCTTCGGTGCGCGAAAACGGCACGCCGTAATGTTCGAGCTCGTAGACCGCGGCCGGCGCTTCGCGCACCAGATATTCCATGGCGTCGACATCGCCCAGCCAGTCCGAGCCCTTGACGGTGTCGTACATGTGCCACTGCCAGGAATCGGGACCCATGTTGGACAGCGAGGCGGCAATGCCGCCTTGCGCCGCCACCGTGTGCGAGCGGGTCGGGAACACCTTGCTGATGCAGGCGGTGCGCAGGCCCTGTTCGGCCATGCCGAGCGTGGCGCGCAGGCCGGCGCCGCCGGCGCCAACGACCACCACGTCGAACTTGTGGTCGACAAAGGTATAGCCTGCCGTGTTGGCTTGTTTCGCGTCCTTGGCCAACTCAGCCTCCGAATGCCAGCTTGAGCAGGGCGAAGATCGAGGCGACGCCGACCGCTATGGTGAAAAATGTATTGAGCGCGATCAGCGCCAGCTTCATGCCTTCGCCATGCACGTAATCCTCGATGATCGCCTGCATGCCGAGCCGCATATGGGTAAGCCCGGAAATGAGCACCAGGGCCATCACTAGCGCCACGAACGGGTTGGCAAGAGCTGCCCGCACATGTGCGTAGTCGGCGCCGTTGAGCGCGATCAGGAAGCCGACGAAGAACAGGATCAGCGGGATGTTGGCGATCGCGGTCAGGCGCTGGCGCCAGAAATGTCCGGTGCCCTCGCGGGCGGAGCCGAGGCCGCGGACCTTCGCCAGCGGCGTGCGCATGTCGGTGTTTTTGCCGCTCATGATCAGGCTCCCCGCGCTATGGTGCCGGCGATCCAGATCAGCAGCGTGAGCAGGATCGAGCCGGCCAGCGTCGCCCAGGCGATCTTCGAGGCGGTATGCTTCTCCAGACCCGCGCCGGTGTCCCAGACCAGATGGCGCACGCCACCCAGCATATGGTGCATCAGCGCCCAGGTGTAGCCGAACAGGATGAGCCGGCCGAGCCAGGTGCCGAAGGCCCAATTGGCCCAATCGAAAGTCGCCTGCGAGCTTGCCGCCGCCATCAGCCACAGGGCGACCAGCAGCGTGCCGAAATACAGCGCGCCACCGGTGATGCGGTGAATGATCGACATCGTCATGGTGATCGGCGGCCGGTACACGGTGAGGTGCGGCGAAATCGGCCGTTCACGTCTGACAAATTCGCGGGTGGCTGGTGATTTGCTCATGGCTCCCCCAGTTCGGCGTCTCTCTGGAGCCTCAGGTGGAAATGCGGCATTGCCGCTTCCGGTTGCGACTTCGGACAGCCGGTTTCTAATGCTCTTTTTGCACCGCGTCAAAGCCAGAAAACCGTTTCGAAAACGTAATTTAGTCTGACTAAAAGGCCGGCTTGGGCTTCAATCGATTAGGCCGGGAGGCCCGAAGCCGGCTCGATATCGCTGCAGTGCAACATGTCTGACCCAAGGGCCCAGCGGTGTTGAGATTGGCGTCAGCGTTTGCAGGTCTGCGGCGTCGACCCCTTCTTCATCACCAACGCCTCGCGTCCGTCGATCACGATTGCGTCATGCGTGACCGCCTGGTAGCGGCTGCTCTGGTTGGCGGGCGACGCCGCAAACTCCTCGGTCGCGCCGTCGGACCCGACCACACGCAACGATGTACCGAGATTTTGGATAGAAATCATACCGTTGTTGCCGCATCTGTAGGTGGCCGCGCCTATGCCGGACCGAGGCGCGGTAAGGTCGGTGATGATCTTGGTTGCAGCTGCCGGAGGCGCCGCGGCTGCGACGGACTGCTGAGCCGGTGCAGGTGAGACGACCACGGTATTGGCCGCCTTCGGCGCGCTGTCCTGCGGCACACAGCCAGCGGCGATCCCGAGCAACGGGAAAACGGACACCCAATTCGGCCGGCGTAGCGCCATATGCTGTCCTCCCGCGCGGCAAACCAGCCGCGATGCTTTGCCAAGATCAAGGTCATCCCGACGCCGAGACGGACACCAGCCGCGATGGTGCGGCCGAGCATGGCCGAATGATGGCCAACGGGTTTTCCATCCAGTCGGATATTAACGGATATTAACCATGTTTACCGAGACATTGCCGCCAAACGCACCGGCCTCTTAACAAAGGTTAAGAAAACGTTAATTTCTGATTCGAGGAGGCTTTCCCTCAAGACACGGAGGACGCCATGCGTTCGAATTCGGGCAGATCGCGCCTTGCGGCGCTCATCGTGACGGCGTCGGCCGTCGGCCTTGCAGCGCCAGCGCTTGCAGGCGCGCGGCATCAGGATCGCGTCTACGCCGATTCCTTCGGCAACCTCGTCGTCGACAGCGCCGCTGGCTACAAGCGCATCATCGTCGGCGAAGGCAGGCTGGCCAAGCAGCTTTCCGACTACACCAGCGCCGGCCAGCCCAAGGTGATCTACGAGAACGAAGCCGACGAAATCAGCGGATACAGCGATTGCTACCGGCCGCCGGTGCTGGTGAAGGGCCGCTCCTATATGTACGGTCTCTCCGACGGCGAGATGCCCGAGCTCAGCCCCTGCCGCTAGACTCTTTGTCTGGACGCAATTCCCAAGGGAAAGCGCCATGCGCTTTTCCCGGGAAAACCGTTTCACACTTTTCCTGAAATTGCTCTGGCTTCCATTCCGGCTGACGACCAATTGCCGGCAGGCCCGGCGGAGACGCGCACGCAATCGCGCCCGGCATTCTTCGCCTGATAGAGCGCCTGGTCGGCGCGCCGCATCAGATCGGCAAAGTCTTCGTTCGGATGAAGTTCGGCGACGCCGAAGCTCGCGGTGCAGCGGTTGTCAGCCGGCAGCCCGTCGATGGGCAGCCCGCCAAAGGCGCTGCGCGTGCCCTCGGCGAACAGCCGCGCCGCGGCAAGGTTGGTTCCCGGCAGGATGATGGCGAACTCCTCGCCGCCGATGCGGCCGGCAACGTGATGCGCGGCGGCGGCTTCGCGCAGGAAGCCTGCAAAAATCTCGATCACCCGGTCGCCTGACGCATGGCCGAAACTGTCGTTGACGCTCTTGAAATGATCGAGGTCGGCGATGACCAGCGCGACCGGCACGCCTTGCCGCATCGCGCCAAGCACCGCCAGCTCGGCATGGCGGGTGAAGCCGCCGCGGTTGAGCAGGCGCGAAAGCGTGTCCGTCTCCGACTTCGACGTCACTTCGGCAAGCACGTCGCGAACCAGGATGGCCAGCATCAGCAGCGCCAGCGCCAGCGCAAAGACAGTGCCGAGCGATTGCGACACCAGCGCGTAGTTGCTTTGCAGATAGGCCTGCGGATTGGCGCCCCAGCCGCCGAGCGCATGCGCGATGAACGGCTTGGAGGCAAACTGGAGGCCGCTCGCCGCCAGCACGGCCATCAATATGCGATCGAGACGGGCAAGCTTTTGCCTCGATGACCAGACGATGGCCAGCCCGACGAACTGCATGACCGCATAGGGAAGCTGGTAAGCCATGATGCGGATGAGCGACTGGCGAGGCAGGTCCTGCACGAAATACACGGCTATGGTGGTTGCCAACAGGAAAAACAGCATCGGCTTCCAGGGCGGCGCCACGCCGTATTTGCGGGCAAGCCCGCCATTGAACGCAAGCGTGGCGCCAAGGAAGACCGCGAAGGCGGCAACGACCGGGAGCCGCGCGTCGGCAAAAGCGGGAATGGAGAATTCGATGGCCGAATAGGCCATGCCCAGCAGATAGCCAAATGCCAGCCAGCGCGCCGGCGCCCGGCCGACATCGTGGAAGGCGACCGCCATGAAGGATGCCGCCAGCAGGCCGGCAACCGACAGATTGATCAACAGGATGAAGTTGGCGCCGCTCATGTTCTCCCGCACCCGCGCCGACAGCTAATCATCGACGGGCGAAGAAGACGTTAACGCCGTCCCGGCCGGACAGATTCAGCCGGTCTTGAGCGGCTCCGGCAGGAACGCCGTTTCCGGCCGCTCATAGGACAGGCGTACACTGTCGCGGCCGTTCTTCTTGGCTTTGTAGAGCGCATCGTCGGCACGGCGCATCAGCGGCTCCAGCGCCTCGCCACCGCTGCGGGCCGCCACGCCGAAGCTTGCCGTCACCTTCGTTCCCTGGGGAAGCCCGTCGACATGGCCGGCCGAATAGACGGTGCGCACCGCTTCGGCGAACAGCCGCGCCGCCGCAAGATCGCTGAGGGGCAGCAGCACCGCGAATTCCTCGCCGCCGATACGCCCGGCAACACCGCGCGCGCCGGCCGCCGACCGAAGCTTGGCGGCGAAGTCGGCGATCACCCGATCGCCCGCCCCATGCCCATGCACATCGTTGAGCGCCTTGAAATGATCGAGGTCGGCCAGCACTAGCGCGACCGGGAACCGGGCCGAGGCGCAGTGCTGCAAGAGCAGCATGCCTCGCTCCTCGAAGCCACGCCGGTTGAGCAGGCCCGACAGGGGGTCGGTATAGGTCTCGGTCTTCAATGCCTTCAACACGTCGAGTGCCGCGGCGGAAAACAGGCACAGCGCGATGAGCAGCGAGAGCAGCGCGTGCGACAGCAGCGCCGTCGTCCAGTAGGACGAGCCATAGAACCCGTCATAGCTGGCGAAGGGCCCATGCGCGATGACGACGGCAAGGGTGCGCACGAAGAAATTGACGCCCGACAGCAGCGACAGCACGAACAGGATTTTTTCGGTCGGGCCGTTGTTGCGTACCGGGCGCAGTTCGGCGGCAACCAGAAGGCTGATGCCGCCGAATGCGAAATTCATCGCCAGGATGCGCCAGGTGAGATCCGGCGCGACGAACAGGAACCAGCATAACGACGCCAGGCCGCCGCCCGCCAACACGGCGATTCCCACAGAGGGCACCTTGCGGCCATAACGGTGGATGACGGCGCCGGACAGGCAGCAGGCAGCGATGGTGAAGCAGATGTTCGACGTAAGCTTGGTCAGCGGCATCCCGATGGGCAAGGTGAAATACTGGAGCAGGAAGCCAGCCGCCGAGAGACTGTAGCTGATCGCCAGAACGGCCAGATAGGGGCGGTGGCGCTGATAGGACCATAGCACAAGGAACGCCGCGCCGAGCGCCAGCGCGATCGTCGGGTTGAGCAGCGCAATGAGCAGACCCGTGTCCAACCGACTGTGACTTCCCCTGGCTTACGTCAGGGAAGAGCTTAGAGGGCAAGCCCAAACAAGCGGTTAAGCCATGCGGCAAGCAGGACCGCCGCCTCAAAATAATGTCAGGGAACCGCAGTCCCCAGTCAGCGTTCCTCCGTTCACAATCTGGAGCGACCCATGGCCGACACGATCACACTGACCGACCACGATGCGATCCGCTCATGGGCTGCCGGGCGCGCCGGCTTTCCCGCAATCGTCGACATATCGCCGGAGGCGGGGACGCAGCCCATGTTGAGGCTGGTCTTCGGCCAGCACGCCTATCAGGATCAGGACCAGCCTGAACGGCCGCTCAATGCGGGAGGCTATGAACTCGTCGAATGGGACGAATGGTTCAAGCTCTTCGAGGAACAACGGCTTGCGCTTGTGGTCGCCGCCGAACAGCCGGGACGCCGCGAGGAGTTCCACGAACTCGTCCGCCGTGACGGGAAGCTTTGAACCCGAGCCCACGCGGCTCGGGTTCTGTTCAAATCCGGGTTACTTCCACTCGCGTATGTCGACGAAGTGGCCGGCGATCGCCGCCGCCGCCGCCATGGCCGGCGAAACCAGATGGGTGCGGCCCTTGAAACCCTGCCGGCCCTCGAAATTGCGGTTCGAGGTGGAGGCGCAGCGTTCATGCGGCTTCAGCCGGTCGTCGTTCATCGCCAGGCACATCGAACAGCCCGGCTCGCGCCAGTCGAAACCGGCGGCGAGGAAGATCTTGTCGAGACCTTCGGCTTCCGCCTGTTCCTTGACCAGGCCGGAACCCGGCACGATCATCGCATCGACATGCGGGCTGACCGTCTTGCCTTCGACCACCTTGGCGACGGCGCGCAGATCCTCGATGCGGCCATTGGTGCAGGAACCGATGAAGACGCGATCGAGCGTGATGTCGGTGATCTTGGTGCCCGGCGTCAGCCCCATATAGTCGAGCGCGCGCTGCTTGGAGGTGCGCTTGTTTTCATCGGCGATGTCGTCCGGGTTCGGCACGATGCCTTGCACCGACACCACATCCTCGGGCGAGGAGCCCCAGGAGACGATCGGCGGCAGCTTGGCCGCGTCGAGCACGATCACCTTGTCGAAATGCGCGCCTTCGTCGGACTGCAGCGTCTTCCAGTATTCGAGCGCCGCATCCCAGGACGCGCCCTTCGGCGCGCGCGGCTTGTCCTTGACATAGGCGAAGGTCGTCTCGTCGGCGGCGATAAGGCCGGCGCGCGCACCGCCTTCGATCGACATGTTGCAGATCGTCATGCGGCCTTCCATCGACAGCGCACGGATCGCCTCGCCGGCATATTCGATGACATAGCCGGTGCCGCCGGCGGTGCCGATCTCGCCGATGATGGCCAGGATGATGTCCTTGGCGGTGACGCCCTGCGGCAGCTGGCCGTCAACGCGCACCAGCATGTTCTTGGCCTTGCGCTGGATCAGCGTCTGTGTCGCCAGAACATGCTCGACCTCGGACGTGCCGATGCCATGCGCCAGCGCGCCGAAAGCGCCATGCGTCGAGGTGTGGCTGTCGCCGCAGACGATGGTCATGCCGGGCAGAGTAAAGCCCTGCTCCGGACCGATGATGTGGACGATGCCCTGGCGAATATCGTTCTCGGAATAATATTCGACGCCGAAATCCCTGGCGTTCTTGGCCAGCGCCTCGACCTGGATACGGCTTTCCTCGTTCTTGATGCCGAACTTGCGCTCGGGTGAGGTCGAGACATTGTGATCGACCACGGCCAGCGTCTTTTCCGGATGCCGGACTTTACGACCGGTCATGCGCAGGCCTTCGAAGGCCTGCGGGCTGGTCACTTCATGGACCAGGTGGCGGTCGATGTAGAGCAGGCAGGTGCCGTCGTCCTGGCGGTCGACGACATGGTCGTCGAAAATCTTGTCGTAGAGGGTGCGCGGTGCGCTCATGTGCGTAAATCCGTCGATATGAGAATGGGAAAGAGCAGGTGCCGGACCTCCGGCCCGGTGAAAACGACCTGGACAGGTCGGCCTAGGATAGTCGGCTGGTCAGCGCCCCGGACACGCGCGCGAAAAAGCGCGACGGCAGGCGTTTCCTGTCCTGCAGCACGAACCCCTTGTAGGCCGGATCGCCAAAAAGCTCTTCCATGGCGTGGCTCATACCAATGTTTTGGGTTTTCGGCAATTGCGGCGTGTCTTCGCAGAACCCAAACCTCTCCGCTCAAACCACTTCAAACACAAACGTCTTCACCAGCGCTTCGGGCTCGGCGATCGCATAGCAGCGGAACCACGGGCTTTCCTCGACCGGTCGCCATTTCCCAGCTTGCTCCAGTTCATCGAACACGGCTTGAAAGCCGCCACTTTCGAACACCTGGTCACGCACGGTGAAGATGGCATGGCCACCCTTGCGGGTGATGCGCACCAACTCGTGCAGGCCGGATGCCGGCGCATGGCTGATGGTGAACACGCCGGTCGAGAAGAAGGCGCGGAAATACCCGTCCGGCCACGGTAGCGGACCGCCCAGCATTGCCTGCTTCAGGTCGCTGTAGGCATTGCGGCTGCCGGCGATCTTCAGCATATCGTGCGAGAGGTCGAGCCCCGCAATGTCGCGGTAACCGAGCGCCTTCAGCGACGGTCCCGACAGGCCAGTGCCGCAGCCGGCATCGAGCAAGGGGCCATCGCCCGCCGGCACATGACGCGCCACCCAGGCGGTGATCAGGAAAGGCAGGAGGTAGCCGAGCGAGGCGGTCTCGCTGTCATAGGTCGCAGCCCACGCGGCATAGGCCTCCTCAAGCGCTTCCGGCGTGTCGGCCGTGTAGACGGAATCCAGCGCTGCATTGGCTTTGTCGACGATCATGGGGACCTCCTTAACGGGAATGCTCGGGGATCGTAGCGCTGCCTTGGCCGAAAAACTATTCCTCGTGCTGGCGGCGCAGCCGCCGCTCCAGCGCCCTGAGCGCCAGCGACAGGCCGACGGTCAGGATGAGATAGATGTAGGCCGTTATCGAATAGGTCTCGAAGAAGCGAAAGGAGCCGGCGGCGTAGACCTTGCCCATCTGCGTGATGTCGGCAACGCCGAGCACCGAGACCAGCGAGGAATCCTTGACCAGCGCGACGAAATCATTGCCGAGCGGCGGCAGGATGGTGCGGATTGCCTGTGGGAACACGATCAGCCGGAAGCGCTGAGCGCGGGTCAGCCCAAGCGCCTTCGCCGCCTCGATCTGGCCCTTCTCCACCGACTGGATGCCGGCCCGGAAAACCTCCGAGATGAAAGCCGAATAGCCGATGGTCAGCGCCATGATGGCGCGCCAGAGCAGCGACACGTCGCGCACCAAAAGCTCGCCGAACAGGCCCGCACTTTGCAGCGGCGCGGTCAGCGCGTTCCAAGCCGCGACGAAGGCCGGTGCACCGGCAAAGGCGATCCAGAACAACAGCACCAGGATCGGCACGCCGCGGATGATCTCGACATAAAAGCGCGCGATCTGGCGCAGCCAGCGCGAGCCGGACATTCCCATCAGCGCGATGCCGAGACCCATGGCCGAAGCCAGCACGAAGGCAATCACGGTGACGAAGATGGTGACGCCGATGCCCTTGGCGACCGTGGCGAACACCTGGGTGTAGAGGTTGCTGGTGGCGACGAAGACGGCCACCGCGATCGCGAGGGTTACGGCAACGACGAGCCACCAGGGGAAGTCGGCTTTGGAGGAAGAGCAAGGGACCTGCATCAGAAGGATTGCGCCAAGGCACCCCCCTCTGGCCTGCCGGCCATCTCCCCCGCAAGGAGGGAGATTGGCAGCTTCAATGCCCGCGCCTTTTCTTCAATGCTGGAGGTACGCGAAGGCAGGGCGGACAGCTGATCTCCCCCCTTGCGGGGGAGATGCCCGGCAGGGCAGAGGGGGGTGTTCAAGCGCCGTGTCTGCGTGAGGTTCAGCGAACTACTGCCCCATCTTGTAATCAAGAAACCATTTCTTGTTGAGCGCATCGAGGGTGCCGTCGGCCTTCAGCGCCGCGATGGCCGCGTTGACCGGCTTCACCAGGTACGAACCCTTCGGAAAGATAAACCCAAAATCCTCGGTACCGAGCGGCCCCCCGATCAGCTTCAATTTGCCCTCGGAGGCGTCGACATAGCCTTTGCCGGCGGTGCCATCGGTCAAAACAACATCGACGTCGCCTGATTTCAGTGCCTGCACGGTCGCGCCGAACGTCTCGAACAGTTTGATGCGCGGGTTCTGCTCATTGCCGTCGAGCACGCTGTAGACGGCGGTGTAGAAGGGCGTGGTGCCGGCCTGCGCGCCGACCAGCCCGTCCTTGAAGGCGCCGAAGGTCTTGGCGTCGGTGAAGCGGCTCTCATCGCCGCGCACCAGCATGAACTGTTCCGAGCGCATATAGGGGTCGGAGAAATCGACCTTCTCCTTGCGGTCGTCCTTGATGGTGATGCCGGTCATGCCAATGTTGTACTGGTTGTCGGAAACCGCCTGGATCATCGCGTCCCAGGAAGTGTTCTGGTACTCGACCGTGAAATTGAGCCGCTTGGCGATCTCGTTCATCGCGTCATATTCCCAGCCGATCTGTTTGCCGGTCTTGGCATCGATGAACTGCAGCGGCGGATAGGCGTTTTCGGTCACAACCACCACCTTCTTGCCGCCGAGGTCGGGCAGCGCCTGCGCGAAGGCGGCAACGGGTGCCAGGACGAGGGCAAGCAGGCCCGCCAGCAGCAGTTTCGATTTGGTCATGACACACTCCCCGGGAATTGATGACCCGGGCATGGCCGGGCTTGCAGGAAAATCCGGCGCCGACTTTAGCTTTCCGCAAGCGTCATGCAAGACGCTCTGCCGTGTCGCCTGGGGCGAAATCGGATTCCAATGCTCTCGATCGGAAGATTCCGGGAGATCCGTGCCTTGGCCGGCGGTCAGTCAGCCGCCGGTGCCTTGGCGTCCGTCTCGCGCAGCCCAGCAATGAGCTTGGCCAGGATGCGGTGCAGGCCATCCAGTTCGACCGCGCTGAGGCGGGGAAATTGGCAGAGTATCTGGACAGCAACGTCTTTGGCGGGCCCGCGTAGCGACTGTCCCTTGGCTGTCAGCTCCAGAAGCACCCGGCGCTCGTCGGCAGCGTCGCGCCGGCGGGTGATGAAGCCGCCCGCCTCCAGCCGTTTGAGCAGGGGTGTCAGCGTCGCCGAATCGAGACCCAGCACCTCGCCGAGCCCACCCACCGTGCGTGGCGCTCGCTCCCACAGCGCCATCATCGCCAGATATTGCGGATAGGTGAGGCCGAGCGGTTCGAGCAACGGCCGGTAGAGCCGTGTCATCAGCCCGCTAGCCGAATAGAGGGCGAAGCAGATTTGGTCGTCGAGTTTCGGCACCCCGGCGAAATCCGCCGAGGCCTGCGTGGTATCGTCCGTCTGTTTTGTGTTCATGCTGCCTTTGCCGGAAGCGCCTTAGCCGAAAGCGCCACCTCGATGTTGCCCTTGATGGCGTTGGAATAGGGGCAAACCTGGTGCGCCGCCGATACAAGCGCTTCCGCCGCCGCCTGATCAAGACCTTTTGTTTCCGCTGCCAGCGAAACGCCGAGCACAAATCCGCCCTGCGCATTGCTGTGCAGGCTGACATTTGCCGTCACCGAGGCATCCTGCAGCGGCAGTTTCTGCTTGCCGGCGATGAAGCGCATGGCGCTTTCGAAGCAGGCGGCATAGCCGGCGGCGAAAAGCTGTTCGGGATTGGTGGCGCCACCTTTGCCGCCAAGCTCCTTGGGCATGGCAAGATCGAGGCTGAGCAAGCCATCATCGCTCTGGACATGGCCGGCGCGGCCGCCGACGGCGCGGGCTTGGGTAGAATACAATGCAGGCATTTCATTTCTCCATTTAAATCGTGCACGATTGTTTAGTACACGATGTAAATCGAGTCAACCGCCGACTTTTCCGCCAGCCAGCCCCCGGAAACGAAAAAAGGCGGCCGAAGCCGCCTTTTCAAACTTGCTCGCCGAAAAACTTATTCGGCGGTGGCTGCTTCGGCTGCCTTTGCGGCTTCAGCTGCCTCGGCGGCGGCCTTCTTCTCGGCGGCGTCCTGAGCGGCCTTCTCGACGGCCAGAGCCTCGGCGGCTGCCACCTTCTCGGCCTCGATGCGGGCCTTCTCGGCGTTCAGAGCATCGCGCTCCTCGTCGTTCAGCTTGCGGGCGCGCACGCCGGTGTTTTCCGAAATACGGGCCGATTTGCCGCGACGATCGCGCAGGTAGTAGAGCTTGGCGCGACGCACCTTGCCGCGGCGAACGATTTCAACGCCTTCAACCATCGGCGAGTAGACCGGGAACACGCGCTCGACGCCTTCACCGTAGGAAATCTTGCGAACCGTGAAGTTCTCCTGGAAGCCGGCGCCTGCGCGGGCGATGACGACGCCCTCATAGGCCTGGACGCGGGTGCGGGTGCCTTCGGTCACGCGGACCTGGACGCGCACGGTGTCGCCGGGCTGGAATTCGGGAAGCTTGCGCTTGGCTTCGATCTTGGCGGCCTGTTCGGCCTCGAGCTGACGGAGAATATCCATCTCAAAAGTCCACTTCTTGTTCTTCCGACAGTCAGAGCGTCCGACACTCGCCTTGCAGTTCCATTGACCGCTTGGCTATGCCCTTTGTCTCCAAGACATTTGTCTTTGAAACATCAGGCAGGGGCGACTACACCGTCATTGTTGACGGGTCCGGCAGATTCTTTCTGGCCGGTACGGGCGGGCACATACAGCTATTTCGCCGCTTTGTCACGCCTTGGCAGCGCATTTTCTGCTCGCATGGCACCATCGTAATCCTGCCGTGCCGGGTTGCGCCGGTCGTTCAGGCTTTCTAAGCCTGAAATAACACAGTTTTGAGCGGCCGCAATTCATGTCTGTCTTCGATGCCATCCTGCTCTTTCTGGCGGGCTTTCTGTCAGGCGCCGCCAATGCGGTCGCCGGTGGCGGCACCTTCATCACCTTCGGCGCCATGACGTTGGTCGGCCTGCCGCCGATCGTCGCCAACGCCACCTCCTCGGTGACGCAATTTCCGGGCTACATCACCTCGACGCTCGCCTATTCGGCCGACATCAGGCATTTCTGGCGCGGCGCGCTGCTGCTCTGTCTGATCTCGGCGATCGGGGCGCTGGCCGGCGCGCTGATCCTACTGGCGCTCGACAATCCCTCGTTTCGCGCTCTGGTGCCGTGGCTGCTGCTAGCCGCGACGGCCCTGTTCGCCGCCGGCCCCTGGCTGAAACCGGTGCCGAAGCCCGGCCATGAAGCGGCGGTGGGCTCGCTCGCCGGCTCCCTGGCGCAGTTTCTCACCGCCATCTATGGCGGCTTCTTCGGCGCCGGCATGGGCGTGATGATGCTGGCGACGCTCGGCCTGACACAAGCCGGCGACTACCACCGGCTGAACGCGTTGAAGAACATGCTGGCCATGGTCATCGCCGCTGTCGCGATCGTCGTCTTCGTCTCGGGCGGCGTCGTCGCCTGGCCGCAGGCGATCATCATGATCCCGGGCGGCGCGCTCGGCGGCTATGCCGGCGTCTGGATCGCCAAGCGCGTGCCGCAAAACGCGGTGCGCGGCTTCGTCGTCGCCGTCGGCCTGTTTCTGGCTTTCTATTACTTTTGGAAAGGCTGAGCGGCGGCGCCCAACAAATCAGGACGCCGCTCTTTCGTCAGCGCTTCCGACTGCGCCCGCCGCCATGCGGCGATCTTCTTGTGATTGCCCGAGATCAGCACCTCGGGAATCTCGCGCCCTTCAAACTCCTGCGGCCGCGTATAGTGCGGATGTTCGAGCAGGTCGTTCTCAAAGCTTTCTTCCTCGCCCGACACCGCGTTACCCATCACGCCCGGCAACAACCGCACCACCGCATCGAGCAGAACGAGCGCTGCCGGCTCGCCGCCCGAGAGGATGTAGTCGCCGATCGAGACTTCCTCCAATCCCCGCACGTCGATCACCCGCTGGTCGACGCCCTCGAAACGGCCGCAGACGATGACCGCGCCCGGTCCTGCGGCCAGTTCGCGCACGCGGACCTGGGTCAGCGGCTTGCCGCGCGGGCTCATCAGCAGCCGAGGCCGCAGGTCGCCTTCCGGCGAAGTGTGGTCGATGGCTTTCGCCAGCACGTCGGCGCGCATCACCATGCCGGCGCCGCCGCCGGCTGGCGTGTCGTCGACGGTGCGATGACGGTCGGTGGCGAAGTCACGGATCTGGATCGCCTCCAGCGACCACGTGCCGGCCTCGAGCGCCCGGCCGGCCAACGACAGGCCGAGCGCGCCGGGAAACATCTCGGGGTAAAGCGTCAGCACCGAAGCGGAAAAACTCACCGGTTGCCCCCGGCATCGCTCGGTCCGCGCGGCCTGCCCTTCGGATCGAAGTCTTCCTCTCGCGGGCCGTCGCCATCCTCGTCCTCGACAAGTCCGGCCGCCGCCGGGTCGACGCGGACGAAACCCTCCGCGATCGACACTTGTGGCACGGCAGCCTGTGTGAACGGGATCAGCACGCCCTTGCGCCCGCCCAGCGTCACGTCGAGAATGTCGCCGCCGCCGAAATTGTGCACCGCGACCACCTTGCCAAGCACGGCACCCGTGTCGTCGCGGACTTCGAGGCCGACGAGGTCGGCATGGTAGAACTCGTCTTCCTCGCCGTCGTCCGGCAGCATCGAACGGTCGACGAACAGCTCCGTGCCGGCCAGCGCCTCGGCCGCGTTGCGGTCGGCAACGCCCTTGAAGCGGACCACGACGACGGTGTTGGCGGGCCTGATGTCGATGATCTGGAAGGCGCGGCCGTCACGGGCGTAGAGCGGGCCGTAGTCGGCCAGCGCCAGCGGTTCACCGGTGAAGGTCTTCACCCGCAATTCGCCCTTGATGCCATGGGCGGCGCCGATCATGGCCATCTGGACAGGGTTCTGGGGCTTGCTCATGGCGCTTTTACCTTCGTCATCCACGGGCGGAGCAGGCGCGAAGCGACTGCGCAGATTTCAGCCAATCACCAAGGTTTGTGACTTGCCGCCAATCGACGATCTCCTAGCCCCAGCCGGCCATCTTTTCAATGACGGACTCTTCACCGCTTTCTAACCTGCCTGCGAGAAAATGGCGGCGAACTGGATCAGACGCCATGCAGGAATTCCTCATCCCGGCTAAACCCGATCTCCAGGCGGCGCGTGAAAGCTGGCTGAAGATGCTGGCGCGAGAACGTCGGCTGTCGCCTAAGACGGTGGAAGCCTATGAGCGCGACACGCGCCAGTTCCTGCATTTCCTCACCGGCCATTGCGGCGGCTCGCCCGGCATTTCGGACATCGCCGATCTGCGCCCGGCCGACCTGCGCGGCTTCCTCGCTGCGCGGCGCAATGCCGGCGCCGGTGCCCGCACCCTGGGCCGGGGTCTCGCCGGCATCCGCTCGCTGCTGCGTTTCCTCGAGCGGCGCGGCCTTGCCAATGCGGCGGGTGCGGCAGCCCTGCGCGCACCGCGCCAGCCCAAATCGCTGCCCAAGCCGCTGACGGCGAGCGACGCCAAGCATATCGTTTCCATCGAAGGCCAATTGGCGGAAGAACCCTGGATCGCGGCCCGCAACGCCGCTGTGCTGACACTGCTCTACGGCTCCGGCCTGCGCATTTCCGAGGCGCTCGGTCTGGCGGGCGCCGATCTGGCGTCGGCGGACGACACGGTGCTGCGCGTCACCGGCAAGGGCGGCAAGACGCGCCTGGTGCCGGTGCTGCCGGTGGCGCTCAGGGCGATCGCCGAATATCGCCGGCTCTGCCCCTACCATCTCGACCCCAAGGGCCTGCTGTTTCGCGGCGCCCGTGGCGGCCCGCTCAACCCGGCCATCGTCCAGCGCGACATGGCCAAACTGCGCTCGGCGCTCAACCTGCCCGATACCGCGACGCCGCATGCGCTGCGCCATTCCTTCGCCACGCATCTGCTCGGCCGCGGCGGTGACTTGCGCACTATCCAGGAACTGCTCGGCCACGCCAGCCTGTCGACGACGCAGATCTACACCGGCGTCGACACCGCGAGGCTGCTCGAAATCTACGAATCAGCCCATCCACGGGCATGAACCCTTCAATTTCGCAGTACCAATTAACCGTTTTGCCGCTTTTCGGTTCTAGAACTGACCATGATCCCGAAAAGTGGGACCCGGTTTTCGGAAAAGATCATGGTCAAACATGAAGACAGAACCATGAAACGCGTCATCGCCATCGCCGACCGTGCAGCTTCCGTGTCGCTGAAGCTGCTCGTCGCACTCAATGTTCTGTTCTTCCTGTCGTTCCTCGCCGTGCTGCTGTTCGCGGCCGGCAAGGCGCATGCCGGAATCCCGACCTGCACCGGCGCCGACATGCTGTCGGCCTTGCAGAAGAACGATCCGGCGACCTACCGCAAGATCGAAGCGGAAGCCGCAGCGACACCGAACGGCAAGGGCCTGTTGTGGAAGCTGGAAAAGCCCGGCGAGAAGCCGTCCTTCCTGTTCGGCACCATGCATATGACCGACCCGCGTGTCACCACGCTGCCTCCCGACGCGCAGAAAGCCTATGACGCCGCCGGCACCATCGTCATCGAAACCACCGACGTGCTCGACAAGCAGAAGATGATGGTCGCGATGCTCCAGGAGCCGGACCTGATGATGTTCACTGATTCGACGACGCTGGCGTCGCTGCTGTCGCCCGACGATGCGGCGGCCATGAACGCCGCGCTCGACGCACGCGGCATTCCTCCGGCAACGGTTGCCAAGATGAAGCCGTGGATGCTCTCGGCCATGATGGCACTGCCGGCCTGCGAGCTGGCCCGCCAGTCAGGCGGCGCCCCGGTGCTCGATGTCAGGCTGGCCCAAGGTGCGAAGGCTTCCGGCAAGCCGGTGGAAGGATTGGAGACGGCTGAAAGCCAGCTGCGGGCCATGGCCTCGCTGCCGCTGGCGTTTCACATGAAGGGTCTCGTCGACACGCTGAAGCTCGGCGATAAGATCAACGACATCAACGAAACCATGATCGTGCTCTACCAGCGCGGCGACACCGGCATGTTCTGGCCGCTGTTTCGCGTGGCCATGCCCGATGGCACGGACGACCCCGCGGGCTATGCGGCGTTCGAGGAAACCATGATCACCAGCCGCAACAAGGTGATGGTCGAGCATGCCGAACCGATCCTTGCCAGGGGCAACGTCTTCATGGCGGTCGGCGCCCTCCACCTTCCCGGTCCCGAAGGCCTCGTCGAGGATTTCCGCAAGGCCGGTTACACCGTCACGCCTGTAGGCCTGTAACCTTATCTGATCTGGGCCAGCATCGCCGGAACGACGATCCGGTGAAACGGCATGATGATCGCGAGATAGGCGCGACCGAGCCAATTGTGCGTCTTGACGATCGTCGTCGCGGCCACTTCCTGCCGGCCCATGCCGAGATCCCTGACTTCGACCAGGACCCGGAAATCGAGATGTCGGTCGTCGAGGCCAAGCACAACCTTGCCGGGAAACTGGCTGATGAGCGGAAATATCCCGATCCGGCCCGACGGCAACACCGCAGCTTCCAGGCCCGTCTTCAGCCGGAACGGCCTGACGGCCAGGTTGCGCAGCGCCATGAGCCTGCCGATCCAGGGCGGTGTTCGCCCCAAGGCGCGTTCCGCCGCGCCGAGTGCGGTTAAAGAAAGACCTTCAGTGACCAGCACATAGCGGTCGGCGAACTGGGCTCCGGCGAGAGCATCGCAGTGATTCGGGACAACCTGCCCTAACGGATTTGTCACGGCAAAATCCTCTGATTCGAGCTTAACAGACGCAAACTTGGCGCGCTGCGGGGCGAAACGACGCCGTTCAGGCTGCGGAAAGGCAGGATTGTCCTTGTTTTTGGCGTTTTCCAACCCTAGCGTGAAACCAGTTCAATGATTGCGCGTTGAATGGTGTTGATTGATATTTTTCATCCACGGAGGACACTTTTATGGCGAACGCACCGAATCCAAACGATCCGTTCAATCCCAACACCACCAACACCACCATCAAACAGAGCGGTGGCGGCGGTAGTGGCTGGCTGATTGCGCTGGTCGTCGTTATTCTGGCGGTTGTCGCGTATTATGTTTTCGGAAGAAGTGGTGAGCACCCGGCACCAGCCGAGCCGCCGGCGGCCAGCACACCGGCCCCCGCGCCCGCACCGGCAGAACCGATGAAGCCAGCCGAACCTGCACCTGCACCTGCACCTGCACCGGCCCCTGCAGAACCGGCCCCGGCCCCAGCGCCCGCACCGGCTCCAGCGCCGGCTCCTGCCGCACCGGCCAACTGATCGGTTCGATATCAAATACGAACGGCCCGCTGAAAGCGGGCCGTTTTGGTTAGTGGTGTCACCGTGCCTTCGTCATCCTCGGGCTTAACCCGAGGATGACGAAGCATTGGCCTTTTAGATGTGGATGGGCTTGAAGAACGTGGCCAGCGCCGCCTCCTTGATCGCCTCCGACATCGTCGGATGCGCATGGCAGGTGCGGGCGAGATCCTCTGACGAGCCGCCGAACTCCATCAGCACCGCCGCCTCGTGGATCATCTCGCCGGCGCCGAAGCCGACGATATGCACGCCGAGCACGCGGTCGCTTTGCTTGTCGGCGAGGATCTTCACAAAACCGTCGGTGTGCAGCATGGCGCGCGCCCGGCCATTGGCGCTGAACGGGAACTTTCCGACCTTGTAGTCGATGCCGGCCTTCTTCAACTCTTCCTCGGTCTTGCCGACCGAGGCGATTTCCGGGCTGGTGTAGACGACGCTCGGAATGACGTCATAGTTCACGTGGCCGACCTGGCCGGCAATGGTTTCCGCTACCGCCACGCCCTCGTCCTCGGCCTTGTGCGCCAGCATCGGCCCGGCGATGACATCGCCGATGGCATAGATGCCCGGGACATTGGTCTTGAGATGGCCATCGGTCTTGACGCGGCCGCGCTCGTCGACCTCGACGCCGGCTTCCCCGAGCCCGAGACTGTCGGCATAGGCCCGGCGCCCGGTGGCGATCAGCACGGCATCAGCCTCGATCGTCTCGGCGGCGCCGCCCTTGACCGGCTCGAAGGTGACCGCGGCACCCTTCTTGGCCTTGGCGACGCCTGTGACCTTGGCGCCGAGCTTGAACTCGAAACCCTGTTTGGATAGCAGCCGCTGGAACTGCTTGGAGACCTCGCCGTCCATGCCGCCCAGGATGGTGTCGAGGAATTCGACCACGGTGACCTTGGCGCCGAGCCGCGCCCACACCGAGCCGAGCTCGAGCCCGATGACACCGCCGCCGACCACCACCAGATGGCCGGGCACCTTCTCCAGCGACAGCGCGCCGGTCGACGACACGATCACCTTCTCGTCGATGTCGACCTTGACGCCGGGAATGCCGGCGACATCCGATCCGGTGGCGATGACGATGTTCTTGGTCTCGATCTCCTCGACCTTGCCGTCCTCGCCGGTCACCGAGACCTTGCCGGCCGCGACCACCTTGCCGGTGCCGCGAAAGCTGTCGATCTTGTTCTTCTTGAACAGGAAGGCGACGCCGTTGACGTTCGACGTCACCGTCGCATCCTTGTGCGCCATCATCTTCTTCAGGTTCAATTTCGGCGCTGATATCTCGACGCCGAGCGTGTCGAAGGAGTGGCCGGCCTCGGCGAACATCTCGGAGGCATGGAGCAGGGCCTTGGACGGGATGCAGCCGATGTTCAGGCAGGTGCCGCCGAAGGTGGCATTCTTCTCGACCACCGCAACCTTGAGCCCGAGCTGCGCCGCCTTGATGGCGCAGACATAGCCGCCCGGTCCCGATCCGATGATAACGACGTCATAAGCCATGTTTGTTTCCCTTTGCTTGGCGCTCAGCGGCCGCCGCTTACATTCAGGATCGCGCCCGTCGTATAGGACGCGGCGTCGGATAGAAGATAGAGAACCGCGCCCGCGACTTCATCAGCCGTGCCGGCTCTTTTCATCGGCAGCAGGTCGCGGAACCGCTCTATCCTGTCCGGCTGCCCGGCGGAGGCATGGATCTCGGTATCGATGAGGCCGGGCCGCACCGCATTGACGCGAATGCCTTCCAGTGCGACCTCACGGGCGAGCCCGACGGTGAACGTGTCGATGGCACCCTTGGAGGCGGCATAGTCGACAAATTCGCCCGGCGAGCCCAACGTCGCTGCCGCCGACGAGATGTTGACGATCGATCCGCCCGCCCCGCCATGACGGGTCGACATGCGCTTCACCGCTTCGCGGGCACACAGGAACGAGCCGACGACATTGATGCGCATCATGCGCTCCAGCCGCGCGACGTCCATCTCGTCGACACGCGCCTTGACGTCGACGATGCCGGCATTGTTGACGAAGGCGTCGAGCCGGCCATAAGCGCGGTCGACGGCCTCGAACATGGCCACGATATCGGCCTCGCTGCCGACATCGCCCTTGACGGCTAAGGCCTCGCCGCCGCCGGCCTTGATCTCGGCGACCACTGCGTCAGCGGCAGCCTGGTTCGAGGCATAGTTGACCGCCACGCGGTAGCCGGCCTTCGATCCTAGCCGGCAGACCGCGGCGCCAATGCCGCGGCTACCGCCGGTGACCAGCAGCACCTTTTTCGCCTCGCTCATTCCTGGCATCCCTTCAAGACAAACACATCCCACGGCACTTTCGAAAACCCGCTGCCGCCATAGGCCGAGGATTGGCGCAACGCCGGCCCGAGGTCCGGCAGGATCAGCGTCTTCGGCGCTTCGACCCCTTCGGCCGGCAGCAGTCCGATGTTGCCCTTGTCATCCGACGTGTAGATGACGCCATGCCAGGGCGTGCAGGCAGCAAGCTCCTCGCCGGTGACGTCGCCTTCGGGGCATTTGTACATCAGCGCGCCGTTCGGCCGCGACACGCCTTCGTTCCACATAACGATACCGTTGAGCACCACATTGTTGTCGAGGATCATGCGGAAGCTGTTGGTGACGGTCGCCGAGGTGCCGGTCGGCGTGATCGATTTCGCTGCCGCTCTGGGCGTCGCCATAGACGGCGAGCTCGATCGGACAGGCTGCATGGGCGCCGGCGGTGGCCAGCACCATGCCGGCCGCGATCGATGCGATCGAAAGCACCTTGGAAAGGCTAAGGGAACGGGTCGTCATTCTGCCGCGCAGATCCCTTCCTCCGGCACGCATTCCAACAGCCGGATCAGCACCAGACCTCAGAGATCAAGCACCAGCCGTTCCGGATCCTCCAGGCTTTCCTTGACGCGGACCAGGAAGGTCACTGCTTCCTTACCGTCGACGATGCGGTGATCGTAGCTGAGCGCCAGATACATCATCGGCCGGATCACGATCTGGCCGCCGACCACGACAGGCCGCTCCTGGATCTTGTGCATGCCAAGAATGCCCGACTGCGGCGCGTTGAGGATAGGCGTCGACATCAGCGACCCGTAAACGCCACCGTTGGAAATCGTAAACGTGCCGCCTTGCATGTCGGCGACCGACAGCTTGCCGTCGCGGGCGGCGATGCCCAGCCGGCCGATGTCCTTCTCGATCTCGGCGATCGACATCTGGTCGGCATTGCGCACGACCGGGACGACGAGGCCCTTTTCGGTGCCGACGGCGACGCCGATATGGGCATAGTTCTTGAAGATGATGTCGGTGCCGTCGATCTCGGCATTGACCGAAGGGATTTCCTTCAGCGCGTGGGTGACGGCCTTGGTGAAGAAGCCCATGAAGCCGAGCTTCACGCCATGCTTCTTCTCGAACACGTCCTTGTATTTGGTGCGCAGCGCCATCACCGCTGACATGTCGACCTCGTTGAAGGTGGTCAGCATGGCGGCGGTCGACTGCGCTTCCTTGAGGCGGCGCGCGATGGTCTGGCGCAGCTTGGTCATGCGCACGCGCTCCTCGCGCGAGGCGTCGTCGCCGGAGGATGGCGCGCGCACGGCAACCGGTGCAGGTGCCGCCTTCGGCGTCTCTGCCGGCTGTGACGGCGCGCCTTTGGAGATGGCGTCGAGCACGTCGCCTTTCAGCACCTGGCCACGCTTTCCCGAACCGGAGATCTGGTCGACCGAGAGATTGCTTTCGGCGATCAGTTTCGCCGCGGCCGGTGCCGGTGGCATGGTGCGCGGCTCGACCGGGCCGGCGTCGCCGGCGATCTTGGCGGTCTCGGCCGCGGCCTGCTTGCCGGTCGATGCCGCATCCGGCGACGAGGCCTGCGACACCGCCTGCGGCTTGGTTGCCGGCGCGGCGGCCGCGCCGCCTGCCGAAATCGAACCCAGCAGCGCGCCGACACCGACCGTCTCACCTTCCTTGACGGTGATCTCACCCAGAGTGCCGGCGGCGGCGGCAGGCACCTCCACCGTCACCTTGTCGGTCTCGAGCTCGACCAGCGGTTCATCGGCGGCGATTGTATCGCCAACCTTCTTGAACCATTTGCCGACGGTCGCTTCAGTGACGGATTCGCCGAGAGTGGGAACGCGGATTTCGGTAGCCATTGTGCCTGTCCGTTTTCTTTCGGTTCTGTTGTTCGCCCAGATATTCTCTATTCACCAAGCGCGTCTTCGAGCAAGGCGGCGAGCTGGGCGAGATGCTTTGACATCAGTCCGGTCGCCGGCGAGGCGGCGGCAGGACGGCCGGTGTAGCGCACCCGCTGATGCTTGGCGTCGATATGCGCCAGCACCCATTCCAGATACGGGTCGATGAACGACCAGGCGCCCATGTTCTTGGGCTCCTCCTGGCACCAGACCATCTCGGCATTGCGGAAACGCGACAGTTCCGTAATCAGCGCCTTGGCCGGGAACGGATAGAGCTGTTCGACGCGCAGCAGATAGATGTCGTTGATGCCGCGCTTCTCGCGCTCCTCATAGAGGTCGTAATAGACCTTGCCCGAGCACAGCACGACGCGGCGGATCTTCGAATCCTTGGTGAGCTTGATCGCCTGCCCGGAAAGCAGTTGCGCGTCGTCCCAAAGCAGCCGGTGGAACGAGCTTTCGCCCGAAATTTCCGGCAGCGTCGACACCGCCCGCTTGTGGCGCAGCAGCGATTTCGGCGTCATCAGGATCAGCGGCTTGCGGAAGTCGCGCTTCAGCTGCCGGCGCAATATGTGGAAGTAGTTGGCCGGCGTCGTGCAGTTGGCCACTTGCATGTTGTCTTCGGCGCAAAGCTGCAGGAAGCGTTCGAGCCGGGCCGAAGAGTGTTCCGGACCCTGGCCTTCATAGCCATGCGGCAACAGGCAGACGAGGCCCGACATTCTGAGCCACTTGCGCTCTCCGCTGGAGATGAACTGGTCGAACACCACCTGGGCACCGTTGGCGAAGTCGCCGAACTGCGCTTCCCACAAGGTCAGCGCCTTCGGCTCGGCCAGGCTGTAGCCATATTCGAAGCCCAGCACCGCCTCTTCCGACAGCATCGAGTTGATGACTTCGTAGCCAGCTTGAGCCGCCGACAGATTGTTGAGCGGGATGTAACGGGTCTCGTCGCGCTGGTCGTAAAGGACCGAATGGCGCTGCGAGAAGGTGCCGCGTTCGGAATCCTGGCCCGACAGGCGGATCGGATTGCCGTCGAGCAGGATGGCGCCGAAGGCCAGCGCCTCGGCCGTTGACCAGTCGATGCCTTCGCCCGACTCGATCGCCTGGCGGCGGTTCTCGAGGAAGCGGATGATCGTCTTGTGCGCTTCGAAATCCTTCGGCACCTCGGTCAGCTTCTTGCCGATTTCCTTCAGCGTCTTGACCGGCACGGCGGTCTTGCCGCGCCGCTGTTCATCCTGGTTGTCGGCGGTGCGCAGGCCCGACCAGGCGCCGTCCAGCCAATCGGCCTTGTTGGGCTTGTAGTGCTGGCCGACTTCCCATTCCGATTCCAGATGCGCCCGCCAGTCGGCCTTGAGCTGGTCGAGTTCAGCCTGGCTGATGTGACCCTCGGCGATCAGCCGGTCGCCATAGATCTGGACCGTCGTCTTGTGGGTGCGGATGTTGCGATACATGATCGGCTGGGTGAAGGCCGGCTCGTCGCCCTCATTGTGGCCGAAGCGGCGATAGCAGAACATATCGACCACAACAGGCTTGAAGAACTTCATGCGGAATTCGATCGCCACCTTGGTGGCGTGCACCACGGCTTCCGGGTCGTCGCCATTGACGTGGAAGATCGGCGCCTCGATCATCTTGGCCACGTCTGATGGATAGGGCGACGAGCGCGAGAAGCGCGGGTTGGTGGTGAAACCGATCTGGTTGTTGATGATGAAGTGCAGCGTGCCGGCGACGCGGTGGCCGCGCAGGCCGGACAGGCCGAGGATCTCGGCGATCACGCCCTGACCGGCGAAGGCGGCATCGCCATGCAGCAAGAGCGGCAGCACTTTGGCGCGCTCTTCCAGCGGTACGATCTCCTCGCGGCTGCGGCCGAACAGGTAATCCTGCTTGGCGCGCGCCTTGCCCATCACCACCGGATCGACGATTTCCAGATGCGAGGGGTTGGCAGTCAGGGACAGATGCACCTTGTTGCCGTCGAACTCGCGGTCCGACGAGGCGCCGAGATGGTACTTGACGTCGCCCGAGCCCTCGACCTCGTCGGGTGCGGCCGAGCCGCCCTTGAACTCGTGGAAGATGGCGCGGTGCGGCTTGGCCATCACCTGGGAGAGCACGTTCAGCCGGCCGCGATGCGCCATGCCGAGCACGATCTCCTTCATGCCGAGCTGGCCGCCGCGCTTGACGATCTGCTCCAGCGCCGGGATCAGCGCTTCACTGCCATCGAGGCCGAAGCGCTTGGTGCCCTTGTACTTGACGTCGATGAACTGCTCGAAGCCTTCGGCCTCGACCAGCTTCTGCAGGATCGCCTTCTTGCCGGTGGCGGTGAAGGTGATCTCCTTGTCGGCGCCCTCGATGCGGGCCTGGATCCAGGCCTTTTCCTCGGGGTCCGAAATATGCATGAACTCGACGCCGAGCGTCGAGCAATAGGTTCGGGTCAGGATTTCCAGCATCTGCCGGATGGTGCCGAATTCAAGGCCGAGCACATTGTCGAGGAAGATCGGCCGGTCATAGTCGGCTTCGGTGAAGCCATAGTTCTCCGGCGACAGCTCGTTGTAATCCTCGAGCGGCTTGGCGATGCCGAGCGGATCGAGATTGGCGTGCAGATGGCCGCGCATGCGGTAGGCGCGGATCATCATGATGGCGCGCACCGAATCGCGCGTCGCCTGGTGCACGTCGGCATCGGACAGGACGACGCCGTTGGTGACCGCCTTGTCCTTGACCTTCTTTTCGATCGTCTTCTCGACGATGCCCCAGTTGCCGTCGAGCGCCGAGACCAGTTCGCCATTCGCCTGCAGCGGCCAGGAGGGCTTGGCCCAGGAGGCGCCCTTGGCATTCCTGCGCACATCGCCGGCATCGTCTTTCAGCCCGGCGAAGAACTCCTGCCATTCGGGATTGACCGAGGCGGGATCGTCCTCATAGGCGGCGTAGAGCGCGTCGATGTAATCGGCGTTGCCGCCATAGAGGAATGAGGTGAGCGAAAATTGGTCGTTGGCCTGATCTTGTCTTGCCATTTTTGTCCGCGGAGCCTGGCTCCGTCTCCTGTTTTTGGAGGGGAGTAGGGCAGTAGGGGAGTAAGGCAGTAGGGAAAGCAGGCGGTTGCCGCCGCTCGTCCCGTTCTTCCTATTCCCCTACTGCCATACTGCCCTACTCCCTTACTGCCTTAACCCTTGATCGCCTCGACCAGCGTCGTGCCTAGCCGCGCCGGCGAGGGCGATACTTTTATCCCAGCCGATTCCATCGCCGCGATCTTGTCTTCCGCGCCGCCCTTGCCGCCGGAGATGACCGCGCCCGCATGGCCCATGGTGCGGCCGGCCGGCGCCGTGCGCCCGGCGATGAAACCGGCCATCGGCTTGCTTCGGCCACGCTTGGCTTCGTCCTTGAGGAACTGCGCGGCGTCTTCCTCGGCGGAACCGCCGATCTCGCCGATCATGATGATCGACTTGGTCTCGTCATCGGCGAGGAACATTTCGAGCACGTCGATGAATTCGGTGCCCTTGACGGGGTCGCCGCCAATGCCAACGGCGGTGGTCTGGCCGAGGCCGACATTGGTGGTCTGGAACACTGCCTCATAGGTAAGCGTTCCCGACCGCGAAACAACGCCGACCGAGCCCTTGCGGAAGATGTTTCCGGGCATGATGCCGATCTTGCATTCGTTGGGCGTCAGCACGCCCGGGCAGTTCGGCCCGATCAGCCGCGACGTCGAGCGGTCGAGCCGCGCCTTGACCTTGATCATGTCCATCACCGGGATACCTTCGGTGATGCAGATGATCAGCGGGATCTCGGCCTCAATCGCTTCCAGGATGGCCTCGGCGGCACCCGCCGGCGGCACATAGACGACCGAGGCGTTGGCGCCGGTCTTTTCCTTGCCCTCGGCGACGGTGGCGAAGATCGGCAGGCTCTCGCCCTTCGCGCCGGTCCACGTCTCGCCACCCTTCTTCGGGTGGATGCCGCCGACCATTTTCGTGCCGTGATAAGCCAGCGCCTGTTCGGTGTGGAACGTGCCGGTCTTGCCGGTCAGGCCCTGCACCAGCACCTTGGTGTTCTTGTCGACGAGAATGGACATTTTTTGCGACCTGATCAGTGATTGCGGAAGGGGTTCATGGCGACCACGGAGCCATAAGACTGCCCGTGGTTGAGGTCTTCGGTGTAGAGTATCTTGACGCCAAGGCGCTCGGCGGCGGCGATGATGGCGCCATCCCAATATGAAATCTGGTAGCGTTGCGCGTTCGCGATGCCCTGCATTACAACGGCGCTATCCAGATCCTGGCAGGGCTTCATGGAGATCGCGGCGACCCATTCGGCCGCCTTCGCCGGCGCCAGTGTGACCTCAGCCCGCTTGGTCACGTTGACATAGAACTCCTGCAGCACCTGTGCGGAGGTCGAATAGTCTTCCTTGGCGATCAACTCCACGGCGCGCTCATACTTCGCGCGCTCGGCCTTGTGTCCGATGGCGGCATAGACGAGGATGTTCGTGTCGAGGAAGCAGTCAGCGATCATAGAGAGCTTCCCGGTTCCATTTCTTGCCACCCATGTCGCCTGCCGCCTCGCGGGCGAGCCGCAGAAGGGCCTGCCGTGCCTCGTCCTTGGCGTACCGCTTGGCGGCCACTGCCGAGAAAAACTCCCGCACCATGGCGTTGACGGTCGTTCGCTGTTCGGCGGCCGTCAGCTTGACCTGCTCCAAGACCTCGTCTTCGACTGCCAGAGTGATGTTCTTCATTTCTCTTTTCTCCTGCGCCTACTTCACACAGTATATGTGTAACTGTGTGGCAGTCGCAAGTTCGTTACAGCCGCTTCAGGTCGGCGACGGTGAGGTCGCTTTTGGCATTGCCGGTGTTGAGCGTCGTTGCCGGCTCGAACATCAGCACGACGGGTTCCGCAGTCAGCGAGCGCGGCCGGTGTTCGACGCCGCGCGGCACGACGATGAAATCGCCCTCGCCGAGCTCGACGGGACCGTCACGGAAATCGATGGCGATACGCCCGCGCAGCACGAGGAAGGCTTCGTCCTCATTGTCATGCGCATGCCAGTCGAACATCTCGCCGAACTTGGCGACCTTCGCCTGGCTGTCGTTGACATCGCCGGCGATATGCGGATCGAAAACCTTGGTGATGGTCCGATCCGCCGCCTCGACGAGGTTTATCTTGCGCGGAGGCATCCGCTCAGCCCTTCACCGCCGCCACGATCTTCTTGGCTGCGTCGTCGAGATCATCGGCCGACACCACGTTGAGGCCGCTGTCGTTGATGATCTTCTTGCCAAGCTCGGCATTGGTGCCTTCCAGGCGCACCACCAGCGGCACTTCCAGCCCGACTTCCTTGACCGCGGCAATGACGCCCTCGGCAATGATGTCGCACTTCATGATGCCGCCGAAGATGTTGATCAGGATACCCTTGACTGCCGGATCCCTGGTGATGATCTTGAACGCCGCCGTGACTTTTTCCTTGGATGCGCCGCCACCGACATCGAGGAAGTTGGCCGGCTCGGCGCCATAGAGCTTGATGATGTCCATCGTCGCCATGGCAAGGCCGGCGCCATTGACCATGCAGCCGATATTGCCGTCGAGCGCGACATAGGCGAGGTCGTATTTCGACGCCTCGATTTCCTTCTCGTCCTCTTCCGTGGTGTCGCGCAGTTCGAGCACGTCGGGGTGGCGGAACAGCGCGTTGTTGTCGAACGACACTTTCGCGTCGAGCACGCGCAGCCGGCCGTTCTTCATGACGATCAGCGGGTTGACCTCGAGCAGGCTCATGTCCTTCTCGACGAAGGCCTTGTAGAGGATCGGGAACAGCGTATCGCCGTCCTTGGCCGCATCGCCGTCGAGCTTGAGCGCGCCGTTGAGCGCCTTCAGGTCGGCTGCTGTGACGCCTTTTTCCGGATCGATGGCGACGGTGATGATCTTTTCGGGCGTGTCATGGGCGACCGCTTCGATGTCCATGCCGCCTTCGGTCGAGACGACGAAGGCGATGCGGCCGACCGAACGGTCGACCAGGATCGACAGATAGAGCTCGCGTTCGATGTCGGCACCGTCCTCGATGTAGAGGCGGTTGACCTGCTTGCCGGCCGGACCGGTCTGCTTGGTCACCAGCGTGTTGCCCAGCATCTCGTTGGCGTTGGCGACGACGTCGGCCACCGATTTCGCCAGCCGCACGCCGCCCTTGGCGTCCGGGCCGAGCTCGGTGAATTTGCCCTTGCCGCGGCCGCCGGCATGGATCTGGCTCTTCACCACATAGAGCGGGCCCGGCAGCGCCTTGGCGGCGGCTTCCGCTTCGCTCGCCTTGAACACCGGCACACCTTCGGCCACCGGCGCGCCAAAGCTCTTCAGCAGCGCCTTGCCCTGATACTCATGGATGTTCATCTGGGTGGTCTCCGGATCGACTGGGGGTTCACTTACTGGAGATTCATTTGGAGGCGAGTTGCGGCGCGATCTTGACGCAGGCCTCGGTCAGGCCCTGCACCGTCGCCACAGAGGAGTCGAACATCTTCTGCTCGCTCTTGTTGAGTTCGATCTCGATGATGCGCTCGACGCCGCCGGCGCCGATCACCACGGGAACGCCGACATAGGTGTTCTTGACGCCATACTGGCCGGAGAGATACGCCGCGCAGGGCAGCACGCGCTTCTTGTCCTTGAGATAGGCTTCGGCCATCGAGATCGCCGAAGCGGCCGGCGCGTAATAGGCCGAACCGGTCTTGAGCAGGCCGACGATCTCGGCGCCGCCGTCGCGGGTGCGCTGCACGATCTGGTCGAGCTTCTCCTTCGAGGTCCAGCCCATCTTGATGAGGTCGGGCAGCGGAATGCCCGATACCGTCGAATAGCGGATCATCGGCACCATGGAATCGCCGTGGCCGCCGAGCACGAAGGCGGTGACGTCCTCGACCGAGACCTTGAATTCCTCTGCCAGGAAATAGCGGAAGCGCGCGCTGTCAAGCACGCCGGCCATGCCGACGACATGGCTGTTGGGCAGGCCTGAGAACTTCTGCAGCGCCCAGACCATGGCGTCGAGCGGGTTTGTGATGCAGATGACGAAGGCCTTCGGCGCGTACTTCTTCAGCCCGGCGCCGACCTGTTCCATGACCTTGAGGTTGATGCCCAAAAGGTCGTCGCGGCTCATGCCGGGCTTGCGCGGCACGCCGGCGGTGACGATGCAGACGTCGGCCCCTTCGATGCCGGCATAGTCGTTGATGCCGGTGAGCCTGGAGTCGAAGCCATCGACAGGCGACGACTGCGCGATATCGAGCCCCTTGCCCTGCGGGATACCTTCGGCAATATCGAACAGCACCACGTCGCCGAGGTCCTTGAGGCCGATCATGTGAGCGAGCGTGCCGCCGATCATGCCAGAGCCGATAAGCGCTATCTTGTTGCGTGCCATGTGAGGATGTTTTCCCTTTGTCGGTGACGACGTCTCAAATCTCTGGTGATTTGATGGCGGCGTCGAAGAAGAGGCCGGAATGCTGCGGGGAACCGCGAATTTTCGCCGCACCCAATAGCCCCGGCACGCAAAAAATTCAAACGATTATTTTGGTGTCAGTATTTTCAATCGGTTAGATCATTTGGGATTTACGTAAACGTCAAAGTTTGTAAGCCGACTTGGGAAGAAATAGCCGACGAAGATGGAAATCGTAAGGCTGGATGCCGACGATGACGCCCTTGTGATGGCGGTCGCCAAGGATGTGTTCGACGAGCAGGTCAGGCCGGATCGGCTGGCTCGACAACAACAGAGCCCTTGATCGTGCTGGCGAGATAGAGGCGCGCGAAGGAACGCTACGGATCCGATTTCTAGGCCTGCGCCTGCTGTCCCTCTGGCGCCGGCTTTCCTTTCTGCCGCTCCGCCCAATCCTCCAGCCAGTCGCGGCTTTGCATCTCGATCAGCCGCGATGCGGTGCGCTCGAACTCGAAGACTTCAACGCCGCGCTTGGCTGCATAAAGCTGCGGCGGCTGCGCTTCGGCGCTCACCACCAGCCGCACATGATGGTCGTAGAGCGTGTCGATCAGCAGGATGAAGCGCTTGGCCTCGTTGCGTTTACCTTCGCCGAGCACCGGGACGTGGTCGATGAAAATGGTTGAGAAGCGCCCGGCGATCGCCAGGAAATCACGCGCGCCAAGCGGCTTCTCGCAGAAATCGGCGAAGGAGAACCGCGCCGCATCGCCCGCCGCACGCGGCACGATCACCTGCCGCCCTTTGAGGGCAATCGATGTCTCGGCGGTCGGCGCGCCCCGCGTCATGGCTTGCCAGGCCTCGTCGAGTAGCTGGTCCGCCGCCGCGTCGGCCGGCGTGACATAGACCGGTGTCCGGGCGAGCTTTTCCAGCCGGTAGTCCTTGTCGGCATCGAGCGCCAGCACCTGTGTGTGCCGCTCCAGTATGCCGATGAAGGGCAGGAAAAGCTGGCGGTTCAGCCCGTCGCGGTAGAGGTTTTCCGGCGCCACATTCGAGGTGGCGACCAGCACCACGCCGCTGGCAAACAGCGCCGAAAACAACCTGGACAGGACCATCGCGTCGGCAATGTCGGTAACCGAGAACTCGTCGAAGCACAGCACCCAGGCTTGCTCGGCAAGGGCCTTGGCCACCGGCGGGATCGGATCGTCTTCCCTGACGTCGCCATTTTTGCGCGCCTGCCGGTGCTTCTGGATACGGTCCTGCACGTCGGCCATGAAGTCGTTGAAGTGGACGCGGCCCTTGCGCCGCACCGGCAGCAAGTCGAAGAACATGTCCATCAGCATGGTCTTGCCGCGACCGACGCCGCCATGGATGTAGAGGCCTTTGACGGCCTCATGCGTCTCGCGCTTGCGGGCGAACAGCCAGCCCAGCGCGCTCGACTTATGCGCCAGCCGCTTGGCCGAAATCTCATCGGTCAGCCGGTCGAGCGCCGCAACGATGCGTTCCTGCGCCGGATCGCGGTCGATCGTACCGGTTTCCACCAGATGGTCGTAGCGCTGCCTGACGGTCGCATGGGTCTGGAGGCCGTCACGCAGATGCATCGGTCACGTCGTTCTGGAGCAATTCCGGGAACCGGAATTGCGTAAAACAAAAACTATCTCGTAAGCGAAATCGGCTGGCCGTTGGAAGTCTGGCCATCGAATTTCGAGCCGCCCGAGGAATAGAGCCGCGCCAGCGCACCGCCGCTCTCATCATAAAGCGTCAGCTGTTTGCCGGCGACGTTCCACGACTTGATGCCGTCCATCGGTGCCGGGCAGTGCAGCGGCCCGGCGCGGAAGCCGGCGCCGAATTTGGTCTGCGGTGTCGCCACCTTGCAGCTCTGGCCCGCAACGCTGGCGTTCCAGACACCGGCAACGCTGGCGGCGGTCACGTCCGAAGCGCCGGCCGGCGCCGAACCGTCCGAAGGCAGCGCGGCGACCTGCGTGTTCGCGGGAGCGGTCGGGAATTGCGACGGGTCGGTGGTGCCGGGCGATGCCGGCGGCGGCAACTGGTTCGCCGTCACCTTGCCGGCGGGCGCGGCCTCCAGCGGTGCCGGCTGCTGGTCATCCATCGAGGAAAAACGTGAGGTCGAACAGCCGCCCGCAACGAGCGCCGCCAGCGATATGGCCACCAGACCGGTTTTCGAAAAAGTCATTCCAACCTCCGTCGGATCCGGCTGGGGGGAAGCCGTCCGCACAATCTCACCCCCACCAAGATGGAGAAGGTGGCGAAATTTCAACCCGATATGGTTAAAATACAGTTGCAGCCAGAAGTGTTGCAATTTTATCGCAATGGGACGGCTGACCGCTTGTCGCGCGTCGCTTGGGAATTCCGGTCAACACTTCGTCGGTGGACGCTTGCGCGAACCGCCTTAGCGCCTATGTCTGGAAAACGAAACCCTGCTGGAGCCGCAAATTGGCCGCGAGAAAGACTGCCGCCAATCGCTATTACAGCGGCCCGCCCAGCGACCATTTCGACGGCGCATTGTTCTTCAATCCCGACGGCCAGCCACCCGGCCGTTTCGCAGACCTGCTGAAATGGCAGTTGAATGGCCAGCGCTCGAAATGGCCGGCGAGCGATGCAAGCCCCTTTCCGCAGGCGAAACCGACGGCTCGGGTCGAGGGCGCCGCGCTGGAAGTGACCATGGTTGGTCATTCCACCTTGCTGGTCCAGACGGCCGGTCTGAACATTCTTACCGATCCGGTGTGGTCGCTGCGCGCGTCGCCGCTTTCCTTCGCCGGACCAAAACGCATCAATGCGCCAGGCATCGCCTTTGCCGACCTGCCGCCGATCGACCTCGTGCTGGTCAGCCACAACCACTATGACCATCTCGACCTCGCCACGTTGAAGCGGCTGAAGGCCGGCCACGACCCGCTGGTGCTCACTCCGCTCGGCAACGACGCCATCATCGAAGCCGCCGTGCCCGGCATGCGACTGTCGGCGCATGACTGGGGCGACAGGGTCGAGATCGGCGATGGCGCCGCCGTCCATGTCGAGCCGGTGCATCACTGGTCGGCGCGTGGCGCCCGCGACCGGCGCATGGCGCTTTGGGCCGGCTTCGTCGTCGAAACACCTGACAGCAAGCTCTATTTCGCCGGCGATACCGGCTTTCACAATGGCATCAACTACCGGCGGATGGCCGAGAAACATGGCGGTTTCCGCTTCGCCATCCTGCCGATCGGCGCCTATGAGCCGCGCTGGTTCATGGCGCCGCAGCACCAGAACCCCTGGGAAGCGGTGCAAGGCATGACGCTGTGCAATGCCGCCCATGCCGCCGGCTGTCATTGGGGAACTTTCCAGCTCACTGACGAGCCGATCGACGAGCCGGCGCGCAAATTGACCGAGGCGCTTGACGATCAAGGCATCCCCCTCGAGCGCTTTCGCGCCTTGCGGCCGGGCGAGGTATGGGATGTACCGGAGCACATAGCGCCCTGATCCGCATCGGTTTCGACGGAACCCCAGCGCGGCAACAGCGTTTTCATGCGGTTGAAAAATCTGTCGGGTTGCGAGGCATCGCCGTGCTCAAATGGATCATCATCCTCCTGATCGTCGCCGCGGCGGCGAGCCTGCTCGGCATGCCGGCGCTTGCAGGTGCTGCCGCCACCGGCGCGCGCATTCTTATCGGCATCGTTCTGATCATCTTCCTGCTGGTGGTGCTGGGCATTTTCGCCGTCACGTAAGTCCGGCGCTTTCACCGTGACCAAGCGGCTGCGCACTGGTAATTCCTGCCCGTTTCCGCCATATAGCGCCAAACGGACACGGAATTTCCGGAGCAATGGCCAGCACTGCCCCTTTCGCCAAGATGAACGGCATCGGCAACGAGATCATCGTTGCCGATATGCGCGGCCGTGCCGATCGAGTGACGGGGGCGGCAGCGATTGCGCTGAACGCCGATGCCGCGACCAGCTTCGACCAGATCATGGCGATCCACGATGCCAGGACGCCGGGCACCGCTTTTTTCATCGACATATTGAACTCCGACGGAACCGGTGCGCAGGCCTGCGGCAATGGCATGCGCTGCGTCGTCCAGGCGCTCGCCGCCGAGACCGGCCAGAAGATCTTCACCTTCGAAACCGTGGCAGGCATCCTCAATGCGCGCGAACATGCCGACGGTTCGATCTCGGTCGATATGGGCACGCCGCGCTTCGGCTGGCAGGATATCCCGCTGGCCGAGGAATTCCGCGACACCCGCATGATCGAGCTGCAGATCGGCCCGATCGACGCGCCGGTGCTGCATTCACCCTCGGTCGTCTCGATGGGCAATCCGCACGCCATCTTTTGGGTCGACAATGACGTCTGGTCCTATGAGCTCGATCGCTTCGGCCCGCTGCTCGAGAACCACCCGATGTTCCCCGAGCGCGCCAACATAACCATCGCGCAGGTTACTTCGCCCGAAACAATGGTCATCCGCACCTGGGAACGCGGCGCCGGCCTGACCAAGGCCTGCGGCTCGGCCGCCTGCGCCGCTATCGTGGCTGCGGCCCGTACCAACCGGACCGGCCGCAGCGTCGGTCTGTTGACGCCAGGCGGCGGTACGCTGCATGTCGAATGGCGCGACGATGACCATGTGGTGCTGACCGGCGCCGCCGAATGGGAATTTTCCGGCAGCTTCGACCCGTCGAACGGGACATGGGCCCGCGACACCGAAAGCGCGGCCTGATGTCCGCTCTGCCCAAGAGCCCGATGTCCCAGGGCATCGATGTCGTCACCTTCGGCTGTCGGCTCAACACCTATGAATCGCAGGTGATGCGGCGCGAGGCTGAAAGTGCCGGTCTGGGCGCGCTGGAAGGTGGTGCCGTGATCTTCAACACCTGCGCCGTGACAGGCGAAGCAGTGCGCCAGGCTAAACAGGCGATCCGCAAGGCCCGCCGCGACAACCCGCAGGCGCGCATCATCGTCACCGGCTGCGCCGCGCAGACCGAGCCTGAAAAATTCGCCGCCATGGACGAGGTCGATCTCGTGCTTGGCAATGAGGAGAAGCTGAAGGCCAACTCCTATCGCGCGCTGCCGGATTTCGGCGTCAATGACACCGAGAAGGCGCGCGTCAACGATATCTTTTCGGTGCGTGAGACCGCAGGCCACATGGTCGACGCCATCGAGGGCCGGGCACGCGCCTTCGTCCAGGTGCAGAATGGCTGCGACCACCGCTGCACCTTCTGCATCATTCCCTACGGCCGCGGCAATTCGCGCTCGGTGCCGATGGGCGCCGTGGTCGAGCAGGTCAAGCGGCTCGCCGGCAACGGCTATGCCGAGATCGTTCTGACCGGCGTCGACATGACATCATTCGGCGCCGATCTGCCGGGCGCGCCGAAGCTCGGCAGGCTGGTGAAAACAATCCTGAAACAGGTGCCGGACGTGAAGCGCCTGCGGCTGTCCTCCATCGATTCGATCGAGGCCGACGACGATCTGCTCGATGCCATCGCCACCGAGCCCAGGTTGATGCCGCATTTGCATCTGTCGCTGCAATCGGGCGACGACATGATCCTGAAGCGGATGAAGCGAAGGCACCTACGCGATCAGTCGATCCGCTTCTGCGAGGATGTGCGCAAGCTGCGCCCCGGTATCGTCTTTGGCGCCGACATCATCGCCGGCTTCCCGACCGAGACCGACGAAATGTTCGAGAACTCGGAGAAAATTGTCGAGGAGTGTGGCCTGACCCATCTCCACGTCTTCCCCTTCAGCCCACGCGAAGGCACGCCCGCCGCGCTCATGCCGCAGCTGCGCCGCGAGGTGGTCAAGCAGCGCGCCGCCCGGCTGCGTGCCGCCGGTGAAGCTGCCTATGTCAGGCATCTGTCGTCGCTCACCGGTACGCGTCAGTCGATCCTGATCGAGCGCGACGGCCTTGGCCGCACCGAGGGTTTTACGCTTGCCGCACTCGGCACGGGCGCACCGGGTGAGATCGTCGAGGCCGGTATCTCAGGCCACGATGGTATCCGGCTGATCGCGGCGCCGCATGCCGCCCGCGCCGCCTGAGAAACGCAAAGCATGGCTGGTTTTTTCAAGAAGATATTTTCGTTCGGCAAGAAAGAGGTGGTCGAGGAGCGGGTCGACGAGACCGCCCCGCTGCCGCCGATCAAATGGGAAGCGCTCGAGGCGCTGAAGCCGGCGGCCGAGCAGGTCGTTCCGGAGTTCTTGAAGCGTGACGAGCTGGAGCGCGAGGCGGAAACTGCGCCGACGCCGACGACGGTCGAGCCGGAAGTGATCCCCGCGCCGGAATCGGCGCCTGTCGAGAAGCCGGTGCCCGAGCCGGCACCGGCCATTCCGCCAGCACCGGAGCCGACTATTCCCTCCGAGCCGGAACCCCTGCCGGAGCCCGAGCCGGAAGAAGAACCCGCGCCCGAGACGCCTGCCGAGCCGCCGGCGCCCGAGGAGATACCAACGCCTCCCGCCGTTCCGGAGCCTGCTCCCGAACCGCAGCCGCAGGAGGTCCCGCCACCCGCGCCGGCCGAGCCGGAGATCGTCCCGTCACGCCCGGAACAGCAGCCGGAACCGGAACCGGTCGAAGTGCCGACGCCTGCCGAGGTTCCGGCCGAGACACCAGCCCCGATCGAGGTGCCGACACCGGGGCCGGCCCCTGCTCAGCCATTATCAGAGGTCAGCGCCGCCCCTCATCCGCCTGCTGGCACCTTCTCTCCGTCTGAAGACGGGGAGAAGGAAGAAGTTTCAGCACCGACGCCCGAAGCCCCGCCTGCCGAAATCGCACCTCCCATTCGCCAGCCGGCGCCGATCGAATCGCAGCCGGTCATTGCGGAAATTGCGCCCGAGCCGCAGTCTCTTCCACAACCCGCGCCGGAGCCAAAAGCCGCACCCGGCAAGGTGACCGTCACCAAGAAGGTCGAGCAGAAGGCCGAGCCACAGAAGGCGCCGGAGCCGGCACCGAGGCGCTCATGGTTCCAGCGCATGAAGGACGGGCTTGCCCGCTCCTCCAAGGAGCTCACCGGCAACATTGCCGGCGTCTTCACCAAGCGCAAGCTGGACGAAGAGACTTTGCAGGACCTTGAGGATGTGCTGATCCGTGCCGATCTCGGCATGGAGACGGCCTTGCGCGTTACCGACGCGCTGGCCGCCAGCCGCTACGGCAAGGACGTCTCCGACACCGAGGTCCGCGCCATCATGGCGGCCGAGGTGGAAAAAGTGCTGGCCCATGTCGCCATGCCGCTGGAGCTCGACCTTTCACACAAGCCGCATGTCATCCTGGTGGTCGGTGTCAACGGCACCGGCAAGACCACAACTATCGGCAAGCTGGCCGCCAAGCTCACCGATGGTGGCCTGTCGGTGATGCTCGCCGCCGGCGACACCTTTCGCGCCGCCGCGATCGAGCAACTGAAGATCTGGGGCGAGCGGACGAAATCGCCTGTGATCGCCTCAAAGATCGGCGCCGATGCCGCGGGACTGGCCTATGACGCCTTCGAGAAGGCCAAGGAGGCCGGTTCCGACGTGCTGATCATCGACACCGCCGGCCGCCTGCAGAACAAGACCGAACTGATGGCGGAGCTCGAAAAGATCGTCCGCGTGCTTGGCAAACTCGACCCGGAAGCACCGCACACCGTGCTGCAGACAGTCGACGCCACCACCGGCCAGAACGCGCTCAACCAAGTCGAGATCTTCCGCAATATCGCCGGCGTCAACGGCCTGGTGATGACCAAGCTGGACGGCACGGCGCGCGGCGGTATTCTGGTGGCGATCGCGGCAAAGCACAAATTGCCGGTCTATTTCATCGGCGTCGGCGAACAGGTCGACGACCTCGAACCTTTCTCGGCAAGCGAATTCGCCAGGGCGATCGCTGGAGTGGCCTAACAAGCATGACCCAAAAAGTTGCAGACTTTTTGGATCAGATCATGCGCAAGAAAGAGATTCCATGAACCCACCCATTCTCGAACGCGATCCGTCGGACCCGCAGAAGCAGAAGAAGGAAGGCGTCAATCCGCTGCTCAAGCTGGTGCTGGAGCTGGGTCCGTTGATGGTGTTCTTCTTCGCCAATGCGCGCGGCGGATGGCTGGTGCAGAAATTCCCTGTTCTGGCCGAGTTCGGCGGGCCGATTTTCGTCGCCACCGGGCTGTTCATGGCCGCCACGGCAATCGCCCTGATCGCCTCGTGGCTGCTCACCCGCACCTTGCCGATCATGCCGATGGTGTCGGGCGTCGTCGTCTTCATCTTCGGCGCGCTGACGCTCTATCTGCAGGACGACATCTTCATCAAGATGAAGCCGACCATCGTCAACACGCTGTTCGGCGGCGTGCTGCTCGGCGGGCTCTACTTCGGCAAGTCGCTGCTTGGCTATGTCTTCGATTCGGCCTTCAGCCTCGACGCCGAAGGCTGGCGGAAACTGACCTTCCGCTGGGGCCTGTTCTTCCTGTTCCTGGCCATCGTCAATGAGGTGGTGTGGCGCAATTTTTCCACCGACGCCTGGGTTACTTTCAAGGTCTGGGGCATCATGCCGATCACGCTTCTGTTCACCTTCAGCCAAATGCCGCTGATCCTGCGTCATTCACTCGAGGACAAGGCCGGCAAAGAAGAGAAGGCCGGGAAATAGAACAACTCCAGGAAAAGTGTCCGGAGCAGCGTCAAAACAAAGGGAAACAGCGGTTCTGCGTTCGTGAAACAATGAACCGTTCTGGGGAGAGGGACATGGAATTCATCACCACGCGCGACCAGTTGAGGACGATCTACAAGACGCCACGGCCGACCGACGGTTCTATCCGCAAGGAGCTGAAAAAACTTGACGGCCATTGCCGCTCCTTCATCGGCAAGAGCCCGTTCGTGCTGATCGGCTCGTCCGACGGTGCCGGCAACGCCGACGTGACGCCGAAGGGCGACAAGCCGGGCTTTGCCACCGTTCTCGACGACACCACCATCGCCATTCCCGACCGGCCCGGCAACAACCGGCTCGACACGCTGGAGAACATCCTCCTCAATCCCTCTGTCGGGCTGCTCTTCCTCATTCCCGGCATGAACGAGACGCTGCGCGTCAATGGCGACGCCCGCATCACCGTCGACGCAAATTTGCGCGAACGGCTCGCCGTCGACGGTAGGGAGCCGCAAAGCGTCGTCGTGGTCAGCGTCAAGGCCGCCTACATGCACTGCGCAAAAGCCTTCATGCGCTCGGACCTGTGGAAGCCGGAAACCTGGTACGACCGCGCGACGCTGCCGACGCTCGGCCAGATCATGCGCGATCAATTGGCGGTTGCCGATTCCGCCGAGGCGACCGACCGCTGGCTCGACGAGGAATACAAGAAGACGATGTGGTAGGTTTTTCGACCCACGATTCGTCCTGACTGGTCCATCTTGCTGAACATTCTTGCCATTTCCGGAAGCCTGCGCGCGGCTTCCACCAATTCGGCCCTGATCGCAGCACTGGCGCGCAACGCACCGTCCGGCTGCCGCGTCAGCGTCTATGACGGGCTTGGCTGTCTGCCGATCTTCAATCCCGACGACGAGGGCGAGCGGACGCCGCTCGAAGCCTCCGAACTGATCGATGCCGTCACCCGAGCCGACGGCGTGATCGTCTCCTGTCCGGAATATGCCCATGGCGTGCCGGGCGGGCTGAAGAACGGGCTCGACTGGCTGGTCTCGCGCGACGCCGCCGTCGCCAAGCCGGCTATGCTGGTGCACGCCTCGCCGCGCTCGCTGTTCGCCCGCGCCGCACTGGCCGAGATCATGCGCACCATGTCGCTCGCGCTTTGCGACGATGTGCTGGAGATTGCCCTGCTCGGCAAGAAGCCGCCGGAGGTCGAGAGCATCCTGGCGGAGCCGGCGAACCGGCAAGCGATGCGCGATGCGCTGAATGCTTTCGCGGACTTTATCCGCGCCCGTTGAGTGCCGACCCACCACGCATTCGTCATCCTAGGGCGAAGCAAGGAGCGAAGCGACGCGGCGCAGACCCTAGGATCCATGCCGCGACCTTTGCCGAGAATGCATCGGTCCAAGAAGGTCAGCCTAACGTTGGATACTACACGGACCGCCAAAGACAGTATTGCACCGTTGTGCCCTGCTCGAAAGTCGCGGCATGGATCCTAGGGTCTCCGCGACGTCGCTTCGCGACTGCTTCGCCCTAGGATGACGAAGGAAAGGGGCTTCGCCATGCCTTCGAAATCAACCCTTTCGCAGCGTCTCCACATCAGTCTTCCCAACGTACCAATCACGCGCATTGACCTCCTCGAAAACCACCCAGACATCGTTATTGCTCAGCCCGGTGGCGTCCATGATGGCCGCCGTGACCTTTTTGGCGATGTCCGCCTTCTTGCCCGCCGGATCGGCTGATATCACTTCCTTGACGATGCGGATGTTGACGAATGGCATTTTTTCCTCCCGGGATGTTCGTGCTCGCGACCCGCTTCGATGAAACCGTCGAACGGCCACCAGTGCTCCAGTCTCAGTATGTCTTGGCGCCGTTGACCATGAGCCGCACCATGTAGAGCGACGTGGTGCCGGCGATGTAGAGGCAATTCAGCTTGTTGCCGCCGAACACGCAATTGGCGGTGACTTCCGGCACCTTGACCTTGCCGATCAGCGTGCCGTCCGGATCGTAGCAATGGATGCCGTCGGCGGCACTGGTCCAGATGCGGCCGTCCTCGTCGAGCCTGAAGCCGTCGAACAGGCCGGCCGTGCAGTCGGCGAAGACTTTTTCGCCCGAAACCTT
This sequence comes from Mesorhizobium sp. M0618, assembly GCF_040320765.1. Lineage (NCBI taxonomy): Bacteria > Pseudomonadati > Pseudomonadota > Alphaproteobacteria > Hyphomicrobiales > Phyllobacteriaceae > Mesorhizobium > Mesorhizobium sp. M0618. The sequence continues at coordinate 44,174 of NZ_JAMYQH010000024.1, read as the reverse complement.
CTTGCCGCCCTTGCCGACATTGAACACCCGCATATGCGCCGGATTCTGCGCGCCATGCGTGCGGCCGGTATCGACGACATAAAGCTTGCTCTCGTCGAGCGAGAAAGCCAGGCCGTTGGGCCGGACCATGTCGGTGATGACGGCTTCGACCTCGCCGGTGCCGGGATCGACCCGGTAGACATGACAGGCGCCGATTTCGCTCTCGGCCCTGTCGCCCTCATAATCCGTATCGATGCCGTAGCTCGGATCGGTGAACCAGATAGAACCGTCGGATTTCACCACCGCGTCGTTTGGCGAATTCAGCCGCTTGCCCTTCCATTTGGCCGCGATCGTAGTGACCGAGCCGTCGAACTCGGTGCGGCTGACGCGGCGGCCCGAATGCTCGCAGGTGATCAGCCGGCCCTGCCGGTCGACGCTGTTGCCGTTCGAATTGCCGGACGGCTGCCGGAAGACGCTGACATTGCCGTCGGTCTCGTCATAGCGCAGCATGCGGTTGTTGGGGATGTCGGACCAGACGACATAGCGGCCGGCGGCGAACCAGGCCGGCCCCTCCGCCCACTGGCATCCGGTGAACAGCTTCTCGACCTGCGCGTTGCCGTTGAACAGGCGCGCGAAGCGCGGATCGAGAATTTCATAATGGTCCGCAGCCGCCATGCTTTTCCTCCCGGCATCAATGACACCGGATCAAGACAGCCGGAGGGACAGAAGGCAATGTGGGTACGCACAGTGTGATGCAAAAGATCGCTTGCCGGCTCTGCGCATGACGTTAGCGCCGCATTAACCGGCTATGCGTTCAGCGCAATGGTGCATTGCAACATCTTCTTTTTGCAATGCACAATTACTATGTCATGCTTCGTATCGATCAAGGGAGGAAGAAACGGCCGCCGAAACGCGGCGCCAAAAAGGAACCTTGCTATGATCCTCGACAGTCTCATGACCCGCGCTCGCAACAGCATTGCCAAGCGCAAGCACTACAACCGCCTGGTCGCCGAAATCGACAGCTTTTCCAGCCGCGATCTGGCCGACATGCGCGCCGACCGCTCGGAAATGCTCTACCAGATCCACAAGCAGATCTACGGCTGAGTATTCGATCGCCTCATCACGTTCGCCATCCTTGGGCGTAGCGACGCGTAGCGTTGCGAAGACCCAAGGATGACGAAGCTACGCGTATAGGCGCGTCGCGACGTCAGTTCGACGCCGCCAGCGCCTTGTCTATCTGTGGCAGCAAGAGATCTCTCGCCGTCTCGGGCGTCAGCGGGCCGACATGCTTGTAGGCGATCTTGCCGTCCTTGCCGATGACGAAGGTCTCCGGCACGCCGTAGACGCCCCAGTCGATCGCCGCACGGCCCGCTTCGTCGACCCCTATCGCCTGGAACGGATTGCCGAGATCGCCGAGGAACCGGCGTGCGTTTTCCGGCCGGTCCTTGTAGTTCAGCGCCGCCATGCTGAAACGCTTGTCCTGCGACAGCGCCAGAAGCACCGGGTGCTCTTCGCGGCATGGCGCGCACCACGACGCGAAGACGTTGACCAATGTGACCTTGCCGGCGAAGGTTTTCGAATCGAGCCCCGGCAGGTTTGAGCCCTCCAGCGCCGGCAGGCTGGTTTGCGGCGCAGGCAGGCCGATCAGGGCCGACGGCACTTCCGAAACATCGCGTCCCGACAGCAGCTGCGACAGGAACAGTCCGGCTAGGCCGAGGAAGATCAGCAGCGGCAACAGCACGAACAGGCGACGAGTGCGCGGGGGCGGCGTTTCTGTTTCGATGCTCATGGCTTTGCGACCTTGTCGGAGCGACGCCTCACGCCGGACGCCTCCAGTTCGGCAAGCTCACGCCTGCGCGCCCGCTGGTCGAGCAGGATCCAGCCGATCAATCCGGCCAGCACCACGGCCGTGATGCCATAGGCGGCGGTCACGTAGAGTGCATGCGCGCTCATGCGACGGGCCCCGCTGAAGTGCGGCCTTCCAAACCGATCATGTCGCCCAGTCTAGACATGCTTTTCCTTAGCCTCGCTCCGTCGGCTTCGCAATCGGTCGCCGCGCCGCAGTCATACGCCGCGTCAATCCGTGCCATGGCGCAGCGCCAGCGCCGCCGAGACCGGACCCAGCACGCCAAGGAACAGGGTTAGCGCGGCAAGAATGAGGAAGGGCTGCAGAAACGGATCGGGATTGGCGGTCGCCCCATAGCTTGCCGAAACGCCGAAGATCAGCACCGGAATGGTCAGTGGCAGCACCAGAACCGAGATCAGCAGCCCGCCACGCGGCAGCGCCACCGCCACCGCCGCACCGGCGGCGCCGATGAAGGTGATGGCAGGCGTGCCGACCAGCAGCGTCAGCGCCGTGGCGCCGATGCCGAGCGGCTCCATGTTCATGAACAGCCCGAGCAGGGGCGCGGCGACCACCAGCGGCAGCACGCTGCCCGCCCAATGCGCCAGGCATTTCACCAGCACCGTCAAGGCCAGCATGTGGCGATCATTGCCGAGCACCAGGAGATCGAGCGAGCCGTCCTCGCGATCGGCCTGGAACAGCCGGTCGAGCCCGAGCAGGCAGGACAGCAGCGCGCCGATCCACAGGATGGCCGGTCCGATGCGGGCCAGCAGCTTCAGGTCCGGCCCGACTCCGAACGGGATGGTGGCGATGACGGCGAGGAAGAAGATGACCCCGGTCAGCGCCCCGCCGCCCGCACGGATGTTGAGGCGGATGTCGCGCAGGAAGAGAGCTAGCATAGTTTGAGATGCTCGCGCGCCATCATCAACCCGTTTCCCCCATCCTCAACTCCATCCCCTCGATCCCCAGCGGCAGATGCGTCGCCGCGACAATCATCCCGCCATCCGTGCAATGCTTGGCCATCAACCCCGCAAACCGCGCCTCCGACGCCTTGTCCAGCCCTGCTGTCGGCTCATCCAGCAACCACAATGGCCGGTGGCTGACCAGCAGTTTCGCGATCGCCGCCCGGCGCCGTTGCCCGGTCGATAGATAGCCGAATGGCAGGTGGCCGATGCCACCGAGCCCGACCGTTTCCAGCGCCTCTTTGACGCCGAGCTGTCCGTCGCCGTTGAAGTCGCGCCAGAAGCGCAAATTCTCCGCCACGCTGAGCGCCGGTTTCATTGCGTTCTGGTGGCCAAGGTAGTGACAGGCCGAGGCAACAGACGGAAACGCTTCGCCGCCACCCTCGATCCTCACGCTGCCTTGCGCCACCGGCAGCAGCCCGGCGATGACCCGCAGCAGGGTCGACTTGCCCGATCCGTTCGGCCCCGTGACGATGAGCGCCCGACACTCCTCCAAGGCAAAATCGATGCCGGAAAACACCGCCTCGCCGCCTCGCTCGCCGCACAGATTTTCGGCGATCAGCCGCATTCCTCGCCTGCCCTGAAACCATGTGTCGCGGCCGCTGCCGCATCGCACAAATTTGCTTTCCAACTGTCTAGAACTATTCCAGAAAATTCTCTATATGCGGTGCATCCGTGCCAGCGGTCGGCACGGGAACAGAATTAGCGCCGAACCAGCGCACGCGCCGCCTTGAACGGCTCGGGTTGCTTGGGAACGGACAGCGGAAATGGCCGTACCCGCACCTTTGCGCGTGATTGCATGCCATCGGCGTCCGTTCCCTTTCAGGCTGAACAGACAAGGATCGCACGTGTCAAAATCCCTCGACAGTTTCAATTGCCGCCGCACGCTGACCGCAGGCGGCGCGGAGTATGCCTATTTCGACCTCATCGAGGCCGAGAAGAACGGTCTCACCGGCATCTCGCAGCTGCCCTATTCGATGAAGGTGCTGCTGGAAAACCTGCTGCGCAACGAAGACGGCCGCTCCGTCACCAAGGAATCGATCCAGGCGGTGGCCGGCTGGCTGACCGACAAGGGCACCGCCGGTGTCGAGATCGCCTATCGCCCGGCCCGCGTGCTGATGCAGGATTTCACCGGCGTTCCGGCCGTGGTCGACCTTGCCGCGATGCGCGACGCCATGGCTTCGCTCGGCGGCGATCCGCAGAAGATCAACCCGCTGGTGCCGGTCGACCTCGTCATCGACCATTCCGTCATCGTCGACGAATTCGGCACGCCGATGGCCTTCGCCCGCAATGTCGAGCTGGAATATGAGCGCAACGAGGAGCGCTACAAATTCCTCAAATGGGGCCAACAGGCGTTCCGCAACTTCCGCGTCGTGCCGCCCGGCACCGGTATCTGCCATCAGGTCAACCTCGAATATCTCGGCCAGGTGGTGTGGACCAACACCGAGGACGGCGAAACGACAGCCTATCCCGACACCTGCGTCGGCACCGATTCGCACACCACCATGATCAACGGCCTTGGCGTGCTCGGCTGGGGCGTCGGCGGCATCGAGGCCGAGGCGGCCATGCTCGGCCAACCTGTCTCCATGCTTTTGCCTGAGGTGATCGGCTTCCGCCTCACCGGCAAGCTCAAAGAAGGCGTCACCGCCACCGACCTCGTGCTCACCGTCACCCAGATGCTGCGTAAGAAGGGCGTCGTCGGCAAGTTCGTCGAGTTCTTCGGGCCGGGCCTCTCCAACATGACGCTGGCCGACCGCGCCACCATCGGCAACATGGCGCCCGAATATGGCGCCACCTGCGGCTTCTTCCCGGTCGACTCGGAAACCATCCGCTACCTCACAATGTCCGGCCGCAGCGAGGACCGCATCGCGCTGGTCGAGGCTTATGCCAAGGCTCAAGGAATGTGGCGTGAGACCGGCTCGACCGATCCGGTGTTCACCGATCTGCTCGAGCTGGAACTTGGCTCCGTCGTGCCGTCGATGGCCGGACCCAAGCGGCCCGAGGGCCGCGTCGCCCTGGAAGGCATTCCGGAAGGTTTCGCCAAGGCGATGGAGACCGAATACAAGAAGGCCGCCGAAATCTCCAAACGCTACGCAGTCGAAGGCACCGACCATGATCTCGGTCATGGCGACGTCGTCATCGCCGCCATCACTTCGTGCACCAACACCTCGAACCCGAGTGTGCTGATCGGCGCCGGCCTCCTGGCCCGCAACGCCAACCGCCTCGGTTTGAAGCAGAAGCCATGGGTGAAGACCTCGCTGGCGCCGGGCAGCCAGGTGGTCGCCGAGTATCTGGAGAAATCCGGCCTGCAGAAGGAACTCGATCAGATCGGCTTCAACCTGGTCGGCTTCGGCTGCACCACCTGCATCGGCAATTCCGGCCCGCTGCCGGCGCCGATCTCGAAGACCATCAACGACAAGGGCCTGATCGCTGCCGCGGTCTTGTCCGGCAACCGCAACTTCGAAGGCCGCGTCTCGCCCGACGTGCAGGCGAACTATCTGGCCTCGCCGCCGCTGGTCGTCGCGCACGCGCTGGCCGGCACCGTCACAAAGGACCTGACCACCGAGCCGCTCGGCGAGGACAAGAACGGCGAGCCGGTCTACCTCAAGGATATCTGGCCGAGCTCGGCCGAGATCCAGGAGTTCATCGAGAAGAACGTCACCCGCGAGCTGTTCGCCCGCAAATATGCCGACGTCTTCAAGGGCGACGAGTACTGGCAGAACGTCAAGGCGCCGGAAGGCCAGACCTATGCCTGGGACGACAACTCGACCTATGTGCAGAACCCGCCCTATTTCGCTGGCATGACATCAGGTTTCGGCAAGATCGGCGACATCAAGGGCGCCCGCGTGCTTGGCCTGTTCGGCGACAAGATCACCACCGACCACATTTCGCCGGCGGGTTCGATCAAGGCGGCTTCACCGGCCGGCAAATACCTCACCGATCACGGTGTCGGCGTCGCCGACTTCAACCAGTACGGCACAAGGCGCGGCAATCACGAGGTGATGATGCGCGGCACCTTCGCCAACATCCGCATCCGCAACCACATGCTGGGCGAGAACGGCCGCGAGGGTGGCTACACCATCCACTACCCGTCGAAGGAAGAGGAATCGATCTACGACGCGGCGATGGAGTACAAAAGGGAAGGCGTGCCGCTGGTTGTCTTCGCCGGCGTCGAATACGGCAACGGCTCGTCGCGCGACTGGGCTGCCAAGGGTACCAATCTCCTCGGTGTCCGCGCGGTCATCGCCCAGTCCTTCGAGCGCATCCATCGCTCGAACCTGGTCGGCATGGGCGTTATCCCCTTCGTCTTCGAGGAAGGCACCTCATGGGCATCGCTCAACCTCAAGGGAGACGAGCTGGTCGAGATCGACGGCTTGAGCACCATCAAACCGCGCCAGACGATGATCGCCAAGGTCACCTATGGCGACGGCACGGTGAAGAATGTGCCGATCATCTGCCGCATCGATACGCTGGATGAGCTCGATTACTTCAAGAACGGCGGCATCCTGCAATACGTGCTGCGCGATCTTGCTGCTTAGTACGGGAGTAAGGGAGTAGGGCAGTAAGGGAGTAGGGAAGGGAATCCCTATTCCCCTATTCCCCTATTCCCCTATTCCCCTATTCCCCTACCTTCGGCTTCCCAAACCGCGCCGCTGCCGCCAAAAGCACGCTGAGCATCACGCCGTTGAGGATGTGCCAGAGGAAGTGCGTTCCGAGCGGAAAGCTGCCGCAGACCACCGGGTCGATCATCCGGCAGATGACGGACACGACGAAGATCGCCGAGCCCGCCAGATTATACCAGCCGGCGCGATTGCCGCTCACCGTCACCCAGACACCGAAGAAGGCGAGCGCCAGGAACGGCGGCAGATAGCCCGTCGTACCGTTCGACGCCTGGCGCAGCCAGTCCGGCACGGCAAGGGTTATCGCCCCGGCAAGCACATAGAAGGCAATGAAGATGGCAATGGCCTTGCCCCATCGCATGCCGAGGAAGCGGCGTAAATTGAACAGCGTGTAGGCCAGCGTGAAGCCGGCGATCGGCAGCACGTCGGCCCAGACCGTGCCCTTGGTGGCAAAGGTGTGGAAGATCGTCGAACCGATGCCGATCGCCACCACCCACCAAGCCAGCACCTCGGCGAAGGCGCCGGTGCCCAGCCTTCGCACCTCGCGCACGCCCCACAGGCCGGCGGCGATGAAGGCGAGATTGGTCAGGGCGTTGACGGGTTCGGACCAGAATTCCGGGCCGGTCCGCTCGCAATAGAGGTCGACCGGCGCCAAAAACGTTTGCCACATCGTGATTGCCGCCCGAATCGGTTTCTATCCTGAAGCGCAGATCCTTCCTATTGCGGGGTTGCGGTCGGCTGCAATGGCAAAATTTCACTGCAACGTGACTTCCCGTTGACTTCCGGTTCTGCCACATATTTTAGCAATCAAGATAAAGCCGGCACCACCGGCGGGAATCGGAATGGCCATGGCCTCGCGAAAATCATTGTGGCTGGCAGCTCTTGCGCTGGCCTTCTCGGCGTCTGCCGGCGCCGGGCATGCCGGCGAATCCGATCGCGCCCATGCCGACCGGGTCCAGATCGACAGGCCTCAGATCGAAAGGCCATTGGGCGTGGTCGAACTGTTCACCAGCCAGGGCTGCAGTTCCTGCCCGCCGGCCGATACGCTGTTCTCCGAACTTGCCGCCAAGGAAGATATCGTCGCGCTCGCCTATCACGTCGACTATTGGGACTATCTCGGCTGGCAGGACACGCTGGGCCGCAAGGAGAACACCGAGCGGCAATACGACTACATGCGCGCCTTCGGCAGCCGCTCCGTCTATACGCCGCAGGCCGTCATCAACGGCCGTGTCCACGTCAACGGCGCCAGCCGCGGCGAGGTCGATGGCGCGCTCGCCCGCATGGCCAAGAACGGCGAAGGCATGCGCGTCGCCGTCAAGGTCAGCCGCACCAGCGACCGTGTGACGATCGACGCCGGTGATGCCGGCAATGGCCCCAGCGACGCCCATGTCGTCATCGTCTATTTCGACCCGCCGCAGACGGTCAAGGTCGGCGAGGGCGAGAATACCGGCCGCAAGATGACCTACTGGAACGCCGTCACCGGGATTCAGACCGCTGGCATGTGGCATGGCAAGGCACAGCGCTACGAGCTGCCGATGAGCGAGATTGCCAAAAAGGGCGGCTGCGCCGTGCTGCTGCAGTCGGTCGGCAAGGACGGCATGCCCGGTCCCATTCTCGGCGCCGCGTTCATCCACAAGCCGTAACGGACGCCGGCGCCCCCCATCTTCGCTAAGACTGTGGATGGGAGGCCCCTCATCCGGCCGCTTCGCGGCCACCTTCTCCCGAGGGGAGAAGAGGTAAAGCGCCGCCGCGATCTCCTCCCCCTCGGGGAGAGGTCGGATTGTCCCGAATTGCCCCTTCGCAATTCGGTTGGCAATCCGGGTGAGGGGGACGCACGCTCGGTGAAACCGCACTCGACTCACCACCCAATAAAAAACCGACGTCAGCTTGCTCCTGACGTCGGTCATTTAGGTTTTGGGATCGTCGCACCCGGTTCTTCCGAGGAAGAGCCGAGGTTGGTTCGATCCGACGCAGACCCGTGGGCGGGGGGCTTGGGGTTTACGAGCCGGTGCCGGACCGAACCGTCTCAGGCAACACCGGTAAATTCGTCGGACATTGGGGCATGAGCGCGGATAAAAAAAGGCAGAAATGTGGCGGAACATCACCAATTCCAACACGGCGTTTCATAAAAGTGACTGGACGTGACGAAAACGGCGCGGCGCGGGGCTCGGTTCGCCGGGCCTTGCAATTCAGTCGCGAACACGCCAACTTTGGTTGGCAAAGATTCATTTTGAAGGATCGAGGCATGACGGATGACAGCGGCGGGACGGGGGATGGGGACGCATCCGCGATATTGATCCCGCTGCACGAGGCGCGACGCGAACGTCTCGATCAGCCGGTACGGTTCGACCGCCGCGAGTTGGACCAGATCCTCAGGCTCTACGGACGCATGGTCGCCGCCAATGAATGGCGCGACTACGCCATCGACCATCTTGCGGACCGCGCCGTGTTTTCCGTATTCCGCCGCACCAGTGAAGTGCCGCTGTTCCAGATCGTCAAGGATCCGAAACTGGCCCGCAAGCAGGGCGCCTTCGCCGTCATCGCCGCCGGCGGCCGCATCCTGAAGCGCGGCCAGGAACTTGGCCGCGTGCTTGGTGTGTTCGACAGCAAGCTCAAGGTTGTAGAGGCTTGAGCTACGGAATTGAAGAAAAGGGCACTCGACGCCTGATGTAACTGCCTTCTTCTTCAGTTCTTCAATTCCCCAATTCCTCGCTTCAGTCCCCTCTAAGGCGGAACTTCCGCTCCGGCAGCGAGCTCGGATCGGGCGGCGCCGAGGCACCGCCATTCAGCGACAGCTGCATGAACACCGTGTCCAGCCAGCGCCCATGCTTGTAGCCGGAACCTTCGAGGCGTCCCGAATAGCGAAAGCCGAGCTTTTCGTGCAGCCGCACCGAGGCACTGTCGGGACGGCCATCGCCGATCACCGCGATGATCTGGCGAAAGCCCGCCGTCGTCACTGCCTCGATCAGGCTTTGCATCAGCTTGAGCCCGACGCCCTGGCCCTTGGCCTCGGGCGCGACATAGACCGAATCCTCGACGATGAAGCGATAGGCCGGGCGTGGCCGGAAGGCGCCGGCATAGGCGTAGCCGAGAATGGTGCCGTCCTTCTCCGCCACCAGGTAAGGAAAGCCGCCGGCCATCAGGCTGTCGAATCGAACACCCATCTCCGCGCGGCTCGGCGGCTCCAGTTCATAGCTCGCCGTGCCTTGGGTCACCGCGTCGGCATAGATGTCCGTGACGCTGTCGAGGTCGGCCACCGTAGCGGGCCGGATCGCAATATTGCTCATTGTTTATGCATGCCGTTTCCCTGCTCGCAATAACAGCAAAGGCCAAGACAAAAGAAAAGGGCGGCCGTTGGGCCGCCCTTCTGGAACTCGATGGTCCAAGCGCTGCTGAACTAGCGGCGGTCGCCCATGAACTGCAGCAGGAACATGAACAGGTTGATGAAGTCGAGATAGAGCGTCAGTGCGCCCATGATCGCCTTGCGGCCGGCGACATCGGTAGCATCGCCCTCGAAATACATCTCCTTGATCTTCTGCGTGTCATAGGCGGTGAGGCCGGCGAAGACCAGCACGCCGATCGCCGACACGGCGAAAGACAGCGCCGACGACTGCAGGAAGATGTTGATCACCGACGCGATGATGATGCCGAACATGCCCATGATCAGGAACGAGCCCATTGCCGTCAAGTCGCGCTTGGTGGTGTAGCCGAACAGCGACAGCGCGCCGAAAGCGGCGGCGGTGGCGAAGAAGGTCTGCGAGATGCTTGCCGTGGTGTAGACCAGGAAGATCGACGACAGCGACAGGCCGACGAGACCGGCATAGACCCAGAACGTGGTCTGCGCGGCAGCGACGCTCATCGACTGAATCCTGAACGACAGGAAGAACACGGCGGCCAGCGGCGCCAGCATCACCACCCAGCGCAGCGGCGAACCGAAGATCGCGTAGCCGAACGAGGTCAGCATCTCGCCGCTTGGCAGCGTCGCGACAGCCGAAGCCGGATCGGTGGTGGTGGCCAGCATGATCGTGCCGACAGCGGCAAGACCAGTGATGAGGAGGCCAAGCCCCATCAGATTGTAAACCTTGATCATGTAGGCGCGCAGGCCCTGATCGATGTCGGCACCGACGCTGACGCCGGGCACGGCGCGCGTCTGGTAGTTGCGAATGGGATCAGCCATTGTAGTCCTCTATTGCTTCTGCCCCGTCCGGTGTCAGGTCCTTCCGGACCCAGGCGCCGCTGGCAGGGCTCCAGCATGCCTGTGGCGAAATATGATGGTTATTCGCGTCAAGAACAAGACCGTAACCGGATGTAACGGTTCGTGAGGCAACCAAGTGCCGATTCCTCGGCTTTCCGGACGGCTTTCTTACCAAGATTTAATCCAGGATGCCTTTTCCGGGCCTGTCGTCACAGGTTGCGCAGCACCGGTGCTGCCTTGTGGCCGAGCACCCGCCAGGTGCCGGCGAGACCAATGCCGACCGTGACCACCAGCGAAAACAGAATGGTTGCCACCGCCACCTCCGGCATGAAATGCGACGGCAATGTCATGATGCGCGCGACGACGAACCAGGCGGCAGCACTGCCCGCTGCCAGCGCGAAGATGGCGGTGGCCAGCCCGATCAGCATATATTCGAGCGAGAAGGCCGATATCAGCGTCGTGCGTGTCGCACCCAGCGTCTTCAACACCACCGCATCATGGATGCGCGCCCGGTTGCCGGCTGCAAGCGCGCCGGCCAGCACCAGCACCGAGGCGATCAGCGCCACGCCAGCGGCGGCCCGGATCGCCGTGCCGAGTTGCCCGACCAACCGGTTGACGACATCGAGCGCGTCCTTGACCCGCACCGTCGTCACCGCGGGGAAGGCGCGGGTGACGGCGTTGAGGATGCGGGCGTCGTCGGCCGTCGAGGCACTCTTTTCGGTCAGCGTCGCCATCCAGCCATGCGGGGCGCCTGCGAATGTGTTGGGCGAGAAGACCATGACGAAATTGATGCCCATCGTCTCCCATTCGACCTGGCGGAAATTGGCGATCCTGGCGGTGACATTGCGGCCCAGCACATTGACGGTGATGGTGTCGCCGAGCTTCAGCCCGATCTCCTTGCCTTCTTGCGCCGAAAACGAAACCAGCGGTTCGCCGCTGTAATTTTCGGGCCACCAACTGCCCTCGGTCAACGTCGCGTTCTCCGGTTGCCTGGTGTCATAGGTCAGGCCGCGGTCCCCCCTCAGCACCCAGGCGCCTTCCGCCGGCACTTTCACCTTGTCGACATCGACACCGTTCAGCGCCATCACCCGGCCGCGCAGCATCGGCACCTTGGCCAGCACGCCCTGCGGGGCCTCCTTGCCGATCAGCGCCGAGAAAGACGCGACATCGGCGCTCTGGATGTCAACGAAGAAGAAGTTCGGCGCCCGTTCCGGCAGGCTGCCGGAGATCTGCCGCCTGAGATTGCCATCGATCAGCGCCAGCGTCACCAGCAGCGTCAGGCCAAGCCCCAGGGACAGCACCACCGATGGCGTCAGGGCGCCTGGCCGATGAATGTTGCCGATGGCGAGCCTGAGCGCCACGAAGCGCACGCGCGGGCTTTTCCTGGCCGCCCATTGCACCAGTGCGCCGACCACGCGCAGCACCAGGAAGGCGAAGACGGTAGCGCCGACAAAAATCGAGGCTATGCGCTGGTCGCCCGAGAACAGAATGGCCAGCGCCGCAAGCAACAGCGCGATGCCTATGGCGGCCGCGACATAAGCGGGGCGCGGCAAGCCGCGGCCTTCCAGCCCCATTTCGCGAAACAGCGCGGTTGCCGGCACGTCGCGGGCGCGGCCGAGCGGCAGCAGCGCGAAAGCCAACGTCACCAGCAGGCCGAACAGCGCCGCCATACCGAGCGCGCCGGGATAGAAGCCGCCTTCGGCAGGCACCGGAATGACGGATTGCAAGGCCGCACTCGCCGCGAACGGCATCAGTGCGCCGAGCACAAGGCCGAGCACGATACCCAATCCGGCTATGATCAGGATCTGCACGAGATAGACGGCAAAGACGAAGCCGCCCGAAGCGCCCAGGCTCTTGAAGGTGGCGATGACGCCGCGCTTGCCGTCGAGATAGGCGCGTACCGCATTGGCGACGCCCACGCCGCCGACCACCAGCGCCGTCAGCCCGACCAGGGTCAGGAACTGCGAGAAACGTTCAATGTTGGACGACAGCGCGGGCGCCGCGTTGCTGCGTGTGCGGATCGACCAGCCTGCTTCGGGGAAATCCGTGGCGGCCTTGTCCTGGACGGCTTTCAGCCGCACCTCGTCGGCGTCTGCCGGCAGCCGGATCTTGTAGGCATTCTCGACCAGGCTGCCCGGCTGGATCAGTCCAGTGGCCGCCAGTCCGTCGGTCGAGATCATCAGCCTTGGGGCGAAGCCGAAACCGTCGGACACGGCGTCCGGTTCGGCGACCAGCCTGGCGCGCAGTTCGAAAGTGGCGGTGCCGAGCTTCAGCCGGTCGCCGATCTTGACGTGCAACCGCTCGAACAGAAGATCGGGTGCCGCCGCACCGAAGACGCCGAACTCTTCGCCGAACAGTTCCTGTTTCGACAGTGCCGGCTCGGTCTCCAGCGTGCCATAGAGCGGATAGGCATGGTCGACCGCCTTGGCCTCGACCAGCGCCTGGTCGGATCCGTCGGCCAGACGCGCCATCGAACGCATGCTGGCGGTCCGGGAAACCGTGCCGAGCCCGTCAAGGAAGCTGCGCTCCGCCCGGCTGGCGTCACGCTGGTTGATCTGGAAGCGAAGATCGCCGCCGAGCAGCGTCTGGCCCTGATTGGCGACACCGGCGGTGATCGAACGCGCCACCGAGTTGACGCCGCCGATGGCCGCGACGCCGAGCGCGATGCAGGCGAGGAAGATCAGGAAGCCGGACAGGCCGCCGCGCATCTCGCGCAGTGAGAAGCGGACCGCGAGCCTCAACGTCCGGGACAGCGGCATCAGGCCGTCACCTTGACGGGGGCCGGTGCCTCGATCCGGCCCGAGCGCATCGAAACCTGGCGCGAACAGCGCGCCGCGAGCGCCGGATCATGGGTCACCAGCACCAGCGTCATGCCGCGCTCGGCCGCCTTGGCAAACAAGAGGTCGGCGACCTGCCGCCCGGTCGCCTGGTCGAGATTGCCGGTCGGCTCGTCGGCGATCAGGATGCGCGGCGACGGCGCCAATGCGCGGGCGATCGCCACGCGCTGTTGCTCGCCGCCCGACAATTCGCCGGGATAGTGGGTGACGCGGTCGCTGAGGCCAACCGCCGCCAGCTCGCGCGCCGCCACCGAAAACGGATCGGCATGGCCGGCCAGTTCCAGCGGCACCGCGACATTTTCCAGCGCCGTCATGTTGGGAATGAGATGAAAGGACTGGAACACGATGCCAATGTTTCGGCCACGAAACGAAGCAATCTGGTCCTCGCTTTTGCCGTTGAGCAGCTCACCGGCGATTCGGACCGTACCCGAATCGACCCTTTCCAGGCCTGCCAGGACCATCAGCAATGTCGACTTGCCGGAACCCGAAGGCCCTACGATGCCGGTCGCCTCGCCCATCGCCACATCAAGGCTGACACCCTTCAGCACATGGACCGATGAAGCGCCCTCGCCAAGGGTCAGGGATACATCTTTCAGCGCGATGACGGCTTCTGTCAAAATGAAATCGTCCTATATCTGGAAAGGCTCTGCTTGCCGGAAGCCGTCGACTGAAGAATTCCTAGCTCATATGGGGCCTGCCGCATGTCTTTCAAACGCAGTATTGCCGCAGGCTTGATGGTTTTCCTCGCCATCAGCGGCGCCATGTCGTCGGCGAGCGCCGAGCCGTTCAAGATCGTCGGCTTCGGTGACAGCCTGATGGCGGGCTTCGGTCTTGGCCCGGACCAGGGCTTTACCGACAGGCTGCAGGCCGCGCTTGGCGCCAGGGGCCAGGATGTGATCGTCGCCAATGCCGGCGTCTCCGGCGACACGACGAGCGGCGGCCTGGCTCGGCTCGACTGGTCGGTGCCGGACGGCACGCAGCTTGTCATCCTCGAACTCGGCGCCAACGACATGCTGCGCGGCGTTTCGCCCGACATCACCAGGAAGAACCTCGACGAGATGCTGAGCAAGCTGAAGCAGCGCAAGATTGCCGTGCTTCTGGCCGGCATGCGTGCCGCACCCAATCTCGGTCCCGACTACCAGAATGCGTTCGACGCCATTTTTCCGGACCTGGCGAAGAAATACGAAGTCGTGCTCTACCCGTTCTTTCTCGACGGCGTCGCCGGCCAGCCCGGCATGCAACTCGAGGACGGCCTGCATCCGAGCGCAAAAGGCGTCGACCAGATGGTCGAACGCATCCTGCCGACGGTAGAGAAGGTGATCGCGGCAGTGCCGGGCGATTCCTAGCGGATTGGAACTGTTTCCGCCCGGCAAGCTTTTAACAGGGACTGTGGCCAACAAACCTCTTGCTCCGTTTGACTATCGATGATTCGCTATAGGTGACAGTTCGATTCGAGGAAGGGAGGCTCTTCATGCCGCGTCTTTTCACCGCCCTCGAAATTCCGCGTGACGCTGCCCTTTCGCTGTCCCTGCTGCGGGGCGGCTTGCCGGGAGCCCGCTGGATCGATGTCGAAAACTACCATCTGACGCTGCGCTTCATCGGCGATGTCCCCGGCCATGTCGCCGACGAGATCGCCAACGCGCTCGACCGCGTCCACCGCCCTTCCTTCTCGCTGGCGCTGTCCGGCGTCGGCGCTTTCGGGCAGAAGAAGCCGCATGCGGTGTGGGCGGGTGCTTCCGCCTCGCCCGGTCTGGCTGCCCTTCAGGGCGAGATCGACCGCATCTGCCAGCGGCTCGGCATCCCGGCCGATCCGCGCAAGTTCATGCCGCATGTGACGCTGGCGCGCTTACGCAATTCGACTCCGCTGGACGTCGCCCAATATCTGTCGGCGCGCGGCAATTTCTCGACGCTGCCGTTCCGCATCGGCCGTTTCGTGCTGATGTCGTCGCGCGATTCGGTCGGCGGCGGACCCTATATCGTCGAGGAAGCCTGGCCGCTGTCAGGCACGGACGCCCACACCTCCAGCCTTGTCGCCAGCGCCTCCGACGCCTCGCGGATCATGCGATAGGCGGAAGCGAAGGCTTCTGCCTCGTCATGATAAGGATCCGGCACGTCGCGTGCCTTTCCCTGCGCGAACTCCAGGAACAGATGGATGCGGTCCTGCACGGCCGCCGGCGCCAGCGCCTTCAGGTCGGCGACATTCGACCGGTCCATGCCGAGGATCAGGTCGAAACGGTGGAGGTCCTGCGGCGTGACCTTGCGCGCCCTCTGTCCGGAAATGTCTACGCCGTGCCGCACCGCGATCGCGATCGCGCGTCGATCGGGGGCAGAGCCGGCCTCCCAGTCACTGGTTCCCGCTGAATCGAGCAGGATATCCCGGGCCGATCCGCGCTCGGCCCAAACGGCGCGGAAGACACCTTCCGCCAGCGGCGACCGGCAGATGTTGCCGAGGCAGACGAAGAGAATGGAGTTTATGGGCTTCGCGCTCATCGATCCGTCGCTATGGTGAGGGTCGTTTTCGAATAGCACAGGATATGGACATGGCGAGAGAGAAACTGGGCAGGCAAGCCGCTGAAGCCGCATTGACCGGTCTCGACGGCTGGGCGCTGGCGGAAGACGGCGCCTCCATCAAGCGCACATTCACCTTCGCGAATTTCTCCGAGGCTTTCGCCTTCATGACCCGCGTCGCGCTTGCCGCCGAGACGATGGACCATCATCCCGACTGGTCGAATGTCTACAAGACAGTCGACGTGACGCTGAACACTCACGACGCCGGCGGCGTCACCGCGCTCGATATCGATCTGGCCAAGAAAATGAACCGTTTTGCCGGCGCCTGAGGCCTGGTATCGCCTCGGCGGGCCCAAATCGGCACCGGCATCTTGTAGCGGGGGTCGGGTTTCACCACATTTTGCCCCGCGGGCATGCGCCGGGATGCGCACGGGCTCTGCAAGGAGAGACTGATGGCGCGACAATCCGGTTTTAATTTCTTCGGCTTTGGCGGCAAGCTGGCGGACGAGAGCGAAGTGCGCGAGAAATTCTGGCGCACAGCCAAGAAGGCCGCGCGGCAGATCCCCTTCATGGAAGAGGTGGTGGCCGCCTATTACTGCGCCATGGACAAGAACACGCCGCTGCGCGCCAAAGGCATTCTGCTCGCCGCGCTCGGCTATTTCGTGCTGCCGGTGGATGTCATCCCCGACTTCGTCTTCGGGCTTGGCTTCACCGACGACATCGCCGTGCTCACCGCCGCGATCACCGCCGTCAGTGCCCACATCACCACTGCGCACCGGCAGGCCGCCAGGGACGCCATGGCCGACAACGGCTGAACTCGCGCACGGAACGCCGTTGAAGCCGGCTTTCTGCGACAGCGTAAAAAGTCAAACTCTTGCCGCTTTCGTGGCCTCCAAGTCGCCAAAGGGATGTCGCGCCAGCCGCTCACAAGGCGGCGGCGCGGGAATGGCGGCGGTTTCCTCGGGGTGAGGGTCCTTTTCTCTTCGGAAATTCACCGTTTGGTAACCCAGATTAAATCAAAATGAAGCGACGGGCAGGACGCCAAGCCGGCCTGCCTCCGCACCATTTGGAATACGGGAAAAGCGATGCGCGGATTGATTGCTATAGTTTCGAGTCTGGCCCTGGTGGCCGTGGCAGCGCCGGCACTGGCGCAGTCTGCGACCAAGATCGGCCAGCACAATGCCTGGGGCACCTACAGCTACCAGGCATCGGGCGGCAAGGTCTGCTATGTCCTGACCGTGCCGACCGACAAGCAGCCGCCGACGCTCGACCATGGCGACATGTTCTTCTTCGTCAGCCAGCGGCCCGGCCAGCAAGTGTCCTACGAGCCGCAATTCATTGCCGGCTACAACTTCCAGGACGGCTCCAAGGCCACCGTGACCATCGATAAGAAGACGTTTTCGATGTTCACCCGCGGCAAATCGGCCTGGGTCGAGAATGCCGCCGAGGAGCCGGTGCTGATCGCCGCCATGAAGACCGGCACCGACATGAAGGTGACGGCGAAGTCCGGCCGCGGCAACCCGACCAGCTACGTCTTCTCGCTGAAGGGCATTTCGGCGGCGCTGACGTCGATTGCCAAGTGCAAATAGGCTAGGCTTTGTTTTGAGTGAAAGGCCGGGCCGCAAAGCCCGGCCTTTCGTTTTTGGGTCTGTTGGTGGATCTCTGGCGAGGGTGCATCATCGCACTCCGCATGACTCTGCCCTCAACCTGTGCTATGCGCCGCGCTTCCTTTCCGGCACGATGCGTGAAATCGGCCGCAAACCGCTTATATTGGCGTAGACCATGACCCTTTCATTCGATCTCACCACTGACGGCGCCCGCGACGCGTTGCGCGCCCGCGCGGCACAGCCCGAAAAGCCGTCGCTGATCGGCCTGACGCGGGTCGAACTCGCCGAGGCTCTGGTTGCATCAGGCACTGTGCCCGAGCGCCAGGCGAAAATGCGCGCCCAGCAGCTGTGGCACTGGATGTATGTGCGCGGCCTCTCCGATTTTGCCGGCATGTTCAACATCTCCAAGGATCTGCGCGCCGAGCTGGACAAGCATTTCACCGTCGCCAGGCCCGAGATCGTCGAAGAGCAGATTTCCGCCGACGGCACGCGAAAGTGGCTGTTCCGCTTTCCGCCGCACGGCGCCGGCCGGCCGGTCGAGATCGAGACTGTCTACATTCCCGAAGAGGGTCGCGGCACGCTGTGCATCTCGTCACAGGTGGGCTGCACGCTGACCTGCTCGTTTTGCCACACCGGCACGCAGAAGCTGGTGCGCAATCTAACGGCTGAGGAGATCCTCGCCCAGCTGCTCACCGCCCGCGACCGGCTCGGCGATTTTCCCGACCGCGACACGCCCGACGGCGCCATCGTGCCGGCCGAGGGCCGCAAAGTGTCCAACGTCGTCATGATGGGCATGGGCGAACCGCTTTACAATTTCGAAGCGGTGAAGAAGGCGCTGCTGATCGCTTCCGACGGTGACGGCCTGTCCCTGTCGAAGCGGCGCATCACGCTGTCGACCTCCGGCGTCGTGCCGGAAATCTTCCGCACCGGCGAGGAGATCGGCGTCATGCTGGCGATCTCGCTGCACGCCACCAATGACGATCTGCGCGACTTGCTTGTGCCGATCAACAAGAAGTATCCGCTCAACGAGCTGATCGCCGCCTGCCGCGCCTATCCCGGCTTGTCGAACGCCAAGCGCATCACCTTCGAATATGTGATGCTGAAGGACGTCAACGATTCCATCGAGGACGCCAAGGGCCTGATCAAGCTGCTCAAGGGCATTCCGGCCAAGATCAACCTGATCCCGTTCAACCCGTGGCCGGGCACCAATTACCAGTGCTCGGACTGGGAGACGATCGAGAAATTCGCCGATTACATCAACAATGCCGGCTATGCCTCGCCGATCCGCACGCCGCGCGGCCGCGACATTCTCGCCGCCTGCGGCCAGCTCAAATCCGACTCCGAGCGCATGCGCAAGGTCGACCGGCTGGCGCTGGAAGCGATGATGATAGCGGGGCACGGCGAGGCGTGAGCCGCCCCTTCGCCTGGCTAAAACGCTTCGCCATCATGGCGGTCGGCTATGTCGCCGCGGTGCTGACCTCGATCCTGGTGCCGGTGCTGCTGATCGCTCTCCTGGAAGGCATCGAAGACGGCAACTGGTCCATCATTTTCGCTTTCGACTGGCTGGGCTCGTTCCCGCTCGCCGTCTTGACCGTAACGATCGGCGCGCTGTTGATCGTCGGCCCGGCGCTCTTTGTCGCCGAACGGTTTTCACTTCGGGGATGGTTCTACTTCGCCGCCACCGGTGCGATCACGTCCATCGCCTTTGGCGTATCCATGCCGCGCTCGGCCAGCAGCTTTGTCTTCAATCCGGGCTTTCTGGGTTTTCTCGCCACCGCCGGCATCGCCGCCGGTTCGGTCTACTGGCTTCTGGCTGGACGCAGGTCCGGCACGCGACAGAATCTGGGCCGAGATTGATGGCGCGTCTCGTCGGCTACCTCGTCCGTTTCACCGTCATCCTGTTCGGCTATGCCGTCGCCTCGCTGGCGGCGAGCGCCTTCCTCAACATCCTGTTGCTGGCATCGCTCGGCTACACGCCGGAGCATGCGCATCCGACGGCGACGGCTTCCCTGTATTTCTCAATTCCCTTCGCCGCTCTGTTCGTCGCCTATTTCGCCCTGATGCCGGCCTCTGTCGTCATCCTGCTTGCCGAAATCCTGGGCCGGCGCGACTGGCTGTTCTATGCGCTGGCAGGCGCGGTGGTTGCCGGTGTTTTCCTCGGGCTTCCCGACCGCAGCGGTGACACCGCCTTCGTCGTCAGGGACACCAGCGCCATCATGGCCGTGATCGGCAGCGGCATGGTCGGTGGTATCTTTTACTGGCTCAGCGCCGGGCGCTGGGCCGCAAGCTGGTGGCAAGGCGAACCAGGATCAAAAGAGGATGGCCGGACAGGATGACGGCGCCTACTTCGCCTGCGCCGTCAGGATCTTGAGGGCGAAGGCGGAGAACACGCCGGCAAAGAGATAGTCGACCGCCCGTGTGACGCGCGGGCTGGCCTTCATCGCCGCCGAAAACTTTTCCGCCGCCAGCACCATCGGCACCGTCACCGGGACCGACAGCACAATGAACATCAGCCCAAGGAAAAACAGCTTTCCCGGTGCGTTCGGATCATGCGCGGAGACGAACTGCGGCAGGAAGGTCATGAAGAACAGGATGATCTTCGGGTTGAGCAGATTGGCGCCAAGACCCGCGGCCCAGCTGCGCAACAGGGAAATCTCGGGGCCTGTCTTCTTCTCCGGCGAAAAGGCCGAGCCCCTGGTGATTGCCTGCCAGGCCAGGAAGACGAGATAGCCGGCGCCGAAGATCTTCAGCACGAAGAAAGCCATCGGCGAGGCGACGATCAGCGCCGAGACACCGACAACCACCAGTGTGGTGTGGATCAGCGTGCCGCACAGCGCGCCGGCCATCGAGGCAAAGCCGGTGGCACGGCCCTGGCTCAGCGTGCGCGAGACGAACAGGGTCATGTCCGGCCCCGGCGTGATCGCCAGGATGACCGTGGCCATGGCGAACTGGATCAGCGTGGTGGTGTCTGGAATGAACGACATGAGCGGCCCCCAAGGGATTGCGAGGCCTATACAGGATGCGCCATGACGATACCAGACACAGCAGCGACCCGATCTCGATCCAGCAGGCGTCCGCACGGCATTCGCTGGACGGCCGGCCGCGGCGTCCTATGCCTGCCTGCTCAGCCGCATCCTCGCCGGCTCCTCCGCGACGAGTTGATCGTTGCGGACATCGGCGTCCCCGGTGATCTGGTCGATCGGCTTGGGCCGGCCGAGGAAATAGCCTTGCGCCTCGTTGCAGCCTTCGACCTGCAGGATGGTGAGCTGGACATGCGTCTCGACGCCTTCGGCAAGCACCGGAATGTCGAGGCTGCGGCCCAGCGTCAGCACCGCCCGGATGATGGCCTTGGCCTGCGGGCTTCGCTCGACGTCAGCCATGAACGAGCGGTCGAGTTTGATCTTGTCGAAGGGAAACGAGCGCAGCGTATCGAGCGATGAATAGCCGGTGCCGAAATCGTCGATCGCGATCGTCACCCCCAGCGCCTTGATCTGGCGCAACACATGCAGCGTGCGCACCTTGTCGGCGACGATCGTCGATTCGGTGAGCTCCAGCTCCAGCCGTTTCGGCGACAGCCCGGTCTCGATCAGGATCTGATGGACGAGCTTGGCGAGATCGGCATGGGCGAACTGTACCGGCGACAGATTGACCGCGATCTTGTGGCCATTGTCCCATGAGGCAGCCTGACGGCACGCGGTCCGCAGCACCCATTCGCCGATCGCCATGATCGAGCCGTTCTCCTCGGCAATCGGGATGAATTCGGCGGGCGGGATCATGCCGTGCACCGGATGGGTCCAGCGCAGCAGCGCCTCGTAGCCGCAGGTGGCGCCGGTCGGGACCGAGGTCTGCACCTGATAGTGAAGCGAAAGCTCGCCGCGGTCGATCGCCTGGCGAAGGTCGGTGGCCAAGGCACGGCGCGCCCGCGCCGTCTCGTCCATGGCGGATTCGTAGAAGCAGACGGCTCGCGTGACGTCGTTCTTCGCTCGGTACATGGCAAGATCGGCATTGCTGACCAGCCGCTCGCGGTCGGCCCCGTCGCGCGGATAGACGGCGACGCCGATGCTGGCGCCGGCGGCGATTTCGAAATCGTCGAGCCGCAACGGCTCGAACAGGGATTTCTCCAGTCGCGAGACCAGTCCGAGAAGGTCCTTCTGATCCTTGAAGCGCTTGATCGCGGCGAACTCGTCACCGCCGAGCCGGGCGACGAATTCGCCCTCGCCGATGAGTTTCGACAGCCTGCGGGCGACGATCTTGAGTGCCTGGTCGCCGGCCGCATGCCCCCTGAGGTCGTTGATCTCCTTGAAGCGGTCGAGATCGATGACGATGACCGCCGTCATTGTGTCCTCGCCCTCGCATGCCCGGTCGATTTCATGGTCAAGGCGGTCGTTGAAGGAGACCCGGTTGGGAAGGCCGGTAAGGGCGTCGTTGAGGGCGAGATGCTGAAGCCGCTCGAAGCTCTCCAAACGACCACGCTCGTCGATCAGATAGCTGGCGAAGCCGGTAGCCGCGACGATCAGGCCGACCACGGCGACGGCGACCGCCATTGCCACCAGAATATCGGGATTGGTGCCTGTGCTGATGAAGGACAGCGGCGTCACCGCCACCGCGGCCATAGCCGTGAAATGCAGGCCGACGATCGCCAGCACCAGCAGCCCGATGGCGAGATAGTGCGACCAGCGGTATGGCCGGCGCACGGCATGGCCGACGGCCAGGGCGGAGAACACCGCCGAGATGACCAGTGAGGCCACGACATAGGAGCCGTCCCATTCGACGATGCCGGCAACGTGATAGGCCATCATGCCGGTGTAGTGCATGGCCGAGATCGCCAGGCCGACGACGACGCCGCCCCATTCCGGGGCCAGGCGCCGGCTCTTGCCGGATGCGAGGGTGAAACCCAGCCCGGTGCCGGCAATGGCGATGACCAGGGACACCATGGTCAAGACCGGATCGAAGGTGATCGGCGCGCCGGGCTCATAGGCCAGCATGGCGATAAAATGCGTGCACCAGATCGAGGAACCGGCCGCGACTGCGGTCAGGAACAGCCAGCCCCGCATCTGCACGCCGGCGGTTTTCCTGGCACGGTCGAAGAGGCCGATCGTCACCCAGCAGCCGGTGACGCACATCAGCGCCGCCAGCAGGACGAGCCACAGATTATGCTCCGTGGCGATACATGATATAACGCGCATCAGGAATGGCCCAGCCCGAGGGTGCCCGCGACGAGGCAAGGCCGTCTCGGCACTTCGCCTACACAGCTTGTCGTCATATTAGCGACGGAGCGTGAAAACTTGATTAAATCCCTCCAGCAAATGCAGCCCTTGATTGCAGCAGGTTGTTTTCCCTGCCCACCCCTCGCCATGGACTGGACCAGAAGCCATGCATGCACGTGTGCTTGCTCGCTCTGCCGTTCCTGCTAAAAGGCGCTGCGACAATCCGTGACGCCCAGGCTGGGGCGTCCGCCATCGACGGAGTAGAAATGTCCAAGGCCAAAGACGTCAAGAAGGTCGTGCTCGCCTATTCCGGCGGTCTCGACACATCCATCATCCTGAAATGGCTGCAGACTGAACTCGGCGCCGAAGTCGTGACTTTCACCGCCGATCTTGGCCAGGGCGGCGAACTCGAGCCGGCCCGTCGCAAGGCCGAGATGATGGGCATCAAGGACATCCGCGTCGTCGACGTGCGCGAGGAATTCGTGTCCGACTTCGTCTTCCCGATGTTTCGCGCCAACACCGTCTATGAAGGGACCTATCTGCTCGGCACCTCGATCGCGCGGCCGCTGATCTCCAAGCATCTGGTCGATATAGCCCGGGAAACCGGCGCCGACGCGATCGCGCATGGCGCCACCGGCAAGGGCAACGATCAGGTTCGCTTCGAGCTTTCAGCTTACGCACTGAACCCCGACATCAAGGTCATCGCGCCGTGGCGCGACTGGTCGTTCAAATCGCGTACCGACCTGATGAATTTCGCCGAGCAGCACCAGATCCCGGTGCCGAAGGACAAGAAGGGCGACGCACCGTTTTCGGTCGACGCCAACCTTTTGCATTCGTCCTCCGAGGGCAAGGTGCTGGAAGACCCGTGGGTGGAGCCGCCCGAATTCGTCCACCAGCGCACCGTTTCGCCGATGGACGCGCCTGATACCGTCACCGAGATCGAGATCGAGTTCCTGAAGGGCGATCCGATCGCGCTGAACGGCAAGAAACTGTCGCCGGCGACCATGCTGGCGGCACTCAACGATCTTGGCCGCGACAATGGCATCGGCCGGCTCGACCTGGTCGAGAACCGCTTCGTCGGCATGAAATCGCGCGGCGTCTACGAAACACCAGGCGGCACCATCCTGATATCAGCCCATCGCGCCATCGAATCGATCACGCTCGACCGAGGTGCCGCCCACCTCAAGGACGAGTTCATGCCGCGCTATGCCGAGCTGATCTACAACGGCTTCTGGTTCGCGCCCGAACGGCTGATGCTGCAGGCGATGATCGACAAGAGCCAGGAAGACGTCGAAGGCACGGTGCGCCTCAAGCTCTACAAGGGCAATGTCATGGTCACCGGCCGCAAGTCGAAGAAGACGCTCTATTCGGATGCGCTGGTCACCTTCGAGGACGACCGCGGCGCCTACGACCAGAAGGACGCCGCCGGCTTCATCCGTCTCAATGCGCTGCGGCTCAGGACGCTGGCCGCGCGCAACCGCACCAAGTAGCGCGGATGCGCGGGTTCGGTCGCTGCCTGGCGCCGCTGGTTGTTCTGGCGACGCCGGCCGCCGGCCAGGAGTTCGACCCCGCTTCTCTCGACCTTCCCGCGCTGATCGAGTGCAGGGCGGACGTTCCGGCCTACAACGACTTTGCCCTGTGGCTGTCCAGCGCATCGGGTGCCGTTGAAACGCTTGGCTGGAAGGAGGTTGCCTCGGGCAATCCGTTTCTCAGCCAATACGAACTGCCGGCCAAAATCCGCGTGTTCAACCGCGAGACGGGATCGATCGTGTTTACCGCAGCGGGGCCGATGGCCGTGCTCGACGGCGTTGCCGCGCCGGAGCTTGCCGAAGAACTCAACGTCATGGCCGTTTTTCCACGCCGCAAAAATTCCTTGGCGAGAAGGTCGTTGTCCAAAGCACCGAAGAGTCGGAAGGATTGACCTTCTCCACGGACGTCAAGCTCAACGTCTCGACCGTCGAGTCCCACCCCGGCAAGACCCTGGCCGGTTGCTCCTACACGCTCGAAATCAAATGAAACCCGACATTCGCGCCGGGTTTCCGATCAAGTCAAAAATAGCCGGGGCCTTCTGCCCGGAGCATGATCCGTCAATCGCCGTCGATCGCCGTGGCAATGCGGGCGATGGCCTGCTGATAGACGCTCGCGGAATTCCAGCCGGCAATCGCGCCCATATTCGCACTCGCGCTCGCGCCCGCCCGCCAGCCATGCCCCTTGAGGAAGTTGGCGGTGGAAGCCAGCGCCGTGCTCTTGTCGCGCAGGTTTCCGCCACCGACGCCAT
The DNA here is from genome assembly GCF_040320765.1 of Mesorhizobium sp. M0618. Taxonomy (NCBI): domain Bacteria; kingdom Pseudomonadati; phylum Pseudomonadota; class Alphaproteobacteria; order Hyphomicrobiales; family Phyllobacteriaceae; genus Mesorhizobium; species Mesorhizobium sp. M0618. The sequence goes on along the minus strand of NZ_JAMYQH010000024.1, from coordinate 19,138 downwards.
ATTTCAGGACGTTTCCGGGCAGGAACTGCGTGTGTCCGATCTCGCCATGCGCGGCCCCGACCGACGAGGCTGTCAACGCCCCGCGATCAACCAGCTTCAGGGCTGCGATGGCATGCGGGTAGAAGAACCCCGGCCGGCGGCAATCATAGGCAAGCGTCAAAATGGCAGAGACGGTGTTCTGGTTGCCCATGGCCGAACCGAAGCCGGTTTCCATACCCCAGATGGCGAGCAACACGCCCGGCGACACGCCGTAATTCGCTTCGATCTTGGAGAACAGCGCCGCATTCGACTTTTTCAGCGACCGGCCCTTGGAAATAATCGCTGCGCCACCACGACGCCGCATGAAATCGTCCACCGAGCCGCTGAAGGCCTTGTGAATGCCGCGGTCGACTGAGATCGTCTTTGTCGCGTAGTTTGCCCCGGCCAGAGCGGCCAGCCCCTTGGCGCCTACACCTTCCGACCTGGCCTGCGCGGCAAAGTCCTGCTTCCAGGCGTCGAAGCCGGCGCCGGTCTTGCCGCAGCTGGCTGCCGCCTGTGCGCCCGTCGCCAGCGCAAGCACCGCCACCACGGCCGCTGCAAACATCTTTCCCTTGGCAAGAATTGCCATGTTGATCTCCTGGTTGCCTGAATCACGTCCCAATTGCGAACTTGCCAGCGAAACGCGCACTTGTCACTGTCACCGCTGCAATGCTGGCGAATGCCGTGGAATTTGCCTAGGATCAAGTGATTATTGTGGCAGGGGGGCTGCATGCAAGACGTTGATGTCGTCATCATCGGTGCCGGCTCGGCGGGTCTTGCCGCCGCCAGGAGCTTGCAGGCGGCGGCGCTTTCCTTCACGCTGCTCGAAGCGATAGACCGAATCGGCGGGCGAGCCTGGACCAGCGACCAGCATTTCGGCGTGCCTTTCGACATCGGCTGCGCCTGGCTGCATGCGGCCGACCGCAATCCCTATTTTCCCGAAGCCCAGGCGGCAGGCTGGACGTTGCATCATCACGACATGAACGTCGATCATCTCTACTACCGCGAGCGCAAGGCGAGCGAAGCGGAAGAAGCCGACATGAAGGCCGCCGACGCAAAGCTGTTCGAACTGCTGGCCAAGCATGAAGTGAAGGACGGAGATGACGATCGTCTTTCGGCGCTGTTGGCAAAAGGCCATGCACCGCGCGCCGCCGCCACCTTCGCCGGGCCGATGGATTTCGGTGCCGACGAGGACGAAATCTCGATCCTCGACTTCCAGGCCGCTGCCGATCTCGACCCGAACTACTTCAGCAAGGAGGGCCTTGGCGCGCTGGTGGCGCGTTTCGGCGCCGGCGTGCCGGTCGAACTTTCGACGCCGGTGCGCGAGATCCTGTGGGACGTGCCGGGCGTCGCCTGCGTCACCGATCGCGGCACCGTCCGCGCCAAGGCGGTGATCGTCACCGCTTCGCCGGCGGTGCTCGCCTTCGAGGAGATCGCGTTCTCGCCGGCCTTGCCCGACACGCATTTCGGCGCCTTCTTCGACCTGCCGATGGGCATGCTGACCAAATTGCCGGTCGAAATATCGGGCACCAGGCTCGGGCTGCAGCCCTTCGACGACCTGCTGATCGAACGGATGGCCAGGCACGACATCTATTTCCTGTGCTTCCCGTTCGACCTCGACCTGATGGTCGGCTTCGTCGGCGGCGATTTCGCCTGGGAAATGTCGGCGGCCGGCGAGGCGGCCGGCATCGACTTCGTCGTCGACCGGCTGTGCGGCATCTTCGGCGGCGATACGCGCAAGCATGTCGGACGCGCCATGATGACCAATTGGGGCGGCGAGCGCTTCGTGCGCGGTGCCTATGCCGCCGCTCGCCCCGGCCGTTCACTGGCGCGCGCCGCACTCATGCAGCCGGTGGCCGACAAGATCTTCTTCGCCGGCGAGCATCTGGCCGGTCCGCTGATGCAGACCTGTGGCGGCGCACGGCTGTCAGGCGAAGCGGTGGCAAGACAGGTTGTCACCCAGCTTGCGGCGAGGACATGATCCGAACCGAAGGACGGAACCAACGACAGGTGGAACCTGGTCTTCGCTTTGCGAAACCTCGTTCTGCAGAGATTATGTTCCAACAAGTTCGACAAAATGCGGAACGCCGCGCGGCTGTTCGCGTTGGGCACGGGCCGCCGTGAACATCTATGTCACCTCCGGTGAATTGAGACCGACATGAAACTCTTCGACTGCCCCCATTGCGGCCATCGCATCTATTTCGAGAACGCCAAGTGCCTGAACTGCGGGAACCCGGTGCTCTACGATCCCGAGCACGCGCGCTTTGCGCTGGCGGGCGTCGACGGCGTCTTCCAGTGCACCAACGCCGACGAATGCGCCTGCAACTGGATGGCGGAACCGGGTCACGCTTTTTGCCGCGCCTGCGTGCTGAACCAGCTGATCCCGGATCTCTCCGTCGACGGCAACCGCCGCCGCTGGATCCGTGTCGAAGCGGCGAAGAAGCGCGCCATCTACTCGCTGCTGGCCTTCGGGCTGCCGGTAGTCCCCAAGCAGACTCCTGCCCACGAGGTCGGCCTGGCCTTCGACTTCCTCGCCGATCCGATCGGCGGCGGCCCTGGTGGCGAGCGGATCCTCACCGGCCACGACAATGGTTTGATCACGCTCAATGTCGCCGAGGCGGATTCGGCCGAGCGCGAGAAGCGGCGCGTCGAGATGGGCGAGAACTACCGCACCTTGCTCGGCCATTTCCGCCATGAGCTCGGGCACTATTACTGGGACCGCCTCATCCGCGACGATCCGCACAGGCTCGAAGCTTTCCGCGCACTGTTCGGCGACGACCGCGCCGATTACGAACAGGCGCTGAAGGCCTATTATGCCGATGGTGCGCCGCCCGACTGGCAGCAGGGCCACATCTCGGCCTATGCGACCTCGCATCCTTGGGAGGACTGGGCCGAGACCTGGGCTCATCACCTGCACATCACCGACACGCTGGAAATGGTGCACGCACTGAACTTTCCGCTCGGCCGGCTGGAGACGGTGGAGGCCAACGACTTGCCGCGCGGCGACACCGGCGGCGAATTGCAGGCAGCACCCTCGGAGCCGGCGACCGCGCCGGAGCCTTTCGAAAAGATCCTTGCCCGCTGGCTGGTGCTGTCGGAGGCCTCCAATTCGATCAACCGCTGCATGGGCCTGCCCGACCTCTACCCCTTCGTCATTTCGGACGTCACGGCGCGGAAATTGGAATTCGTTCACGAACTTCTGACCGATTTGCCGAAAGAACACGGAACAAATCGTGAGTTGGCGCAGGCGCTTTAGCGGGAACGCATGAGCTGCTGCCCCGTTTTCGCTGGCGAGGGACCATGAAAACGGAGAGAAACCATGAAATCCCTATTGTTTCCTGCGGTAGCCGGAATGCTGACCGTGATGTCGGGCGCCGCGTTTGCCGATACCGCCGTCTCAGCCGTCACCGATCTTAACGTGCGCGCCGGGCCCGGCCCGCAATACCCTGTGATCGGCGTGCTCGCCGCCGGTCAGTCGGCAACGCTCAATGGCTGCATCGAAAACAGCAAATGGTGCACCATAGCCGAGGCCGGCGGCCAGGGCTGGGTCTATTCCGACTATGTGACGGCCGATATAGGCGGCAGCCGGGTGGTGCTGACGGAACGGCGCTCCAGCGTTGCTGTCGTCTCGCCGCCGGAGGACATCGGCAACTACTCGACCGATTATACCGGCGCGATCATCGCCAGCGATCCGGTCGTAGATGACTTCCCTTCGCCCCCGGCTGAAGTCCGCACCTATGTCGACACGCATCGCCTCGATCCCATCTATCTCGAAGGCGAAGTGGTGACCGGCGCGACCCTGCCCGACACCGTCGAGCTACGCGAGATTCCGGACTACAATTACCGCTATGTCTATGTGAACGGCCAGCGGGCGCTGATCGATCCGCAGACCCGGCGCATCATGTACGTCGTTCGCTGACGACAATCGGCGCAAGCGGCCGCTGCGACAGCAGCGGCCGCCAGCAGGCGGCGCTCTCCTGCGCCGACTTTTGCTCTGGCTTAGTCCTTTGCGGAAAACCATTCCGATTTTCCAGGCCATCGGTTAGTCAATAGGCGATGACTTTGGCAAAGGAGCCCGCGTGACCATCGATCCGGCCGCCTTCGAGCGTTACAGGCATTCGCCGAACGCCAGGACGACCTTACCGCGCCTGTTGCTCGGAACGGGGATCGTGGTCCTTTTTTGGGCAGCAACCACCGTGGCCGTGCTGGTCGGCGGCACCTATGCCTTCATCGCCTGGCAGGCGACCCCATCATCCGGCATTCAGGGCTTCCTCGCTTCGCCCCTCGGCATCCTCACCGCGCTCGTCTCGTTTGCCGGCATCTGGATCGGCCTGTGGGTCGCGATGCGCTGGGTGCATGGCGAGAAGCTGTCGGCGCTGCTCGGCAACAGCCGACGAGTTTCATGGCCCGGCTTCCTCAAAGGGTTGATCGCGGTGCTGATCACGTCGTTCATATCCGAAATCCTGCTCTATCTGCTGCAGCCGCAGATCACGCGTGGCCCGATCAGCCTGTCATCCTGGCTGCTGTTTGCGATCCCGATCGCCGCGCTTACCTTGGTGCAGACCTCTTCGGAAGAGCTGCTGTTTCGCGGCTACCTGCTGCGCGGTCTCGCCAGCCGGTTCACGAGCCCGTTCGTCTGGGCCCTGCTGCCGGCCCTGCTGTTCACCTCGCTGCATTGGAGTGCGAGTTCGTCACCAGCCATCAATGCTTGCGTGCTGGCGTCGATCGCCGCTTTCGCGCTGCTGCTGACACTTGTCGTCTACGCAACCGGCAATCTCGGCGCCGCCTTGGGTGCTCATCTCGGCAACAACCTGACCGGGTTTCTCTTGATCTCGCATCAGGAAAGCTACAATTCCTTCGCCCTGTTCAATGCCAGGCCGCTCGAAGGACCGGGCTGGGCGACGTCGGATGCGGTTCTCATCGCATCGCCTGCAGCCTGCTGACCATCGTGCTGCTTCTACATCCGCGTTCGCCGCTCAGGGTTGCCGCCGAGCTTCCGGACCGGGCGAGCACGGCCTGATTGCAGGCCGGGAACGACGCAATCCGGTCTTTGTCTTGACTCCGCGGCCGATTTCCTGTCTACACGCCCCGAATTCCGCGACGAGTATCCCTCCGAGCAAGCCGACCAGGACGCCGAAGCCTCTTTGAGGTGAAGTGCTGTAAATCGATCCTGGAGGCCAACACCCGGCAGCGCTGAGCGCCCCCGGGTGCTTTTTGGTTTTGGCTTTTGGTTGGACACTGGGCGCGAACGCATTACCTCTCGGGCATCATCCGGATGCCGGGGAAAAGGAAAACGAATGTTTGAATCGCTACAGGAACGTCTTGGTTCGATCCTGAACGGCCTCACCGGCCGCGGAGCCCTGTCGGAGGCTGATGTCTCGGCGGCGCTGCGCGAGGTGCGCCGGGCGCTGCTCGAAGCAGACGTGGCGCTGGAAGTGGTGCGCTCCTTCACCGACAAGGTGCGCGAGAAGGCCGTCGGCGCTGCCGTGGTCAAATCGATCAAGCCCGGCCAGATGGTCGTCAAGATCGTCCATGACGAACTGGTCGAGATGCTCGGCGCCGAGGGCGTCGCCATCGATCTCAATGCCCCGGCGCCGGTCGTCATCATGATGGTCGGCCTGCAGGGTTCGGGCAAGACGACCACTTCGGCCAAGATCGCCAAGCGTCTTTCCGAGCGTCAGAACAAGAAGGTCCTGATGGCCTCGCTCGACACGCGGCGCCCCGCCGCGCAGGAGCAGCTTCGTCAGCTCGGCGAACAGGTCAAGGTCGCCACGCTGCCGATCATCGACGGCCAGTCCCCGGTCGACATCGCCCGCCGCGCCGTGCAGGCGGCCAAGCTCGGCGGCCACGACATCGTCATCCTCGACACCGCCGGCCGCACCCATATCGACGAGCCGCTGATGGTCGAGATGGCCGACATCAAGAAGGTGTCGAGCCCGCACGAAATCCTGCTGGTCGCCGATTCGCTGACCGGCCAGGACGCCGTCAACCTGGCCAAGAGCTTCGACGAGCGCGTCGGCATCACCGGCCTCGTCCTGACCCGCATGGACGGCGACGGCCGCGGTGGTGCTGCACTCTCCATGCGCGCCGTCACCGGCAAGCCGATCAAGCTGATCGGCACTGGCGAAAAGATGGACGGGCTGGAGGAATTCCACCCCAAGCGCATCGCCGACCGCATCCTCGGCATGGGCGACATTGTCTCGCTCGTCGAAAAGGCCGCCGAGAACATCGACGCCGAGCAGGCGGCGGCGATGGCCAAGAAGATGCAGTCGGGCAAGTTCGACCTGAACGATCTCGCCGGCCAGCTTCAGCAGATGTCGAAGATGGGCGGCATGGGCGGCATCATGGGCATGATGCCCGGCATGGGCAAGATGAAGGACCAGATGGCCGCCGCCGGTCTCGACGACAAGATGTTCGGCCGCCAGCTCGCCATCATCTCGTCGATGACCAAGGCCGAGCGCGCCAATCCCGATTTGCTCAAGCATTCGCGCAAGAAGCGCATCGCCGCCGGTTCCGGCACCGACGCGGCCGAAATCAACAAGCTGCTCAAGATGCATCGCGGCATGGCCGACATGATGAAGGCGATGGGCGGCAAGGGCAAAGGCGGCGGCCTGATGCGCGGCATGATGGGCGGCCTCGCGTCCAAGATGGGCCTCGGCGGCATGATGCCGGGCGGCCCCGGGGGCATGGGTGGCGGCATGATGGGTGGCGGCATGATGGGCGGCGGCATGCCGGACCTGTCGAAGATGGATCCCAAGCAGCTCGAAGCCTTGCAGAAGCAGGCGCAAGCAGCCGGCCTCGGCGGCGGCATGAAAGGCCTTCCCGGCGGCGGCCTACCCGGACTGCCCGGCGGCATGAAGCTCCCCGGCCTGCCCGGAATGGGCGGCGGCCTGCCCGGCCTTGGCAAGAAGAAGTGAGGACGCCATGAACGAAGAGAAGGACATGGCCGACGCTCGCGCTCTCCTGGCCGATTACCGCGCCTCGATCGACAACATCGACGCGGCCCTCATCCACATGCTGGCCGAGCGCTTCCGCTGCACCAAGGCGGTCGGTGTGCTGAAGGCGACGCATGGCCTGCCCCCGGCCGACCCGGCACGCGAGCAGCAGCAGATCGCCCGGCTTCGCCAGCTGGCGAAGGATGCCCATCTCGACCCGGATTTCGCGGAAAAATTCCTCAACTTCGTCGTCCGCGAAGTGATCCGCCACCACGAACAGATCGCCGCTTCCAACGGCGTGATGAAAGCCGGCTGAGAAACCAGCCACCAACCGATCAACCAAATCAGCCTTTTTAGGAGAAAATAAATGCCCTTGAAGATCCGACTGGCCCGTGCGGGCTCGAAGAAGCGTCCTTACTACCACGTCGTCATTGCCGACGCCCGTTCGCCGCGTGACGGCCGGTTCATCGAGTCGATCGGCTCGTGGAACCCGCTGCTGCCCAAGGACGGCGAACGCGTCAAGGTCGACGCCGACCGCGTCAAGCATTGGCTGGCGCATGGCGCCCAGCCGACCGACCGCGTGCTGCGTTTCCTCGACGAGGCCGGCCTCGTCAAGCGCGACGCCCGTTCCAACCCGAAGAAGGCCGAGCCGGGCAAGAAGGCGCAGGAACGTGCTTCGCTCTTGAAGAAGGCGCAGGAAGACGCTGCTGCCGCGGCTGCGGCCGCCGCAGCAGCACCGGCCGAGGCGGAAGCCGCCACCGCCGAATAAGTATTGCCCTATCGCATCCAGGAAAACGGCGGGCCAAGGCCCGCCGTTTTGCTGTTCGGTTCTGTCTGTAAGAGCTGCCGATCAATAACCGCTCGGGCAGCGGTCGATGTAGACGCGGCCCCGCCGATCGCGATAGCGGCATTCGCCGCTCTCGCTTGCCCGGCCGATCAGCGCACCGGCAACGGCGCCGACAGCACCACCGACGACGGCGCCTTCAACCGGATCGCCAGCGACCGCCGCACCGACGGCAGCGCCACCGAGGCCGCCAACGGCCGCGCCTTTTTCCGTTTGCGAACAAGCGGCGAGCGGCACCAGAAGCGCCATCAAAAGCATCGTTTTCTTCATCGTCGTTCCTCTCCGATAGGAGCCGCCTCCGCCGCCAAGCGAATCTCTAACTCGCAACTCGGCGATTCGATCCCTAAGACATTGCCCGGCAAAGGGTTCCAGGCTTCGAGTTGAAAGCGATGCTTCGAGCGGATCTATCGGCTGAACGGGATCAGCGCGCGGACCCTGGCATCGCGCAGATACAGGCCACCCCACAGAATAATGCCGAGATAGACGCCGAACAGAATGTGCGAGAACAGCGGGTTGTCGACGCGGACATTGGTGGCGATGGCGCCGCCCATATAGGCGGTGAGCAGGATGGCGCCGAGCACCGCGGTGCGCGGCAAGGCGTAGAGCGCGGTCGAGATCAGGCCGATGACGCCAAGCATGCGCGCGACATTGGCATCGGCCGGCCAGCCGAGCGGCACCATCGTCTGGGTGACGACATCGAGCGGCGGCAGCTTGATGACGCCGTCGAAGATCATGAACAGCACGATGACGCCGCTGAGCACGCGGCCGGTCCACAAAGCGCCCGGCGAGACGGGCGCGGTTTCGGAAATGCTCATGGTGGTCCCTCCTGATGGTCGAGCCCTTTCGCAGGGGTCGACCCAAGGACGTGGCATGGGGCCGCGATCCGACAGCGGGGCGGATTCTTTTAAACCCGCGCGCCTTCGCCTACGAAAAATAGAACTTTTCCGCCGGGATCATCTTCGGCGGCGTTTCGCCCAGCGCCTCGAATACCGAGATCTCGCAGACGCGGCAGAGACCGTCGAGGGCGAGGTCGTTGGCCTCGGTGCCGAACGGATCCTCGAGCTCTTCCGAAAGCGCGTCGAGGCCGAAGAAGGTGTAGGCGATCAGCGCCGTGAACAGCGGCGTCGCCCAACCGGTGGTCGAGATCAGGCCGATCGGCAGCAGCAGGCAGACGATATAGGCCGTGCGATGCACCAGCAGCGTGTAGGCGAAAGGTAACGGCGTACCGGCGATCCGCTCGCAGCCGGCCTGGATGGCCGCGATCGACGCGAGCCTCTCATCGAGGATACGAAAGCCGATCGAGTCGACGTCGCCCGCCCGGCGCTGCGCATTGGCACGCCGGCCCATGCGCCTGACCATCTCATCCGCCGGATTGGAAAAGGCTGCTGCCTTGTCCGCCTCGGCGTCGATGAAGGCGCGGGCATCCTTCATGCTGTCGATCTTGCGCAACTGCCCGCGCAGGAAATGACAGAAGGCGAGCGCTTCCATCAGCAAGGCGCGCTGTTCGGTCTGGTCCGGGATGAGGCTGGTGGTGGCGCGTGCCAGGTTGCGCATTTCGAAGACCAGCGCGCCCCACAGCTTGCGCGCCTCCCACCAACGGTCGTAGGCGGCGTTGTTGCGGAACGAGAGATAGATCGACAATGTCACGCCGACCAGGCCGAAAGGCGTGATGTTGAAGACGCTGAAATCAAGCTGGAACCGGCGCGCCACGGCCAGGATGATCGCGGAATAAAGCGCGAAGCCCAATATCTGCGGCAGGATGCGTGGCACGACCGAACCGCGCATGATGAAGAACAGCTGCAGGAATGTGGGGCGCGGGCGAACGATCATCGAAGGCCTTTCACGGACCGCCATCGGCCCTCACCTCCTTTATTGTGCGATGCGACAGCTCTGCAAGCCCAGCCGCCAGCGACACCGCCATGTCGTCCTTGCAGGCTATCGGCACCCGACGGGCGTGGATATTGAGGAGTTGCGGGCTGCGGCCCACCACTTCAGTCGAGAGAAGAGAAAAATGACCGGCGAGACCGATCTGAAGACACTGCTGGCATCGATGACGCCGGAGCTGCTGGCATGCACCTATATCTTCGCCACGCTGGCGCCTGGCGTCGTTCAGCCGGAAGGCCTCGAGCCGGTGATGGTGTTTCGTGAGCGCGGGGGCATGACGCTGATCGTAGACGAGGAGAAGGCCATCGCTGCGGCACTGACCGCGTCATTCCGCTGCCGGATGGTCACGCTCAACATCCATTCGTCGCTGGAAGCCGTCGGCTTTCTCGCCGCCATCACCACGCGCCTCGCCGCCGCCGGCATGGGCGTGAACCCGGTTTCGGCCTTCTACCACGACCATCTGTTCGTGCCGGTCGACCGGGCGGAGGAGGCGCTGGGGCTGTTGAACCAGCTGGCCAGGGAGAACAGAGCGTAGCGCATCGGCCAGAGCTGCCGATCTCCCCCTCGTGGGGAGATCGGCATCCATCAATGCCTTCGCTAACCTTCAGCACCCGGCCGAAGGCCGAGCCCGCGACTGCGGGCCGCCGGTCGTCCGGCGCCCCCGCGGAGGGCCCGCCGCGGCAGCGGCGATACGGCCCGTGAGCGAAAACTAAGCCGCCTTCTTCTTCGGCTGGATCAGGCCGCGCTCGACCAGCAGCTCGGCGATCTGCACTGCGTTGAGCGCCGCGCCCTTGCGCAGATTGTCAGAGACGATCCACATCGACAGGCCGTTGTCGATGGTCGAATCCTCGCGGATGCGCGAGATGAAGGTGGCGTCTTCGCCGGCCGATTCCAGCGGCGTGATGTAGCCGCCGTCCTCGCGCTTGTCCAAGACCTGGCAGCCCGGCGCCTCGCGCAGGATATCGCGCGCCTCGTCGGCGGTGATCGGCTTTTCGAACTCGATGTTGACCGCTTCCGAATGGCCGATGAACACCGGCACGCGCACGCAGGTCGCCGTCAGCTTGATCCTGGGGTCGAGCATCTTCTTGGTCTCGGCGACCATCTTCCACTCTTCCTTGGTGGAGCCGTCATCAAGGAAGACGTCGATGTGCGGGATGACGTTGAAGGCGATGCGCTTGGTGAACTTCTTGACCTCGACGCCATCGGCGACGAAGACCGCGCGGGTCTGGGTAAAGAGTTCGTCCATACCTTCCTTGCCGGCGCCCGACACCGACTGGTACGTGGCGACGACGACACGCTTGATGGTGGCGAAGTCATGCAGTGGCTTCAATGCCACTACCAGCTGCGCCGTCGAGCAATTCGGATTGGCGATGATGTTCTTGCGCGTGAACAGCGAGATCGCGTCCGGGTTCACTTCCGGCACGATCAACGGCACGTCCTGATCGTAGCGGAAGGCCGACGAATTATCGATGACGACGCAGCCCTGCTTGCCGATCTTCGGCGACCATTCCTTGGAGACGCTGCCGCCAGCCGACATGATGCAGATGTCGGTGTCGGAAAAATCATACTGGTCGAGCGTCTTCACCTTCAGCGTGCGGTCGCCGAACGACACTTCCGTGCCCTGGCTGCGCCGCGACGCCAGCGCCACGACTTCGCTTACCGGAAAGCCGCGCTCTTCCAGTATGTTGAGCATTTCCCGGCCCACATTGCCCGTGGCACCGACGATCGCTACCTTGAAACTCATCGAAAAATCTCCTGTCCCTCTCCGCTTGGTTTTTGGAGAAACCCGCTGGCCGGTGCGGGTTCCGTCCCCCGGGCCGAACCCGGGAGAGGGTGGTTAGGCCAAGGGAATCACACCGTTTTGGTGGTGGTTTTGGTAGTTTTTTTGGCCAAGAATGGGGTTTTGCTGGAACGAGGGGACGCGCCGACGCGCCCGGCCCAATGATGTGCATTGAGGCTGGGGGCATCGAATGCAAGAAGAGCCATCAAAAGGCCGCGCATCGAAAAAACGATCCCGTTCAAAGCGGGCTTTTACGCGGTTTGCGTCAAGAGTCAATTGCGATGAGCGTCCTGTTGCCCTGTACAATCGCGGCGGCACGAAGTACGAACGGCATGACCATCCGGCTCATGGAGCGTCCCGACGCCCGCCGAAGACAGGCCCATTGCTGGGCATATAAGAATCCGAATTCCGAAAGAGTAAGATGTCCAACTTCGATGCACTCGTTCCCGCGCTGGCAAGGGCGCTGGAAAAACGCGGCTATTCCGAGCTGACGCCCGTCCAGAAGGCGGTTGTGGCGCCGGAACTCGGCGAGGCCGATGCGCTGGTTTCGGCGCAGACCGGCTCCGGCAAGACGGTGGCCTTCGGCCTCGCTTTGGCGCCGACCCTGCTCGACGGCGCGGAGCGCTTTGGCCACGCCGCGGCACCGCTGGCGCTGGCGGTGGCGCCAACGCGCGAACTGGCGCTGCAGGTGACGCGCGAGCTGGAATGGCTCTATGAGCTGACCGGCGCCACGGTAGCGTCCTGCGTCGGCGGCATGGACATGCGCTCGGAGCGGCGTGTGCTGGAGCGCGGCGCCCATATCGTCGTCGGCACGCCCGGCCGGCTGCGCGACCACATCACCCGGCGCTCGCTCGACATGTCGGCGCTGAAGGCGGTGGTGCTCGACGAGGCCGACGAGATGCTCGATCTGGGCTTTCGCGAAGACCTCGAATTCATCCTCGACGCCGCTCCTGCCGAACGCCGGACGCTGATGTTCTCGGCCACGGTGCCGCGCTCGATCGCCACGCTCGCGCAGGGCTATCAGCGCGATGCGGTGCGCATCTCGGCCGCCGGCGAGGAGAAGCAGCATCTCGACATCGAATACCGGGCGCTGAGCGTCGCCCAGCCCGACCGGGAAAATGCCATCATCAACGTTCTGCGCTATTACGAAGCCAAGAACGCGCTGGTGTTCTGCAACACGCGTGCCGCCGTTAATCATCTGACCGCGCGCTTCAACAACCGCAACTTCTCCGTCGTCGCCCTCTCCGGCGAGCTCAGCCAGAACGAGCGCAGCCATGCGCTGCAGGCAATGCGCGACGGCCGCGCAAAAGTCTGCATCGCCACCGATGTCGCGGCGCGCGGCATCGACCTGCCCAATCTCGAACTGGTCATCCATGCCGATTTGCCGACCAACCCCGAAACGCTGCTGCACCGCAGCGGCCGCACCGGCCGCGCCGGGCGCAAGGGCGTCAGCGCGCTGATCGTGCCCAACAGCGCCCGCAAGCGCACCGAGCGGCTGCTGCAGAACGCCGGCCTCAAGGCGACATGGGCGAGCCCGCCCTCCGCCGACGACGTGATGCGGCGCGACGACGAGCGCATCCTGGCCGATCCGGTTTTCGACGAGCCGGTGAAGGAAGACGAGCGCGGTTTCATCGACGCGCTGCTCGCAAGACATGGCGCCGAGCAAGTGGCTGCCGCCTTCGTGCGCCAGTGCCGCGCCAGCCGCTCGGCGCCCGAGGACCTCATGGAGATCGCGCCCTTCACGCCGTCGCGTGAAAGACCGGCAGGCGAAGGTTTCGCGCGCCGCGACGAGGCGCCCAGCCGCCGCGACGATTTCGGTGACAGCGTCTGGTTCTCGCTGTCGATCGGGCGCCGGCAAAATGCCGAGCCGCGCTGGCTCATCCCGATGCTGTGCCGCACCGGCAGCATCTCGAAGCGCGAGATCGGCGCCATCAAGATGCAGCCGGAAGAGACCTACGTGCAGATATCAGCCGACTGGGCCGACCGCTTCCTGGCCGCGATCGGTCCCGATCGCAAGCTGCAAGGCAACATCCTGGTGAAGCGGCTCGAGGGCACGCCCGATCTGTCGCGCGCCGGCTACCAGCCGCCAAGCCCCGACAAGAAGCCGCATCGCGGCAAGGCGCCGTTCGACCCCAACGCGCCGAAGCGCAAATTCGAAAAACGTGCACCAGCAGCAGTCGATCAGCGCCCGGCCACCGCGCATGAGGCAAAGCCATGGGCGAAGAAGCCGGGCAAGCCGAAATTCGACACCACCGGCGCGCCCAAGCACAAGAAGGCGAAGAAGCGGCCCACCTAGAGCATTTCACCGTTTCACGGAAACGGCGATCTGCTCTAACTCTTTGTTTTGACGCAATTCTAGACGGAAAACCGCTTCACACTTTTCCTAGAATTGCTCTAGGACTTCGGCCGGAGCGACGCGCTTGCCTGCAGGCCAGCCTTGATGGCAGCCCAGCTGGCCGATGCCGCCGTCGGGCGATGCTGCTTTGCGATGCGTTCCGTCAGCGACGAGCGCCAGTCCGGGTCTTCCGCCATCCTGCGGATTGCAGCGTACCAGCCGGCCTGGTCATTGGAATCGACCACCGGCATCAGCCCGCCGCTCGCCTCGATCAACGCCGGCGCTGTCGAGACGATGACGGGAACGCCGAAATCGAGACATTCCGAGGCGCCGTAGCCCCAGCCCTCGATATGCGAGGGAAAGACGCCAAAGGAAGCGCTGCGATAATATCGGATGAGCTCCTCATCGCTGATCGCTCCGGTGAACGTAACCCGCTCAAGCAATCTCGGATGGGCCTTGAGATAGGCGCGCAGCGGATCGATCATCCAGCCCCAGCGCCCGGCGCAGACGAGCCGCGGCAGCGTGACGCCCTCGTCGAGCGCCTGCTGCCATATCCGTGCCAGCAGGATGTGGTTCTTGCGCACTTCGATGGTCGAGCAATAGAGCACGAACGGCTCGTCGGCCTCGATGCGCGAAGTCTCGCCCATGCGCGAAGCCGTTTCGTACAGGATGGACGGCATCGGAAACCGATATACCACCGGCTGCGTGACGCCTGCCTGTTGCATATGATCGGTCAGCGTCGCACCAACTTCGTCGGAGGCACAAAATGCCGGCGCGCCGGAACGCACGAGGTGCTCGAGATATGACCCGTAGCGAGCCTCGCCAGGGCTCATACCAACCATGTCGGGGCGCAGTGTCGGGATGAGGTCGTGGCAAAGAAACGCAAGGCCACCGGCGCGCCCGGAGACGGCGGCTCGGTCGTCCCCGGTCAGAATGTGATGGCTGATCAGGACAAAGCCGCGTTCAGTCTCGTCCGGTTGGCTTGGAACCTGACGCGGGGCCGACCGGGTCCGCGCCCGCTGGTACAGCCGATAGGCCCGGATCAGCAGCCTGGTCGCCTGATAGGCAATCCCTTTGCGGCCATGGGTCACCGTCTTTGCAAGATGGCGGTCGGCGTCGCGCTTGCCCCATGGCTGCTGCCTCACCGCTTCGAGGGCCTGCGACATCGCCGTGCGTCTCCCAGGCCATCGTTTGAGGCGCCAGGGTGAAATCTCGCCCGTCGCGACATGGTCCTGCTCGAAAGGAGCGAGGGGGCGAAACCGGCCTTCCCACGGTCGGAACGCCACCACCTCCACGCAAGGGTCGGGATCGGCCAGGGCCGCGCTGACGAGAAAGCTTTCCACCCGCGGGATGCCGACAAGTCCCTGGCCGGACGGCCAGAACGTCAGGCCGGTGGCGTCGATGGCCAGCCTGGGAGGTCTTCTTTCCACTCCATCTTCAATCACGGTTTTACTGTCAGGACTCTCGACTGTCATGTTCTGCTTCTGTCGAAGGCGGTTGCACTCGATGCCTTATGCTTCATTTGCCGCGAAGAGGGTAGCCATGCTGGCTTGCCCATCGGCGCAGGCCTGTGCCACCTTCGGCTGGGACGTGGCGAGCGGGGGGTGGCAAATGCGGGGCGAAGTTCTTCACTACGACGAGGACCAGGGCTTTGGCTTCATATCCGGGGCCGACGGCAACCGTTACACCTTCACCCGCGAGAACCTGCGCCGGCAGACCGCCATGCCCAACGGCACGGCCGTCGAGTTCCAGCCGGGTGGCGGCCAGGCGCGCGACGTCTTTTCGATCGCTGCTCCGACCGCCCCTCCGGCGGCCGCAGACCCCAGCATCAAGGCCGCACCGGCCCAGGCCAGCGTTCCGCCTGCAGCGGCGCCGTCTCCTGCGCAGCATTTCGGTCGGTCTTCCGAGATAGCCGAGCCCAGTGATCTCTGGGGCTATTTCTGGCGTGGCTTGACGCAGAACTATTTCAATTTCGCCGGTCGCGCCCGTCGCAAGGAATATTGGGGTTTTTTCCTGTTCTGGATGGTCTCGCTGCTTGTCATCGGCGGCATCGGCCTTTTCGCCGACAACGAAATGGGCAATTTCGACAGCAGCGTATCGGCGGCGGTAACTGTTGGCCTTTGCGGCACCTTCGTTCTGGCGACATTGCTGCCCAGCCTCGGCATGACCGTTCGCCGCATTCATGACATCGGCCTGTCGGGCTGGCTTTATCTGGTGGTGCTGATCCCGACGATCGGCAGCCTGATCATCCTGGTCTTCGCACTGATCCCGACGCAGGCCCGGGAAAACCAGTGGGGGCCGGTGCCGGCGGGTGTCAGGGTCTAGCCGCCTTCAGCGCATCGCCCGAAAGTCTGAGAAAGACCTTCTGGCCGTGGCGTTCGGCGCCAAGCCGGTCGTAGAAGCGCAGCGCGCCTTCGTTCCAGTCCTCGGTGGTCAGGTCGACGCGGCCGATGCCTTCGCGCAGGCAATGATCGGCGAGAAAGCCGATCATTGCTCGGCCGACGCCGGCGTTGCGGGCTTTGTCGCGCACGAACAAATCCTTGAGGAACAGCAGCCGCTCAAGATCGATGCCGGGATGCGCGATCGCCACCGACGCCAGGCCGCTGACCTCGCCCTCGACGAAGGCGAGCGCGAAATGCGGATAGGCCGGGCTTTCCTCGCCAAGCCATTTTCGTGCGGTAGACACGGCCCGGCCGGCATTGAGAGGTGGCTGCCGGTAGTGAACCGCCATCTCGCACAATATGGCCGCGAGCGCCGTCGCGTCCTCGATCGTCGGCCAGCGGACGTCGACCGTCACGATATCAGCCCAGGAATTTGGCGATGATCGCGTCGCCCATCTGAACCGTACCGACCTCGGTCATGCCATCGGACATGATGTCTTTCGTCCGCAGGCCCGCGTCGAGCACGGCGGCGATCGCGCCTTCGACGCGGTCGGCTTCATCGACCATGCCGAAGGAATAGCGCAGGCACATGGCGAAGGAAGCGATCATGGCGATCGGGTTGGCGATGCCCTTGCCGGCAATGTCGGGCGCCGAGCCGTGCACCGGTTCGTAGAGCGCCTTGCGCTTCTTGGTCTTCACATCAGGCGCGCCGAGCGAGGCCGACGGCAGCATGCCGATCGAGCCGGTCAGCATGGCGGCGATGTCGGACAGCATGTCGCCGAACAGATTGTCGGTGACAATGACGTCGAACTGTTTTGGCCAGCGCACCAGCTGCATGCCGCCGGCATCGGCCAGCATGTGGTCGAGCTTGACGTCGGAATAGCGTGCCTTGTGGGTCTGGGTGACGACCTCGTTCCACAACACGCCCGACTTCATCACATTGCGCTTTTCCATCGAGGTGACGTGGTTCTTGCGCGTGCGTGCCAGTTCGAAAGCGACGCCCGAAATGCGCTCGATCTCGAACGTGTCGTAGACCTGCGTGTCGATGCCGCGCTTCTGGCCGTTGCCGAGATCGATGATCTGCTTCGGCTCGCCGAAATAGACGCCGCCGGTCAGCTCGCGCACGATCAATATGTCGAGGCCTTCGACCACCTCCTGCTTGAGCGAGGAGGACGCCGCCAGCGCCGGGTAGCAGATGGCCGGGCGCAGGTTGGCAAACAGCTCCATGTCCTTGCGCAGCCGCAGCAGGCCGGCCTCAGGGCGCACCTCGTAGGGCACCGCATCCCATTTCGGACCGCCGACGGCGCCGAACAGCACCGCGTCGGCCGCCATCGCCTTTTCCATGTCGGCATCGGAGATCGCCGCGCCATGCGCGTCATAGGCGCAGCCGCCGACCAGCCCCTCATCGGTGGCAAAACCGCTGCCGAGCTTGTCGTTCATGACCGCGATCAGTTTCTTGACCTCGGCCATGGCCTCGGGACCGATGCCGTCACCGGGGAGCAGGAAAAGATGCTTCGTTGCCATGGAGAACCGTCCCAGAAAGAATTTGAACCGGCGCTTTGCTAAACGCCAAGTGAGTTGCATGCAAGGGGAGGAAAAACACTGCGGCGCAGAACAGGCGCAGCTATGCCGCATGCCGCCGCGCCAGGCTTCTCAGAACCTGGGTTCCTCGCCCCCGCCGAAGGCGGGGGAGAGGTGGCCGCGAAGCGGCCGGAGAGGGGGCTTTCGTAGGGCGCTGGCTTAGCCCGCGGCAATCGCTGGTCTGGCTACCGTAGCGCCAGTCCCCCTCTCCGTCTCGGCTTCGCCGAGCCACCTCTCCCCCACTCACGTGGGGGCGAGGAACCCGAGCTAAACCATCACCTGTGCGAGAGAATGTTGACCAGCCGGCCGAACGGATCGCGCACATAGAAGCGCCGCACGCTCCAGGGCTCGTCGGCCGGTCCGTATTCGATGGCGAAGCCGGCGGCCTTCATGGCGTCGAGCGCCGCATCGACATCGTCGACCTCGATCGACAGATCCGGCACCGGCGTACCGGAGCCGCCTTGCGCCATGAAGCTGACCTGCACCTGCATCTCTTGATCGGAACCGTAGGTCGCGATCCAGCCAAGGTCCATCAGCACGTCGAGGCCGAGCACGTCCTGATAGAAGCGCTTCGCCGCCGCGATATTAGATGTCTCGATGTTGGCAACGATACGCCGGACTTTCATCGGCCTGCCTTTCATGCCGTGCGCCGCAGCGCCGTCACTTCGATCTCGATCTTCATTTCCGGTCTGTTGAGCTGGCAGACGATCATCGTCGCCGCCGGCCTGATGTCGCCGAACGTCTCGCCGAGGATCGGGAAGACGATGTCCACGAAGGCCTGGTCGGTGATGTAGTAATGCGCCCGCACCACATCGGTCATCTCGAAGCCGCCGTCACGAAGCGCCTTGCCGATCGTCGCCAGGCAATTGCGCGTCTGTGCCTCGACCGTATCGGGCATCGTCATCGTCGCATAATCGTAGCCGGTCGTTCCCGACACGAAACACCAATCGCCCTGCACCACCGCGCGCGAATAGCCGGCGGTCTTTTCGAAGGGCGAACCGGTGGAGATCAGTTGTCGCATGGGGTTCTCGTGAGTTGTGGTGGGCCATTTTGCAGGGAAAGGGCAGATCTGACCATGGGTCAACGCAGAGCGACTGGCGCTGCAAAGGCATTTTTATGTCGGCGGGACAGCACCCCCCTCTGGCCTGCCGGCCATCTCCCCCGCAAGGAGGGAGATCGGATGTCTCCAATGCTTTCGCCAGTTACAAACGGTGCAGAGATAGGCAGAGCGGCCAAGCTGCCGATCTCCCCCCTGTTTGGACCGGAGACATCGCGAACAGGTGTGCGAGGACATCGCGAACAGTTTGGCGTGCTTTGCGCCGGGAGGTTCGCGATGCCATTTGGGAACACCAGCGTGATGGATGGGAAGTTGGAGTTTGT